>NZ_JBXUGL010000010.1:0-83844 GCF_057180505.1 Chryseobacterium sp. HNCC26DJ241 | reverse complement strand
TTGAGAAGAGAAAGTATTGCAGTATCGGAATCCCTTTTCAAGCTTTAAACCCTGAAAAGGGATATTTTTTAGTTCTGAAAATAAAAGAATTGATTATAATGTATTACCCATACTTTTGTGTTCTTTCATACAAATTATTTTTCATCTCTTCTTTGTGCATCCAACACAGCTATTGTAGCCAGATTCACAATTTCATCTACACTGGATCTCATTTGCAGAACGTGAACAGGCTGTTTCAATCCCATCAAAATCGGCCCTACAACCTGAGCTACTTTCATCCCGCGAATAATTTTATAAGAAAGATTAGCACTTTCAAGATTCGGAAACACAAATACATTAGCAGGATCTGTTCCTAATTTTGAAAAAGGATAATCACTTAAATGATCGCTATCCATCGCAAAATCCGGCTGAATCTCTCCATCTACAACCATTTTCGGATATTTTTCATGGAGAATTTGTACTGCTTTGGCTACTTTTTTCGAAGTTTCCGATATAGCTGCAAAATTTTCAAATGCAAGCATTGCGATTCTTGGCTCAATAGCAAAAGATTTCACCGTCATTTCAGACATTTTTGCAATATTTACCAGATCTTCTACTGAAGGATTTTGGTTCACAGAAGTATCTGCAAAGAAAATTGGTTTTTTTTCGGACAAGATCATCATCATTCCGGCAATTTTATCTACACCTTTTTCTTTTTCTATCACTTCTAAAACAGGTCGTAAAACGGAGGTATAATTTTTGGAAAATCCTACAATTAATGCATCAGTATCTCCGTGTCTTAGCATCAATGGGCCAAAATAATCTCTTTGACGGACAAATCTTTTGGCTTTATACTCGTTCATACCTTTTCTTTGGCGAAGTTTCCAAAGCGTTTCACGATATTCCTTTCTTTTTGCTTTTTGTTCGTCATCACTCGGATCTACAATGGGAACATCCAGTTCGATCCCGAATTCCTTCATCTGAGATTTGATATATTTTTTATCACCCAAAAGAATCGGATGTGCAATTCCTTCTTCATATAAAATTTGGGCGGCTTTCAGTACATTGTATTCTTCAGCATTTCCAAGAGTAACACGTTTCGGGTTAGAACGGGCTCTGTTCTGCATCATTCGGATGAGCTTTTCATCACGCCCCATTCTGTCGAGAAGATGGTTTTCATAATCTTCAAAATTTTCAATTGGTTTTCCTGCAATTCCGCTTTCCATAGCTGCTTTGGCAACAGCAATGGAAACTTTCGTAATCAAACGATTATCAAAAGGCTTTGGAATGAAATATTCCCTACCAAAACTCAGATTTTTCAAATTGTACGCTAAAATCACTGCTTCCGGAACTGGCTCTTTAGCCAAATCTGCAATAGCTCTTACAGCCGCAAGTTTCATTTTTTCATTAATTCCTGTTGCCTGAACATCCAAAGCTCCACGAAAAATATACGGAAATCCGAGAACGTTATTCACCTGATTAGGATAATCGCTTCTTCCGGTTGCCATGATTACATCTTTGCGGGTAGACATGGCAAGATTATAATTAATTTCAGGATCGGGATTTGCCAATCCGAAAACGATAGGATTTTCAGCCATTGAAAGCAACATTTCCGGAGTCATAACGTCACCTTTGGAAAGACCAATAAAAACATCTGCATTTTTCACTGCATCTTCCAAAGATGAAATATCAGTTTGTGCTACAAAATCCAATTTTTCAGGAGTCAGGTTTTCTCTATTCTTATTGATAACGCCTTTACTGTCGCACATCAATATATTTTCTTTCCTTAGACCAAGTTCAATATATAATTTTGTACAGGCAATAGCAGCAGCTCCGGCTCCGTTTACCACCAGTTTTACTTCTTCTATTTTTTTGTTGGCAATTTCCAAAGCATTGATTAATGCAGCCGCAGAAATAATCGCAGTTCCGTGCTGATCATCATGCATTAAAGGAATATCGAGTTCTTCCTTTAGTTTTTGTTCGATATAGAAGGCTTCTGGAGCTTTAATATCTTCGAGGTTGATCCCTCCGAAAGTTGGAGCAATTCCTTTTACAATTTCTATAAATTTATCCGGATCTTTTTCATTGATTTCAATATCAAATACATTAATATCTGCAAAGATTTTAAATAGAAGACCTTTTCCTTCCATCACAGGTTTAGAGGCTTCCGCACCAATATCTCCCAAACCTAAAACCGCAGTACCATTGGAAATAACAGCAACCAGATTTCCTTTACCTGTATAATCATAAATGGTTTTCGGATCTTTTTCTATTTCTAAACACGGAACTGCAACTCCCGGAGAATATGCAAGAGACAAATCTCTTTGCGAAGAATGTGGCTTTGATGGTATGACTTCTATTTTACCTTTCGGTTCTGCCTTGTGATAGTCTAATGCTGCTTTATTAAAATTTTTTTCGTCTCTATTATTGGCTGACATAAGTATATTTTAGGAATTGAAAAATTATGATTTTTTTGGAAATTATAATTGAGGAATAATGTAAGTTTTATGATATTCTACCAGTTTCTCAATAGGCTTCTGAACAATTACACCAATATTTAAATGAAATTCTGCTGCAGCTGCTCTCAAGATATCTTCATAGTAATAAGCTATAGAACCTATAAAATTGACTTCACAGTTTTTGCTTTCTTCGTAAGGAAGAACCTGATAATCAAAATAATTTTTAAGTTCCTCGAAAACCAAATGCTGCAAAAACGGATGCTCTTTCCGATCGACAATAAATTTGCTAAAATCTGCCAAATATGCATTAGCTCTGGAATTATGATACATATTTTTTATAAGATCTTCAATTTCCAGATTATACGTCTCTGAAAATTGCTGATGAAGATCGGGTGGAAGTTTCTTCATAAAATAATTTTTTACAAGAAGCTTTCCCAATGCACAGCCACTCCCATCATCACCAATGAGAAATCCAAGAGAAGGAAGTTCTCTTTTCACCATTGTTCCATCAAAATAACAGGAATTGGAGCCGGTTCCCAAAATGCAAACAATTGCCGGTTTCCCATTATATGCAGAATAAGCTGCTGCAGTCAAATCTTCCTTAATTACAAATTTAGAATTGGTGAAAAATTGTTTCAATGCATTTTCCACCTTGACACAGTTTTCTACCACTCCACAACCTGAGCCGTAGAAAAACACATGATCCACTTCATGTTTTACATTAGAAAGTTCCTGATTGCTCTGAAGTTCTACAGGTATCTTATTTACGTCTATAATATTAGGATTAAAACCAGTGGTATTGGTCTTAAATTGAAAATTGCCCTGATTATCCAGAACAACCCAATCGCATTTTGTAGAACCACCATCAACAATAATTATCATATTTTAGCAAAATTTAGGTTTGCTAAAATATGAAATTAAATGTTAAAATGATCTGATAGATTAATCATCTTGTTCTTTCCTGTAATCAATAAGCCAATCATTGATTTCATCTTCTAAAAAAGTCGTTTGCAGTTTAATCGCATTAATAAAATCATCAGGAACTGCCGGTCCGTCAGAATTTTCAAGATTCCAAAGTTCTTGTGACATCAATTCGTATTCTGAATAAATACGTTTAAATCGTAAATTGGATTTTTCAAGCTCTTCAATTTTTTTTTGCTGGGGTGTAAATTTCCTAAACGGTTGATTGGTTTTCAAGGCGGTTATTTTTAATCTGTTAGATAAATAAGGATTATAAAAGCACGTGCCTCAAGATAAAAAATGCATTTCTGTTAATATTTAAATACGCATATATTATCAGGTAATATTTCGTAAACTGATAAATTAAATTTAAAAATATTTTCCCAACTAAAAAATTTTTTTTGAATGAATTTTGATGAATTAACATTATGTTTAAATTTGCAGCATAATAATTCGGATGAAACATCTTTTACTCAAACAGAAACAGGTTTTGTTTTTTGTTATTGCTGGTGGACTAAGTGCTATTTTGGAAATTGGTTCATTCAAAATCTTTAGTGTGTATATCCCTAAAATCCTTCCTCAGGAAATAGATTTTCATGGAATACATTTTCCGTTGAGTAATATTTTTTCTACCGCTTGCGGAATTATTTCCAATTATTTTTTCAGTATCTGGTTCGTATTCGAAAGAGGAAAGCATTCCAAAAAAAGAGAGTTTGCCTATTTTATGGCTGTTTCTGTTTTTTCTACAATATTAAGTCTTGCTTTTTTCCAAATCTTTTTCAGGTTTGTTTTTGTAGACAACATCGATATGGGATTTTTCGTTTTCAGTCCTGAGATATTAAGTAAAATTTTTGCTATCGTACTTGTATCCATACTAAACTATTCTGTAAAAAAAAGATTGATTTTCAATGGATAGATCACTATTTTTGGAAATTTAAATGATAAAAGTATTAAATTATTTATGGAGAGGGTGGCTGGTAATTCTGGGCGCCATTCTTACTATCCTATTTTTTGTTCCGGTTTATATTCTTTCCTTTAGAAAAGAACATTATAAATATGCCTATTTTTTTGTAAGACTTTGGTGTTATGGAATGTTCTATGGAATGGGCTTCCGATACACATTAAAAAACCTTACCGATAAGAAAATTGATAAAAACAAACAATATGTTATTATTGCCAATCACACCTCTATCATAGATGTGATGCTTCCATGTATTCTTTTTCCTCATCATCCGATTTGCTTTGTAGGAAAGAAAGAACTGGTAAAAATTCCTATTTTCGGTACTATCTATAAAAGAATCTGTGTAATGGTTGATCGATCTTCTGCAAGGAGTCGTGCTGATGTATATAGAAGGTGTGCTGAAAGAATGGAAGAAGGTGATAGCATTGTCATTTTTCCTGAAGGTGGAGTTCCGGATGATACCAATGTTCTACTGGATAATTTTAAAGATGGTGCTTTTATCCTTTCTACAAAACACCATTTTTCTTTAGCCGTTTTTACGTTTGCAGGATTAAAAGAAATGTTTCCTTTCGATAATGGAAAAGGACATCCCGGAGTTGTAAAAATCTATTTCAATGACATACTAGAACCGGAACTTACTTCCGCAGAACAAAAATTAATTTCTCAAAATGAGATAAAAAAAACATTGGAATCGCATTACTTTTCAAAAAAATAAATATATTTGTTATTAAGAAATTTTTAACAAGTATGTCCAATAACTATTCTAAACAAACCAATTGGGGGCAATTCGCTTCATTGGTTTCCGTATTTTTTTTCTGGGGATTTGTAGCAGCGAGCAATGATATTCTGATCCCAGTTTTCAAAAAAGCCTTTAATCTTTCACAAAGCCAGAGCCAATTGGTTTCAGTAGCTTTTTATGTTGCTTATACAGTGGGCTCGCTAATTTATATGTTTATTTCAAAAGGAATAAAACAGGATCTAATCAATAAAATCGGTTACAAAAACGGATTGATTCTTGGACTTCTGATTTCTGCGGCAGGAACATTATTATTTTATCCGGCTGCAAATTTAGGCTCATTTCCACTAATGATTTCTGGACTTTTTATTGTAGGTCTAGGATTTTCTTTGCAACAAATTGTAGCTAATCCTTTAGCAATAGAAGTTGGCCCAAAAGAAACCGGCTCACAACGTTTGACTATGGCTGGAGGTGTTAATAATTTTGGTACTACCATCGGACCACTTATTGTAGCTTTTGCAATTTTTGGATCCGCTACTGCTGCTAATACAGATGCAAGTATTGAATCGGTAAAAATTCCATATTTGGTTTTGGGTGCTGCTTTTATTCTTGTTGCTATTATGCTGAAGTTCTCTTCTCTTCCTACAGTAACACCAACAAATTTAGAAGATACAGATGATAATGTAAAAGGTGAACACCGAAGTTCTGCATTTCAGTATCCACAATTAGTTTTAGGAATGATTGCTATTTTTGTATATGTAGGTGTTGAAGTTTCCACAGCAAGTAATTTGCCTGCATATATGGAAAAATCTTTAGGATTTGCGACTAAGGATACTGCCCCTTACGTTTCTTTATACTGGGCATCTCTAATGATCGGACGTTGGACTGGTGCAGTAGACGCGTTTGATGTAAGTGCTGGTTTCAAAAAAATATTACGCTTTTTAGCTCCTTATCTTGCTTTCGGAGTTTTCTTATTAGTAAACGCTATTGCGAAGCATGATCTTTCCCATTTTTACGTATATGGTTTAATAATTCTTGTAATGATTGCTTGTGATATTATGAGTAAAGGAAATCCTGCAAGAATGTTGCTTATATTTTCCGTTGCAGGAATTGCAGCTTTATTAGTCGGAATGCTTACTACAGGAATGACTTCAGTTTATGCATTTACAAGTGTTGGTTTATTTTGTTCAACTTTATGGCCTTGTATTTTCGCTTTAGCTATTAATGGTTTAGGAAAGCACACCAATGAAGGTTCAGGATTTCTTATTATGATGATTATGGGAGGCGGAATTGTAAGCTGGACACAAGGAAAACTTGCCGATATGACCAGCATACACACAAGTTATATTGTAGGTATCATTTGCTTCGCTTATCTTGCCTTTTATGCAATAAGAGTAAGCGGAATTTTAAAATCCCAGGGAATAGATCTTGATAAAATAAAAAGTGAGGGTGGACACTAACAAAAAAAACTCATATTATAAAAACAGATTTTGGGCAGGGATTTTACTTGCCCAATTTCTTTTGTTTTATGTACTATCTAAAATAAATTTTGTCATTTCCTTAAACGAATCCTTTTTTGAAATTCAAAAAAAGATTCATCAAAACTTTTTTTCTTGGATTCCTTTTTCGTTAGGAGATATCTTATATATTTTACTGACTATTTTATTCATTTATTATTTCATTAAAATTTTAAAAAAGAAAAGCAGAAAGGAGTCTGTGACAAAATTGTTGATTACTCTCAATTGTATTTACTTTATTTATCAATTCTTTTGGGGGCTACTCTATTTTCAGGAACCTTTGATTAAAAAACTTTCAAAAGAAGAACCCAACCTGAACGAAACAAAGGCTTTGGTTTGGAAATATTTAGAACGCTGCAAAAATTCCCGCGAATTAGTAAAGGAAGATCAAAAAGGAGTTTTCAAAATTACTGATCAGAAAGAATTAGAATATGAAATTTTGAAGAGCCAAAACAAAATCCCTCAATGGATCACCCATAAGAAAGGAACTGAAGTACATTCTTTCAAAACAAGTATTTTCAGAGGTATTATGAATTATACCGGAATTTTAGGATACTATAACCCGTTTACAGCGGAAGCTCAGTATAATCCGGAATTACCATCTTCTTATATTCCATTTACATTAGCACATGAAAGCTCCCATCAATTAGGTTTTGCTCGTGAACAAGAGGCAAATTTTATCGGCTTTCTCATTGGCAAAGATTCTGAAAATGCAGATTTAAAATACAGCACCAATTATTTTGTGTTGAAAAGCCTTTTAAATTCATTAGTTGAAGAAAATCCGGAATTTGTAAGACAAGTTTTAAAAAAATATTCTTCAGGAATGAAAAGAGATCGCCTTAATGAAAAACTCTTCATTCTACAGCACGAAGGCCCTCTTGATAATTTTTTTGAAATGACTAATAACCTTTTCTTAAAATCAAATCAACAGGAAGGAAGCATCACATATTCTTATTTTATTGATTTATTAGTACGGTATGAAAGGGATTAAGATAAAAAAGAATCGCGTTTCTCAACGCGATTCCAAAAACACAAATGATGAAAAAAAATTTATTACTTTTTAGTAACAAAAAATGCTCTATCAAAGCGTCGTAAAGATACATTAATTTTAGAAAACGCCAAATATTTTTTGATTTTTTTTTACTAATTTATGATTATAAAAAAATAAATATAAAAAATATTCATTGAAAAACAAAAATTATTAAATAAGTAATAATGATAAATATTTATACTTAAAAATAACGCAACATTAAATAAATATGAATGGAAAATAAAAAAATCTCAATTTACATTGAGATTTTTTGTAGCGAAGACGGGATTTGAACCCGTGACCTTTGGGTTATGAATCCAACGCTCTAACCACCTGAGCTACCTCGCCTTTTTGGTGGCGCAAATATATAAATAATTTGCTTTTTACACAAGTATTATTTTAAATTGAAGTAACTAATTACATCTTTTACATGATCTGGTTTTGCAACTATTTTATTATCAGAATCTAATATAAAATAGGAAGGAGTAGCATGTACATTATATGTTTCTGTATATGAACAATACCATCCCTTCAATTCAGAATCATTGATCCAAGGGAAACTTTTTATCTTAGCTACATAAGAATCTTTATCTGAGTCAAGAGATAGTCCTATAACTTCCACGTTTTGCTTTTTAAGCTCCAAATACTTCTCTAAAATCTCTGGAAGTTCCTTTTCACAATGTGAACAGGTGGATGACCAAAATACAATGATCTTCTTTCCGGCTTTTATATCATGAATGCTTTTAGCAGTTGTGTTTACAACATTCACAAATTTATAATTTGGAAATTTTGCACCTATTTCGGTATTCACATTACTTTTAATAGTAGAAGTCAGTCGATCATTTATGGTACACTTTAAACCTTTAGCTTCGGCAAGATACTTAGTTTTTAAATCATTCATTCCATATAGATCAAAAACATCTATTAATTCGGAAAGTACAGTCTGACCTCTTGGTGTTTCAATATTAACAGCATTCAAAAGATCATCAATAGCGCCTGAGACATTTGTTGTACTGGAACTTGAACCCGACGCCAAATTCAAATATGAAACTAATATGGGTCTCATTAAAGAAGATGTCTCAAGCAAATCATTTGATTTTACCAAAAATTCACGAATATCTTTTTCAGTAGCAGGTTGCTTTGTCGCATCCTTTAGAATAAACTTATTATAATTAGAACTGTAATAACTAATAAATGGAAATTTAGAAGCATCTGGAGTGGCCTCTGAAAGTCTGTCAATCTCTCTATCCAATGCACCTCCAAAATCTGAACTTTTCTGGTAGTACTCTTTGATTTGATACAAAGCTGGAAGTATATATTCCCTTTTCTGCTGAACATCTTGAATAGAAGCCATTAAAGAGTTAGCCTCATCCAAAAAATCTACTTTAGAAATTTTGTTATTATTTGTCAATACTTTTAATTTGACATCTTTATTTTCAGAAATAAAATTCAGAGACGTATTTGTTTCAGGAAAAAAAACTTTCATCATACCGACATACGGTTTAGAAATACTGATATTCCAACTATTCCCACTACGATTCTCTTTGGTTTTCAGTATATCCTTCGATCCGTCCAAAGTATAAATGTATGCTTCTTTAGAACTAAATTCTGAGGGAACTTCAATAGTAACTTTAAACTGAGATTGAGCATTGAAAAAAGAACCCAATACCAAAAGTGTTATAAATTTTTTCATACACAAAAATAAAAAAAAACTCACTAAAAATAGTGAGTTTTATATTGTTTTAGATATTTTTAATCAGCTTTGACTTTCTACTTAAAGTGAGAACAATAAAAACTATTCCGACAATTAATAACCAAATTACATATCCATCAATAGGCTGAGAAATTGCACCTATATCCCCTTCTTCTCCTGGAGGAGGTGGAGGCGGAGTTTGAGCGTTTGCTAAAAATCCGAATATTAAAAGGAAAACTAAGGTTAAATTTCTATAAAATATATTATTTTTCATTCTTCGTGGTTTTGGTTTTACTATTTAACAATTTTTTTGGTGACCACTTCTCCATTATTAGAAGTTGTTCTTACTATATATAATCCGTTGGCTTTTATGTCTATAGGAATAATATAGTCTTGTGATGTAGAAACATTCTTTTTTGAATGGATAAGTTGCCCCGCCGCTGAATATACTTCAACATCAGCAGACTTCCAGTTTTTAGCAAAACGTATAACCCAATCAGTGTCTTTTTTAGCAACTATAGTTTGAGAAAGTACTGCGTCAGAACTTGCTAAGAAACTTTCCGGAGTATCATAATATAGTCCATAGTTTCCATTAGTAAGTGCAATACTTGCACCATCAACTATTTGAGTTACCTCATTATTTACTTTAATATAAAATGATTTTCCTGAAGAAAGTTGTTCACCATTTTGCAATCTATCACCTCCTTCATAAACTTCAAAACTTAAAGTTGCTCCATTGGTACTTTCAATTTTTAAAGGGATTTCTTTTTTAGCAAAATTAAATTCATTAGCCGAATTAATATAAAGCATACCTTTTTGAGCTACATCTTCCCCACCAGATGCTAATTCTTCTTTTGTATATATTGGATATTTCAATACATAAGCCTGAAGTTCTCTGCTATCAGAAAAACCTGTTTGAGCAGAAGGTGTAACAGCATAGTAAGTTCTTCCCATTTCATTTCCAGAAGAATCTTTCAAAATAACAGCAACTTGTTTTACAATTTTATCAGAAGGGATTGAAGAAGCGCCCTTACCGGCAACATTATATGTATTAGAAGTTCTACGGGTTTGAGAAAATCTTCTTGTATTTTGCATACTGAAATCTGTACTTGGAGACACATAGTCTTTATCCATTTTAATATAAAATTCACCCATAGGTTTTACAACAGAAGTAACATCTCCACCTTGTAAAACTCCACCTGAAGTTGTTGCAAAATTGATACCTGTAGTTGAATATGTGGAACCCTCTCCATTTTGCCAAGTAACTCCATTCGCTCCAAAAGTAGCAACACCATAAAGTCCTTTGATTTCAATACCATCTCCTGAAGCTCCTTCATTATGACCTATATACTTAAGGTCAATATTCATTAAAAAAGGATTTGCAAGTTGATATAGATTTTTTCCATAATCAGCTTCCCAAGCTGGAGTTCCAGAAGTTCCTCCTCCTGAGCGAAATGGATCAGTAATATAGGAGTTATATCTTTCTGCATAAAAGTTTTTAGTATTTCCGTTGATTCCGAAATTGATTCCGGCTGCAGCTCCGGTTAGACTAAACTTTACATTAGCATCTTCGTCAGATGCAGGAGTACCGGAAAACGTTTTAAGATTGTTCACAGCATCCCACTCCTCATTAAAAGCAGTGCCGAGTGCATTTTGACTTCTTCTTGGAAGGATATAATAATCGGTAGGTTTTCCGACTACAGTTGTATTAGCACCTGTGATTTGGTCATACCTAGCTCTTGCGTTGTTCCACTTAAAAATAGATGCTACATTAAATCTACCTGTATAGTTCAATGTAGTAGTAGTAGTGTTTAACCATGATGCATTTACATTACCCGGCTCAATAGCATTCTTTATATCCTGAATAGTGAAATTATAGAAAGGCAAAGAAATTTGCTGTCTACCAAGAGAACCTAACTGATCTGAGCTATTATTATCAGCCTTATATTCCTTATTCACTTTTCCACTAATGCTACCTTGGGAAACGCCAGTAATATAAAGTTGTCCGTAGGTAGAGCTATTAGTATATTTTAATCTAAAATCTGCTCCAGATGCAATATTAAAAACGTCTGTACCAGGAGTACCTACAACCATAATATCACCTTCGTTATCAACTTTACCACTACCTGTATTCTGCCAACCACCTCCGGAATAAACCAGAGCACCATCTTTAACGGTAACAGCAGCATTGTCCCCAACAAAAGTCAACACTTGAGCATTCACAAAATGTGCAGCGAACACTAAGCTTCCTAAAATTAATAAATCTTTTCTCATAATTCTATTGGTGTGTTTTTGTTACTATTTCTCGTGCAAATTTAAAAATAATTTTTTAAATACCAATATTATATTAAATTAATACGTTTTCTTTATTCAGTATCAGCCTTTTTTCTTCTCCTATATGAAACATATAATCCTCCAAAACTTTCTCCGTAGTTCCGCGCAATCCTCTTGCTCCAAGACCTTTTTCAATAGTTTCATCTACAATTTTTTCAATTGCTTCATCTGTAAACACCAATTCCACCTCATCCATCTTGAAAAGCTCGGTGAACTGGTTAATAATTGAGTTTTTTGGTTCTTTCATTATGCGAACCATAGTTTCTTTTGTAAGTTTGTCCAAATAAGTAATAATTGGAAACCTTCCTAAAAGTTCCGGGATGAGTCCAAAACTTCTCAAATCTGTTGCATTAATTTGAGACAAAACATCATCTTCTTCATCCACCTTATTTATTTTTTCAGAACTAAATCCAATTGCTTGTTTATTTAGTCTTCTTTCAATAATCTGTTTGATTCCATCAAATGCTCCACCAGCAATGAAAAGAATATTCTGAGTATTCACCTGAATATATTTTTGATCAGGATGTTTTCTCCCACCTTGCGGAGGTACATTCACAATACTCCCTTCTAATAATTTCAGTAATCCTTGCTGAACACCTTCTCCGGAAACATCTCTTGTTATACTTGGATTATCTGATTTTCTTGCAATTTTATCAATCTCATCAATAAAAACGATCCCTTTTTCCGCTTTTTCTACATCATAATCTGCAACCATCAATAACCTTGAAAGAATACTTTCCACATCTTCTCCCACATATCCGGCTTCAGTAAGAATCGTAGCATCTACAATACAAAACGGCACATTCAATTCACGAGCAATTGTTTTCGCCAATAAAGTCTTTCCTGTTCCCGTCTCTCCAATCATTATAATATTGGATTTTTCTATTTCTACTTCACGATTTTCAACTTTGGCATGAAGAAGCCTCTTATAATGATTATAGACTGCTATAGAAAGTTGTTTTTTTGCCTGTTCTTGTCCTATTACATATTGATCTAAAAATTCTTTAATTTCTTTAGGCTTTTTAAGCTCCCCCATATTTTCCGCAGGAGAAAAGCCATTTTCTGAAACATTACTTTTAACAATTGTATGAGCCTGCTCTATACAATTTTCACAAATAAATCCATTTTGTCCGGAAATCAGCATTTGTACTTCATTTCTTTTTCTTCCGCAAAATGAACATTGGTTAGGGTTCATAAATTATTTAAGATATAATAAAGATAATAATTTTTTTTTAATAATAATCAATTATTGATTAATTTTTCTTGAATTTTTTGATATTCTTCTGGACTGAACTTCAATCTCACATTTCTAAAATTCATATCTTCCATTTTAGTAATGGGAACAAGATGAATATGGGCATGTGGAACTTCCAGCCCAACAACAGCAACAGCAACTCTTTTATCAGGATATGCCTTCCCTAATTGTTTGGCTATTCCCTGAGCAAAATTCCAAAGATTTTTAAACTCTTCATTTTCAAGATCAAAAATCAGGTCTATTTCTTTTTTGGGAATCACCAAAGTATGTCCTTCTACTAAAGGCATTGCATCTAAAAACGCCAAATGATCATTATCTTCAGCTATTTTATAACAAGGAATGTGTCCATCGACTATTTTGGTGAATATACTACTCATGTTTTCTTTGTTTTATAATGTGTAAATTTTCAAATGCAAGTTACATTTTTTGCGTTCTCATTATTTTACAACTTTTATAGAGAAATTTCCAAAACTTCAAAAGAAAGTTTATTACCGTTTGGCAGCACAATATCTGCTGTCTCTCCTACTGCTTTACCAAGAAGACCTTTAGCTATAGGTGTATTCACAGAAATTTTTCCTGATTTCAGATCACTCTCATTATCAGGTACTAATTTGAATTTTTGTTCTTGTTTTGTAATTAGGTTTTTTAGGCGAACAGTCATCAGAATAGACACTTTAGAAGTATCCAACTGAGATTCGTCAATTACTTTAGAGTTGGCAATAGTATCTTTCAATTTAGAAATTTTCATTTCCAGCATTCCCTGAGCCTCTTTTGCGGCATCATATTCTGCATTTTCAGAAAGATCTCCTTTATCGCGAGCTTCAGCAATCTGCTGAGTAATTTTTGGCCTTTCAACAGTTTCAAGGTGCTCCAGCTCCGCTTTCATTTTATCAAGTCCTTCTTTTGTAACATAAGTTGCCATATTTTTCTAAATTTAGCGTTAGTATAAAAAAATAATCCGACATTTGCCGGACAATGTTATCGTTAAAATTTCGTTCTACAAATATAAGAATTATTTTTGAAATGAAAAATAAATTTTTGCATGCTTTTTCATTAATCCTTTTGATTTTCAGCTTTTTATCTCCAATTGAATCATGTGGCAATCGTGAAGATACAGTCAATTGCTTTCCGAGTACTAATATCAATGTTGTTCTTAATCTTAATCTTCCTGCCTATTTTGATTTGCAAACGGTTGGAGGTTGGATTTATGTAGATGAGCAAAGCTCCGGAACTCGTGGATTAATAGTTGTACGAACTTCTAACGGTTTTAAAATTTATGATAGAAATGCTCCCCATATCTGTCCGGAAGATACAACAACCCTAAATGTTGTAAATAATATCAAAATCGTATGTCCAAAAGATGGAGCAGAATGGATTCTTATCACAGGTCAGCCTACTTCGGTTGCCAACATTCCTCCAAAAACTTATCTTTATAATTATGATTCTTTCAGCAATACTTTAACGGTTTACAATTGATTTAGGTTTTAAATGAAGGCAGTTATACAAAGAGTCTCTGAAGCAAGTGTAAAAGTAGGAGGAGAAATTGTTGGAAATATTTCTATGGGTTTATTATTACTGATAGGAGTTCATGAAGATGATGGTAAAGAAGATGCGGATTGGCTTGTTCAGAAAATTTTAAATCTGAGAATTTTTAGCGATAATGAAGGCAAGATGAATCTTTCTGTGATGGACATCAAAGGAGAGATTCTTTGTATCAGTCAGTTTACTTTAATCGCCGATTATAAAAAAGGGAACAGACCTTCTTTTATAAAAGCTGCAAAACCTGAAAAGGCAATTCCACTTTTTGATTATTTCAAAGAAGAAATTGCAAAATCCGGATTGAAAACCGAAAGTGGGATTTTCGGCGCCGATATGAAAGTTTCTTTACTCAATGACGGACCTGTAACTATTGTTATGGATTCTGCTACAAAATTGTAAATTTGCAACAACTTAATAATTTATATTCAAAAAAATGAAAAAAACATTAACTACTCTGGTTCTTTTAACCGGATTTGGTTTTTCTTTCGCCCAAAAAACATATACAGAAGACCAAAAAGCATCGTATTATATAGGTCTTGATATAGCACAAAACATGAAAAGACAAGGATTTTCTGTGGATGCTGATCTTTTGGCTCAGGCAATGAAAGAAGAGTTTTCCGGAAAACCAAAATTATTTCCTTTAGAGGAAAAGGATACTTTTTTACAAGGTTTTATGCAGAAGCAAAATGAAAAAATGCTTGCCCAAATGAAATTGAAGGCTGAAGAAAATAAAAAGAAAGGTGCTGAATTTTCTGCAAAAAACAAGCAAAACCCAAAAATAAAAACAACAGCAAGCGGTTTACAATACGAAGTTTTGAAGGAAGGTGAAGGAACTGCAAAACCTACTGCTACAAGTACTGCAAATGTAACCTATACAGGAAAACTGATGGACGGAACGGTTTTCGATTCTACTGATAAAAATGGTGGAAAACCAATTGAACTCAATCTTTCGAATGTAATAAAAGGTTGGACAGAAGGTATCCAACTAATGAACAAAGGAGCTAAATACAAATTTTACATTCCTTCTGATTTGGCTTATGGAGATGAAGGAGCAGGTGGTGTAATTCCTCCAGGAGCTACTATTATTTTTGATGTAGAACTCGTAGATTTTAAATAAAAAATAAAAATCCGTCCGAAAATATTTTCAGACGGATTTTTTATTGATAAAACTAATTAGCAGGAACACTTGAAAAATTTAGTGCAACTCTGATATTCATGTCAGAAGATGTCTGATTTTTTAGAATATAGACCGTTCTCACCGTAAGTCCGGAACTTTTCACAATAGTATCCAAATATCCGGATTCATTCAGATCCAAAGTAAGGCTTTTCGCATTTGTATTGATATCACTTCTTGAAGCTACCAACTTTTCTCCTGCTCCGGATGATGATATATAAACTTTTATAGATTTCAAATCACTCAAACTTCCGTTGGAAGGTGATACTACATTTATTTTAGCTTCAGAAATTCTAATGTTTTTAATATTTGCATTGTTATTCCCTCCTATCCATGTCTGGACATTTGAAGCTGTGGAAGTAGAAGATACTTCTTGATTGGCAGGAACTCCTGTAGAAATCAAAACATTTGCAGTATAAGGAAATGTGTTCTGAACAATAGATTGAACCGTACCACAACTAACAAAAACTGATGAACCAATAACTGCCGTTAAAAAAATATTTTTCATATTATTATATTTGGATATTCAGGATTTTACAGAAATTGTACCAAAGCTATTCTACACTTATTGTAAAACTTCCTTTTGCCTCTCCTGAAACCATATTGCTTTTTCCTACAATGAGCCATATCTCACCATTTTTTGAAACAGCATAATTTTTTATACTCTGGTTAAATGGTCCATCATAGCTTCCATCCGGAAGTCTAATCTGGTTGATGCGGATATTCATGTTCCTATTTTTAGTAGCAACAGTTGCGGAAATTTCTGGCTTTTCAAAATTTTTGATTTTCAGAATAAGTTTTTGATTTTCAGAAACAAATTCATCACCTATACTAAATGGAAGTTGTGATGCATCTGTCTCACGAATGATCTCATCTCCTTCATTTTGTCGCATGATACCTTCTTTTAAAACTTTTTTTACCCTTGGAGAATTATTGATAATTGAATCTCTTATCGCAATAGAATCCGCTTTGCTCTTTGCAATTTCTTCTGTTGTTTTTACAGAATCTTTTACCGAAGTTTCTGTAATAGGAACATCTTTTTTGCAGGATAAAATAACGAGGGGAATCAAAAAAAGTATCTTTTTCATAGTATCATTATTTTACTGTTTCATAGTACATTATTTTGGAAAGGAAAGTTTGTCTATCATCAGAATTATATTTTGTAGCTACTTTCTCAATAATACGTTTTTTTATGCTTTTATCTTTTATATGATTCAAAAGAATTCTTTCATTATAATCGACATCTGTAATTAGATAATTGATATCAAAATTTTCTTTTTGAAGGTTATAATTGCTCAAAATTCCTCCCCAATTGATATAACTGCAAACCAAAATTGTTCCATAGAAATACCAAATCATTTGATTGAACAAATACGCATTGGTTTTCTGTTTCTGAATTTTAATGAAAGTAAAAAAGAGCCCAATTACACTTAAAATCAAAAACGCATATACTCCCAATCTTTTATAGGTAAGTCCAAGATTGACAACATATTCCGTATTTTTTGCCATTGCTGAAAATACCAATACGACATTCAAGATAATCCAAATCTTTGCAGAAATTTTCAGCAAACCTGCGTTTTTATCAAAATTGAAACCGGATTTGAAGTAAAACAAAATCACCACAACTGCCATCACAATACTGAAAATAACAGCAGCTACTCTTTCATGTGTCTCTTCTGATAACTGAGATGGTGTTTTCGGAATTTCGTAAAACTGTTCATAATTATAGGTGAAAATAAAAAACAAAAGCATGACATTCAGCAACATGAATGTAATAACCCCACTCGCTCTTTCCAAATCCAATGTCATAAAACCAAAAGTAGGTTTTGCTATTTTTTCTTGATTCAGAAAATTATTTTCCAAATAATGGTTCTGCTTATAAATCAATCTTTCAATGGCAAAATTCCAGAAATTGAAGGCTATGAAAAAACCGAGTGCAGAAATTGCAAATAATTGCCCAAAATTAAGATCCAATTCAAAATCGACGAACAGATTAGCAAAATGATCGCTTCCATAAGTATAGATGCAGAAAAATGCAATCAAAAAAACAGAAGGAATCAGTACAAATGCTATTAGTTTTTGCAGCATTCCCGAAGTATTGCGTTTTGGAAGCCACTTTTCAAAACTTAAAAACCGGAAAATGAAAGTGACACAATTCACAATAAAAACAGGAATAATAAAGAATGTTTTCAGCTTTCTGGTTTTGGATTTAAATGCCAATAAGATAAGCGAAGCTGATACCGCCAAAAAGGACGGAAAATCTCCGTACCAAGCAAAGGCAAAACTCGATAAAACAGAAGTGGTAAATAAAACAAAGAAAACTTTTGTCTTATTTTTTTCGGGAGTTTTGTATAGTGTGAACAATGCATACACAATACCAAGAATTCCGAGATTAAGTCCAAGATTTTCATCATAAAAAAGTACTATGAAAAGTGCTGTTGTGAGGATGATTAAGTGGTGGATTTTCATTTTTTTGAGATTTAAAAAATTAAAAAATTTAGTTAATAAAGAACTGTTGGATTTTTCTGCTGAATAAAATCTTTCAGATGCTGAAAATCTTGCCAAAGCAGAGCTTCAAAATCCCAATGATGGAAGGCTTTCATATTTTTTCCTTTTCTATAAGCCTTTAAATATGTTTTAAAATGCTCCGGAAATATTAAAGTTCCCAGAAATAACACGCCTAAGAGATATGCACTTCTCTTTCCGTTCCCGAAAAGCAGATACTGCATTGCAATTTCGTCCGCTACATTAGTTCCGCATTCTGTAATAAGATGATAGACATCATGGTTTTCCATTTGCGGAATCATACGAAAACCATGTTTTTCATAAAATTCTCCTAATCTCCTTCCAAGAGAATCTTCCTGAAAGGCAAGAAGCTGTTTTTCATTGAATTGCCATTTCCTTTTCTTTCTTTTGAAGAATCTGCGGTAGTGCTTTTGTGAGATTTCATACATGAAAACTAAAAATTTCACGCGTAGTTTTTTCATATTCAAATATTTATTTTTTTATAATTCTTTCAGAACCATCCTTTATATTATTTGGTTGTTCTATAATTTATTTTTTAAACGTTGAGTCCTATAAAAGCATAAAGAATAGCGATAGGAATATTAATTAAAAGAATGGCGATAGATTTTAAACAAACTATAAGCTGAGTTTTACTAAATAATCCGTAGAAAAGCAAGCAGCAGGCTACTAATAAATTGAGAAACGAGCCAAATAAAAGAAGCATGAATCCTCCTGCCATAAAGCCTTCGTTTCTTGTAATTAAATAACCGATAAGACAGATATTTCCTAATAAAAATGATACCCCAAATAGAAATTTGCCTATGTTTAAAATGTTTTTATTTTCCATTTATGATGATTTAAGATTTCCAATAATTTTTCAATAGCATTTTGTTACGGCTTTTCGGAACTACAAAAAAGTACTGGTATAGTTCCCAAAACCAAACCCTGCGTCCGATATTAACATACCATTGCATTGCTTTTCTCAGCCTTTTATCTTTTTGAAAATAGGTTCTGTAGATTGCTTTCGGACGAATTTGCAAAATCAGTTCTACCAATTTCACCAGTAAAATCACTTGCCAAGATTTTAAAAATTTGGTCTTCAAAATCTGATGCTTGTAATCCCAAAATGCTTGGTCTTCTATTATAATTTCTCTTTCTTCAACTTCCGAAAAATAAGGAGTCCATTTGTGCGGCGTTAGATACAGCAGTTGAATTTGATCCGGGTCGTATTCTAATAATTGTCTGAGACTATTGTAAAAATCTTTAGGTTTTTCATCCTCAAATCCTACTACATACGTTGCCATAGACAAAATTTTGTGCTGTCTCAAAAGTTGGATGGCTTCTTTGTCTTTAGAAATAGTACCCGCTTTTTTAATTTTTTCTAAAACTTCCTCATCATAATTTTCAATTCCCAGTAAAAACCTCTCAAATCCTGCTTTTTTGTACAGGTGAAGAAAATCTTTATCCCTCACAATATTATCTGCACGGATGGAACCAACCAATATCAAATCAAGATTTTTTGCTACTAAAGCCTGCAAAAACTCCTTCCACATTTTCGGATTAGAAGATGGGTTTTCGTCTGCGAAATTGATGACTTCAATACCGTATTTTGTATGAAGCATTTCTATTTCGTCTGCCAATTTTTGTGGATTTCTATATCTGAATTTTTGCCAAAAAAGATTTTGACCACAGTAAGCACACGGATACGGACAACCTCTGGAAAATTGCAAAACCACTGCTTTTTTCTTTCCCCAATAGGTATAATTGTATCCCTTCATAAGTTCCCAAGCAATTCTGAACTGGTCTAAATCTTTTATTAAAGAAGCCGGTGCATTTTTATGCGCAATTTCGTTTTTTCTGTACGCAATTCCTTTTACTTGAGAGATTTCCGAAGGAGCAAAAACCAATGTTTTCATCAAGTTTAGGCAAGTTTCTTCCCCTTCACCACAAACTATATAATCTATGGTTGGATTTTCTTCTAAAATTTCTTTCCAATGATAGGTTGGGAAAACTCCGCCAACAATTATTGTCGTTTCAATTTTATCTTTAATTAGTTTTGATAATTTATTAATGATGGGTTGAGCCGAAGTAGAACCGGAATGTCCCATCAAAATAAAATCAGGCGGTTTGTTTTCAATTAGTTTTAAAATTTCGTCCAGAGTACAGTTGTAAAAATCGGCATCTAATAATTCTACCTTAAAACCGTTATCAATGAGTGGTCCCGCTATTGACAATAAACCTAAAGGAGGAAGATGTTCATTTGCTAATCTGCTTCCAATAGATTTGTGTGGTGGATTGATAATTAAAATATTTTTCATAAAAAACTTTGCTAATTAATTTTTTAAGGAGAGTCAGTTCCAGCCTTCTACAAAAAGGTTTCCGAAAAATGCAGTTGCCAATATCAAAACCGAAACCGCAAAGACGATCGTTGTTTTTTGTTTTTGTAAAATCATATTATTTAATTTTTTATAAAGTACTTTGTATTTCAAAGTTTAAATACAAAAAAATATACACTATTTTCCCAATAATTTTTCCAAAGAGTTTAAATGTTCTGCAAAAGCATCTCTCCCATTTTTTGTTACTCTATAAGAAGTTTTAGGCTTTTTTCCTACAAACTCTTTTTTTACTTCTATATATCCTACTTTTTCCAAAGCATTACTGTGGCTCGCCAAATTACCGTCTGTAATTTCAAGCAAATTTTTCATTTCAGAGAAATCAACCCAATCGTTTACCATAAGAACAGACATAATGCCCAATCTTACACGACTTTCAAATTCTTTGTTAAGTTGATTTATTTTTATCATTATTACAGAGATCCTATATTTTTATTAAGACAGAAAAATTTTAGTTTATTTATACTTCTTATGCATAATCAATCCGTACACAATATGCAATATTCCAAAACCAATAGCCCAAAAAACTAAACCCCAACCTAAAAAGAAAAGGGAAAGTAATCCCAGAAAAATTTCGCAATATCCCAAATATCGAACATCGGAAAAGGTATATCTTTCTGCACTTACCAAAGCCAATCCGTAAAAAACAAGTGTGGCCGGTGCAATAAATACAAATAAATTATAATACAAAAGTGCAATACAAAACATACCGCCTGTAAATAATGGAACTGAAAAATCCAGCAAAAGTTTTTTACTGGTAGCATCCCACATTGGAAGATTCTTGTTTTTGCTTTTTTTAGCAGTAAAAAAATAACCGAAAGAAATCGCCAAAACCAAAATAACCAGACCAATTATAAAAAGTTCGCAGACCAAATCTTTACTGAATACATTTTTATCTCCTTCAAAATAATCAATTCCTTCTCTTTGAAAAACAAAATATACATATCCTGCTCCTAATAAAGCCGTCAAACCTGCAAAAACTCCGGACAAACCACTTAGAGAAATAAATCTGGAAGAACGCTCCATCATAGAACGGATGTGCGATAGGTCTTCGTGATAGTTTTTCGTTTCCATATAAAGAACTTTGAAATACAAAGTTAAAATTAATTTTTAATCTTCAAAATATTTTTTATTTAAAATAAGAGAAATTTTTAAAAAATTACTATCTTGAGCATGATTGAAACCAAATTTTCATGGATAAAAAAAACCTCAGAAGTACCATTTTCAGGCATCTTGACGGAATTGTAACCGCTCCTGTTGCAGATATTTTGCAGAGAAAAAATGTTCTTGACCTCATCAATAATGAAAAAAAGATAACTCTAACACAAATTTGCCTAAAAATTCCATGCAATAAAGGATACATGAATGTGGCTTTAAGAACGCTTGCTTCACAAGGTTTTTTAGATTACAAAATTGACAATGCAGAAAATGAAGTGTCTATTTCTGCAAATGAAAAAACAGCACAGATTTTACCTTTTATTCCTCTTTATCAAAAAATTATTCCTTTTCTGAAAGAAACTACTTCTTCTCAATTTCAGAATTTTGAGCTATCCTCATTTTCAGATTATTCCTATTTATTGGATGAATTCAAAACCAATTTTGGATACACTAATGAAGAAGTCCAAAATAATGATATTTTAAATCAAGTCTTAAAACATATTGAAGGTTGCATAGCCGGTCCAATCATAGTACAACTCGGAATGCGCGGAATGTTTCATAAATATTTTATGGAAACTTCTTTCCAAGCGGGAGAATTCCATAAAAATCCTGAAAATTTTGAAAAAATATTGGACTTTCTTACCGATTTAGGCTGGTTTACAAAGAATAACAACAACTACAAATTCACCGAAACCGGTGTCTATTTTGCAAGAAGAGCCACTTCTTACGGAGTAACGGTTTCTTATCTTCCCATGTTTTGCAAATTGAACGATTTGCTATATGGAAATCCAAATCAGCTAAGAAATATTAGTGAGAACGAAGATGAAGCTCATGTAGACAGAAAAATGAATGTTTGGGGAAGTGGCGGTGCACATTCCACCTATTTTAAAGTAGTTACCGATTTTATTATTTCTATTTTCAACAAACCCATCTCAGAACAACCGAAAGGCGTTTTGGATATGGGATGTGGAAACGGAGCATTTATTCAGCATATTTTTGAAACTATTGAAAGACATACTCTTCGCGGAAAAATGCTGGAAGAGCATCCTTTATTTCTTGTAGGTGCAGATTATAACAAAGCAGCTCTGAATGTAACCCGAGCCAATTTAATCAATAATGATATTTGGGCAAAAGTAATTTGGGGCGACATCGGAAATCCCGACCAACTTGCCGAAGATCTGAAAAATGATTATAACATTAATCTTTCAGATCTATTGAATATCCGGACATTTCTTGATCACAACAGAATCTGGGAAGCGCCTAAAAAAGATGAAAACAGAATCAGTACTTCAACCGGAGCTTTTGCTTTTCGGGGAGAAAGACTTTCCAATAATGATGTGGAACAAAGCCTAAAAGAACATCTTGAAAAATGGCTTCCTTATATCAGAAAAAACGGATTATTGGTAATCGAGCTTCATACCATTGCTCCGGAACTCACTGCAAAACATTTAGGCGAAACCGCAGCTACAGCTTATGATGCAACACATGGTTTTTCTGACCAGTATATTTTGGAAATTGAAGTTTTCCAAAAAGTTTGTAAAGAACTTGGTCTTAGTGTAAACAAAGAGCTTTTCAGAAAATTCCCCTATTCTGAATTGGCAACTGTTTCTATTAATTTACTGAAAGTATGATTAAAAAAAACAATTGAATTTAGTCAAATTATGCTAAAAAGAATAACACTTATTTTATTAATTGTTCCAATTTATTTTTTTGGACAAAACACTTATAAATATTCCTCTAAAGAAGGATATTATTTTATAAAGAAAGCTCAAAAGCAAGTTGACAAAAATAATATAGAAAAAGCAAAAAAATTAATTGAAAAAGCAAAAGATACTAATTATGGATTTTGCGGAAATGCTTGGGCAGAAGCAAATTCAAAGATTAAATTAATTGAATCTCAAATTTTAAACAAAGAAAAGAAGTACGATGAATCAGTAGCTATTTTGGAGTCAATAAAGGGTTGTAGTTATGGTGCAGATTGCATGAAAAGAGATTCATTAAAAATAACAACACTATTTTTAAAATTTGGAAAAGAAAAAGTGAAAAACTCTTTCGAGAATGTAAATGAAATATCAAAAATTGAGAATGAGAATTATGAAGAAACTTATTCTGTTTATTTAAAGGAATTAGATTATACATTCAGTTTTGTAAAATCAGACATTTCATTTCTTGATAAAAACGGAAAAGAAATACCCAAAAAAAAATATAAAAATGAATTTAAAAAAATTGCGCAAAATCAACTATTTTATGAATTACTAAAATAATTGTCCTAGAGCTTAAGTGAATATTCTAAAAGATACAAAAAAATTATGGAAATCGAAAAACTGAAATATCCCATCGGAAAATTTCAATCTCCTGAAATTATAACCAAAGAACAAATTGAAAATTGGATTCAGATTATTAAGCATTTTCCAAAAAAACTAAAACAAGAAGTTGAAAATCTAAGCGAAAACGAACTTGAAAAAGAATACCGTCCAAATGGATGGACGATAAGACAAGTTGTAAATCATTGCGCAGACAGCCATATGAATAGTTTGATACGATTCAAACTCGCTCTAACGGAAGATACTCCCACCATAAAACCTTATGCAGAAAACTTATGGGCAGAATTGCCGGATTCCAAAAAATTTCCAATTCAGAGTTCGTTAAAAATATTGGAAGGTATCCATGAAAGATGGACACATCTCTTGGAAAATTTGACAGAAAAAGAATTGGAAAAACAATTTAACCATCCTGAAAACAATGAACTTATTTCCCTGAAAACAGCAATCGGACTCTACGCTTGGCATTGCAACCATCATTTAGCCCATATTATAAATGCAAAAAATATCTAAAAATTAAGAGCTAACGTTTATTTAGCTCTTAACTTTTCTTTAATCAATTCAATATTTTTTTTGGCCGAATCTTCCAGAATGAGACTTGCACTCATAAAAATTCTTTCCGGCATCAGTTCGTTAAAATGTTCCGTTCCTTCCCAAGAAACTTTTTTGATTAAAGCCAAAGCGTCTTTGCTTCTGGAAGATAATTTCTGTAAAAATTCCTCCAATGTGGAATCCATTTCGGCAATATCTTTGGATACAGAATGATAAATATTGTGTTGTTTTGCCCATTTCGCCGAACGAAAATCTGAATCAATCGCCATTGCAGAAAATTGAGATTTTCCAATTTTTCTTTCTACATAAGGTCCTATTACAAACGGACCTATTCCGAGGTTAATTTCCGTTAAAGCCAATTCTGCATCTTTTGTGGCAAAGCAATAATCGGCTCCACAAGCAATCCCTACTCCACCTCCTGTGGTTTTTCCCTGAACTCTTACCACTACTATTTTTCCGCAAGTTCGCATTGCATTCAGCACTTTGGCAAAACCTCCGAAGAATTTTTTAGAAGTTTCTATTTCGTTAATTTCTAGTAATTCATCGAAACTTGCTCCTGCACAAAAAGCTTTTTCTCCTTCGGATTTTAGGAGAATAGCTTTTACTTCTTCTTTTGCGCCTTCGTCTAAAATAGTTTGGGCTAATTTTTCTAAAATTTCTCCCGGAAGGGAATTGCTTTTTGGGGTTCCGAACGTAATTTCGGCAATGCTATTTTTAATTTCTGAGGTTACGAATGGTTCCATTTCTTTTAATCAATATATTAAATGCTTTTTCTCACTATTTCTCCATCCAGCTTGATTTTCATAGTCTACAAAATAAATTTTGAGATCTGCTTGGTTTTCATAATCTACAAAATATATTTTCTTATCTGCCTGATTCCCGTACTTTACAAAATACCATAAACCATCTTTTCCCTTTGCCTGATTTTCATACTTCACTTTATATACTTTCAAATCGGCTTGATTTTCATATTTTACAACATATACTTTTACATCAGCTTGATTTTCATAATTTACCGAATATATTTTCTGGGCTTTCATTTTTAATGAAAACAATAGAAATAGTGTAGAGATAATAACTGTAAGTTTCATATACTAATTAATATTTTTCATATCAACCCAAACTGTTTAAAATGATGAGTAAAATGTTTTCTTTGGAAGAGCTCCATCATTTCTTTATTCAACATTCCAAATCTTGGATGATAATGTTCTGCTTCGGGATTTTCTCTGTAATAAATTAAAAATTCTTTTAAAGCCTCCAATAATTTTTCTTTGGCTTCATCAAGATTTTTAAATCGTAATGTCAATTCTTCTCCTTCTTTTAGTAATGGATATTTTGCCCCTAAACGAATTTCATTATCTGTATACAACCAATCTTGAAGTTTCTCAAGTTTTTCGCCCGGAATTTCAGGAAAATCTTCTGCTTTAAGTTTTCCAAAACCATTTCTGAGGACTTCTCCCAAATGTTCAACCATCAATTGTGGAGACATATTTCCGAATTTTCTCTCCGAATTTTCAGTAAGATTTTTCAGAATTTTTTCAATATTTTTATAATTCAGCTCAATAAAAGGCGATTTTTTGGCAACCAACGTTAAAATCGTCGCTACGCAAACCACTTCTTCTCTTTGGTTTATCACCTCAACCAACCATTTTACTACTCCACTCGGAATATTTCTACCTTTTACGCCTCTGTTGATTTTTTCTTTTGCTGTTAAATAAACGGTGATGGTATCACCTGCATAAACCGGTTTAAAGAACGAACAATTTTCCAGTCCGTAGTTTGCAATTACGGGTCCTTTTTTCCCAGAAACAAATAATCCTGCCGCTGCGGAAAGGATAAAATATCCGTGAGCAACGGTTTTATCGAAGATTGTTCCGTTTAAAGAAGTAGAATCGGTATGAGCATAAAAATGATCCCAAGAAACATTGGAAAAATTGACAATATCGGCTTCGGTAACGGTTCTTCCTGCTGTTTCCAGAGAATCTCCCACTTCTACTTCTTCAAAATATTTTCTGAAAGGATGTTTGTCACTGAATTTTTTCTCTGCACCTTGCGTATAAACTTTAGTAATCGCCGTTAAAACATCCGGAGAACCTTGTATCGCCGTTTTTTGCAAGAAAAAATGAAGCCCATTCAATCCGCCCATTTCTTCGCCACCTCCTGCTCTTCCAGGACCTCCGTGCATTAAAGTTGGAAGTGGAGAACCGTGTCCTGTACTTTCTTTGGCGTTATCTCTGTTCAGCACAAAAATTCTACCGTGTGTGGAAGCCATTTTCCAAGAAGTTTCGGCAACAAATTGATCGTCGTGAGAAACGATAGAACCTACCAAACTTCCTTTTCCTCTTTTTGCCAAAGCAGCCGCTTCTTCTGCATCTTTGTAAGGCATTATCGTGGAAACAGGTCCAAATGCTTCTACATTGTGAGAGATATTTTTTTCGAAAGGTTTATCATTTAAGAATAATTTCGGACTTATAAATGCTCCTTTTTCGTAATCTGCATCTACCAATTCGTGTTTTCCATCGTAAATAAGCTCCGTTTCGGATTTTAGCAACTCTATTTTGCTTTTCACCACCTCCATTTGTTCTTTTCCTACTAAAGAGCCCATTCTGGTTTCTCTATTCAATGGATTTCCTATTTTGGTTTTATCTAAAGCCTTTGATAAAGCATTCTGAACGTCTCCTATTAAATTTTCGGGAACGATAATTCTTCGGATGGCAGTACATTTTTGACCTGCTTTGGTGGTTATTTCTCTTTGCACTTCTTTGATAAACAAATCAAATTCCGGAGTTCCCACTTTTGCATCTAAACCAAGGATGGAACAGTTTAAAGAATCGGCTTCCATATTGAAACGCACTGCATTTCCGGCGATTGAAGGCAAAGATTTTAATTTTCTTCCTGTGGTTGCAGAACCTGTAAAAAGAACCGAATCTCCGTCTTTCACATAGTCTAAAATATTTCCGGGCTCTCCGCAAACCAATTGAACGGCACCTTCCGGAAGCAGTCCGCTTTCAATCATATCCTGAAAAACGGCATTCGTTAAATAAGAACCAAAAGGAGACGGTTTTACAATGGAAGGAACTCCCGCTAATAACGAAGTGGATAATTTCTCTAACATTCCCCAAACCGGAAAATTATAGGCATTAATTTGCACCGAAACGCCTTCACTGGGTGTGAGAATATGCGTTCCGAGATGTGTTCCGTTAGCTGAAATTTTTTGCGTATCTCCATCTACCCAAAACGGCGTATTCGGAAGCATTCTTTTTGCCAATCCGGAATACGTGAAAAACGTACCGAAACCACCTTCAATATCTACCCAAGAATCTATGTGGGTTGCACCGGTTTTGTAGGAAAGTTCGTAATATTTTTTCTTTCGTTCGAGGAGATAAAGTGCTACTTTTTTCAGCATTTCGCCACGATCGTAGAACGTCATTGAAGAAAGATTTTTATAACCTATCGTTCTTCCGTAATGAAGTGCTTCTTCGAAATTAATTCCTGAGGTATCGGAAATAGCCACTAATTCTCCGTTTACTGCGTTATAAAGCGGAATTTCGTTTCCGTTTCCTTCTATCCATTGACCGTAAATATAGTTTTTTAGTTTTTCCATATTTAATACTTTTTAGATATTTAATGATTGTATTGACACGCGATAAATCGCGTCTCTACAGTTTATCATAAATCTGTTACTTTTTTCCCGATTTTATAAACCGTCCCTCGAAAAGAAGCAACAATTTCTTTATCCTGATTCGTAATTTTAATATCGTAAACGGCTGTTTTTCTCGTATCTGCAACCAAAATACTTTCAGCGAAAAGGATATCGTTTTCCCTTACTGCTTTTGTAAAATTAATGACACAATTCAACGCAACTGCTGCTTCATTGGTATTGTTGGAAGAAAAAGCAAGTGCAGAATCTGCAAAAGCAAAGGTAATTCCACCATGAACGGTTTTCAATCCGTTAATCATTTCCTTTTTTATGGGCATTTCGATAAGGCAGTAATTTTCTTTAACCTCAACCAAAGAAATATTCATCCACCGGGAAAAATAATCTTGATTGAGCATATATTTGGCGATTTCTTTTGGTGTCATTTTTTTCAATTTGTTAATTTGAAAATGTGAGAATTTGAAAATGATAATAGATAACTTGATTTTCAAATTACCACATTCTCTCATTGTCTAATTCATTTTACGAAGTAACGGACTTTGTCTGTATCGTTCTTCCTGATATTCTTCGTAAAGGTTTTGCAGGGTTTCGGAAATTTTATCGTAGCCGATTTCTTTTCCCCAAGCTAATAATCCTTTCGGATAATTTACGCCTTTTTGCATCGCCATTTCTATATCTTCATCGGAAGCAATTTTCAATCTTTTGGCTTCCACAGCTTCATTAATCAACATCGAAATAATTCTCATAAAAATGATTTGGTTGTCGATTATCTGTTGTTGGTTGTCAGTTGTTGGTTGTTGATTCTTTTCTTCGGAATAATCGTAAAAGCCTTTTCCTGTTTTTCTCCCCCACAATTTAGCTTCGCTCATTCTTTGCTGAAGAAGGCTCGGTTTGTATTTCGGATCGTAGAAATAGTCTTTGTAAACGGTAGTTGTAACTGCAAAATTGACGTCAATTCCAATTAGATCCATCAGTTCAAAAGGTCCCATTTTAAAATTTCCTAAAGTTCGCATTGCATCATCCACTTGTTCTGGAGTTGCAAGATTTTCTTCAACCATTCTCAATGCTTCTCCGTAAAACGGACGTGCAATTCTATTGACAATAAATCCGGGAATATCTTTAGCAATTACTGGAGATTTACCCCAAGATTTCATCAACTCCACTACATTTTTCGGCAATGATTTTTCCGTTAAAAGTCCGGGAATAATTTCTACCAAAGGCATCAATGGAGCCGGATTGAAAAAATGTATCCCAATAAAACGTTCCGGCTTTTTCAAATCTGCGGAAAGCGAAGTGATGGAAATGGATGATGTATTGGAACTCACAATACAATTTTCTGAAACTACATTTTCCAGTTCTGCAAAAACTTTTTGTTTGATTTCCTTGTTTTCAATAATGGCTTCGATCACCAATTCGCAATCTTTCAGCTCATTCAATTCTGTACAGAATTTTATCCGGTTGAAAATATTTTCTGCTTCTTCAAAGGTAATTTTTCCTTTTTGAGTCAGATTTTGTAATGTATTTTCAAGATTTTGCAGAGATTTTTCTGTTTGATCTGCATTTGCATCATACAGAAATACATTGCATTTGGATGTTGCCGCAACTTGCGCAATTCCTATTCCCATTGTTCCGGAGCCGATGATTCCAATATTCATATATTAATTTGAAAATTTGAGAATGAGTTAATTTGAAAATTATTTGAGTTAGAACTTGAAATAATTTTAGACAGAATTAATCCAATTTCTTTTAAATCTGAAATTAATTTTTCGTTTGGGGAGTTCAAATGTGGAGATTTTAGACATAACAAAAGCCAATATTCTGTTTCATCAGCTTCCTTGGCAGCAATTTTTATTTTGTGAATAAAATCTGCCTTGCTTTCTGCATTTTGAGCCTCTCTGACATTTGCTCCAATCGAAGTTCCAGATTTGAAAATCTGATTTGCTAATGGAAATTTTTTAGATTCATATAAATTTTCAGTGAAATCAATAATATCTAATGCAAAAACAAAAGTCTTATTTACAATAATATTTTCTTTGTCATTCCTCATTTTCAAATTTTCAAATTAATTCATTCTCAAATTAATTATCTTCCTTTATAATTCGGTTTTCTTTTTTCTAAAAATGCAGAAACTCCTTCCATAAAATCATAGGATTCGGAGGCTTCTTGCTGATACATTCCTTCTATTTCCAGTTGCGCTTCCAACGAATTTGTATAGGATTCATTGAACGCTTTTTTAGTTAAATACAATGCTTTTGTCGGCATATTGGAAACCTGACCGAGAATTTCCATAGATTTTTCTGCAAAATTTTCATCTGCAAAAACTTCAGCAATCAATCCTAATTGTTTCGCTTCCGAAGCAGAAAGTTTTTTCCCGGTGAATGCTAAATATGTTGCCGTTTGTTTACCCAAAAGTTTCGGTAAAAAATACGTTCCACCTGTATCAGGAATCAATCCGATATTGGAAAAAGCCTGAGAAAAATAAGAACTCTCCGTTGCCAAAGCAAAATCACAAATCAATGCCAACATTGCTCCCGCTCCAACAGCAGGACCATTTACTAAAGCAATCAACGGTTTTTTTGAATTTGTAATTGCGGCAACAAGTGGATTGTAATATTCAAGTACCATTTTCTCGACAACACGAGAATCTTCCGAATCTTTCTCTAAACTCAACGCTTCTTTCAGATTTTGTCCGGAACAAAATGCTTTTCCTCTTCCTGAAAAAGCAATGCAACGAACATTTTCGTCGTTATTACATTCTTGTACAAATTCATACAATTCTTTCAGCATCTTACTGTTTAAAGAATTATAGGATTCTGGTTGATTCAGAAAAGCAATTTTCAGCTTTCCATCGAAATGGGTTTCAATATCGAGTTGTGTATACATACAGTTTAGCAATTTAGTAATGTAGCAATTTACCAATAATTTCTGAATACAGAAATGACTGCTAAATCGGTGAATAAATTCATTTTAATATTAATTTTAATGGCATTTAAAATAATCAAAAGGCTCTAAACAATCTAAACACTGATAACTTGCCTTGCATAATGTGGAACCAAATCTGCTGATCTGTTTCGTATTTTCCGAACCGCATTTCGGACATTTTACAGGAATTACAAGATGTGTTTCTCCCAAACCTTTTTCTGGTGGAGCAATTCCGTATTTGCGAAGTTTTTCCCGAGCTTCATCTGTAATCCAATCCGTTGTCCAAGCCGGAGAAATTTGTGTTTTTATTTTTACCGAAATTCCTTTTTCTTTGAATAATTTCTGAATATCTTCCTCAATAGTAAACATTGCAGGACAAGCTGTATATGTAGGAGTAATGGTAATTTCCGCTTCGTTTTCAGAAATCCATTTTGCTTCCCGAACAATGCCTAATTCCACAATATTGATGACCGGAATTTCTGGATCGGGAACTTTTTCTAATATCTTTAATAAATTCACCAATTTACCGATGTATCAATGTACCAGTTAAAAATGCTTTGTGAACCTCAGCAACAAAAATTGGTACATCGTTATATTTTTACATTGTTATATTAATCTACCATTCACAACCGGGATAAGCTCTTTGCATGTACTGGAGTTCGCAAAGAATGTATCCGAAATATTCTGTATGAATTCCTTTTCTGCTTCCTTTTTGCATAAAAGGATTTTCAGGAACTTCTAATCCGAATTCTTTAAAATCTTCCGAAATTTTTTCTAACCAGTCTTCTCGCAATTTTTTAGAATCGGGTACAATTTCCAGTTTTATCAAATTTTCTTCATCTTCCGTTTCATCAAACAATCCACCTGTATATTCCCAAAGATTTTCCAAAGCGGCTTTTACTCTTGTTTTGCTTTCTTCCGTTCCATTTCCAAAAACATTCAGCCAAGTTTTGGTGTGAGTATAATGGTATTTTACTTCTTTCAGAGATTTTTCCGCAATTGCAGATAATTGTTTGTCCAAACTTTTTATCAAATTTTCATAAAGCAATTTCTGATAAACACAGAAGAAATAAACCTTCAAAATGGTTTGTGCATAATCTCCATTGGGAAATTCCGTAAGTTGTGCATTCAGATATTCATGTTCGTAACGCAAAAAAGCCAAATCATCTTCTGATTTTCCCGGATAAAATTGCATTGCATACTTGTAAAAAAGCGAAGATTGACCAAGATAATCCAAAGCAATATTCGTAAGCGCAATATCTTCTTCCAAATAAGGTCCTTTTCCGCACCATTCTGCTAATCTTTGACCCATAATCAAAGTATCGTCTGCAAGTTTTAATAAATAATTGTATAATGGGTTCATTTTCTATTTTTTTGTAAGATGTAAAATGTCCGATGTACAAAGTACTTTTTACAACCGACATTTTACAGAAAATTACATATTTTTTACATCATTAGGAATTTGGTAAAATGTAGGATGACGGTACAGTTTATCATCGGCAGGATCAAAAAAGGCTTCCTGATCCATTCCTTCTGAAGTTACAATATATTTGCTCGGAACTACCCAGATTGATGTTCCTTCTTTTCTTCTTGTATAGACATCTCTTGCATTTTGAAGTGCCATTTCAGCAGTAGCAGCTTGTACAGTTCCTGCATGTTTATGGGAAAGTCCGGGTTTTGTCTGGATAAAAACTTCCCACATATCAAGATTGCTCATTTTTTACTTTTTTTTCGAGTTGTTAAGATATGAATTTTTTGGTTCTTCGCTAAAAACTTTGGAATTGAGTTTCAAATGTTTTTCATGATCTTCAATGCTCTGTTCTTTTGTCTTGAAACAAATCTTCGACTCCGCTCAGATTGACCAAAAGTTCAAGACTTGAAAACTCGGCTAAAATTTTGAAGCATTTCCTAAAATCTCCAAAACTCGGGCGGAAGCAAGGCTTGTCTTTCATAAAAAGAGTAGTGACGCCACTCAAACAGTGGAGATTTTTTAACGGAAATTCTTCAAAATTTTTTAACGCCTCCGTTTCCTGTGTCGAGATACACCCAATGGATAATAATTTAATTTCCATACTTTTTGGCGAAGAGTCAATTTTTTGAATTATTAAGGTTCAAATTTATTTCCATCAATGTAAGCAGAATCAGGTTTCAAACTTCCTTGCTGATACAATATATTCTGAAAATTATCCGTTTCAAAAACTACAAAATCCGCTTTCATTCCTTTTTTCAAAATTCCACGATCATTTAAGTTTAATGCTTTTGCTGCCCGAAATGTAATCCCTGCTAAAACTTCTGCTGTTGTCAATTTTTGATACGTCGCCAAAATACTTGCCTGAGTAATTAAATTTCCCATTGGTGCAGAACCCGGATTCCAATCGCTTGCAATCGAAAAAATAGCTCCTGCATCCAATAATTTTCTTGCCGGTGAAAATGGTTCTCCCAATCCTAAACTTGCACCGGGAAGTGCAGTTGCTACTGTTTCGGATTTTGCTAAAAATTCAATATCTTCATCAGAAGTCGCTTCCAAATGATCGGCAGAAACAGCTCCCACTTCCGCTGCAATTCTAGAACTTCCGGGCGTAAACTGATCCGCATGAACCGTAATTTCAAAACCCATTTCTTTGGCTTTCAATAAAAAATTTTTGCTTTCTTCCGGCTGAAAAGCGGATTTTTCAATAAAAATATCCACTCGTTTTGCCAAATCTTCTTCTTTTACTTTGGGTAAAATTTCTTGAAGAATATAATGGAGATACTTTTCATTATTTCCATCAAAATCTCTGGGTTTCAGATGTGCAGAAAGACAGGTTGGAACTAAAGTTGCGGGAGTTTTTCCTTGAGCTTGTTTTATGATCCGCAACATTTTCAGTTCATTTTCCAGATCAAGTCCGTAACCGCTTTTTATTTCAATAGTTGTAATTCCTAAAGAAATTAAAAAATCAATTCTTTCAAGCAGATTCTTCAAAAGTTCTTCTTCGGAAGCATTTCGTGTATGCTGAACAGAACTCCAGATTCCGCCTCCACTTTCTGCAATTTCAAGATAGGATTTTCCTGCATTTCTCATTGCAAAATCATTGGCTCGGTTTCCTCCAAAACAAATATGGGTGTGAGAATCTATAAAAGCTGGAAGAGCAATTTTTGTTCCTTCTATTTTTTCAATTTCTGCATCAGGATATTCCTTCTTAAGGTTTTCAAAATTTCCGACAGAGCTTATTTCATGATTTTCAATTAAGATTCCTCCATCTTCCACAACATCAAGCTGTTCATCTGAAAGTTTTCCGCGTAAAGGCAAATTATTTAAGGTAAGTATTTGTTTAAAAGGTCCGATCAATTTCATTAAAAAGGATTTTTGTAAATTTAATCAAATTTCATCATAGAAAAAATGAAGGATAAATATTGAGAAAAAACAGTATTTTTGAATATAAATAATTTTAAATGCCCGATTTCCTTCATCCTGATAAAGAAAATTTTTCCCGAGAAGATCTAATTCTTGAAGAAAAAATCCGTCCACAAAGTTTTAAAGATTTTGCCGGACAGAGAAAAACTTTGGATAATCTGGAAGTTTTTGTTGCCGCTGCGAAAAATCGTGGTGGCGCTTTGGATCATGTTCTTCTTCATGGACCTCCCGGTTTAGGAAAAACCACACTTGCTCATATTATTGCCAACGAACTGGGTGTAAATTGCAAAATTACTTCAGGACCTGTTTTGGATAAACCCGGAAGTTTAGCCGGATTACTGACAAATCTTGAGGAAAATGATGTTCTTTTTATAGACGAAATTCACAGACTTTCTCCGGTAGTAGAAGAATATCTGTATTCCGCAATGGAAGATTATAAAATCGACATTATGCTGGAAACCGGCCCAAATGCAAGAAGTGTTCAAATTGGACTGAATCCCTTTACTTTAGTTGGTGCAACCACAAGAAGCGGAATGCTTACCAAACCAATGCTTGCAAGATTTGGAATACAAAGCCGATTAGAATACTACACAGTAGAACTTTTGGGAATGATTACCGAAAGAAGTGCAAGAGTTTTAGGCGTCCCAATTTATGAAAATGCTGCCTTGGAAATTGCCCGAAGAAGTAGAGGAACTCCCAGAATTGCAAACGCCTTGTTGCGACGTGTTCGGGATTTTGCCGAAATAAAAGGAAATGGTGAAATAGAAATCAACATTACAAAATTTGCTCTTAATTCTTTAAATGTCGATGAATATGGACTTGATGATATGGACAACAAAATTATGCGGGTAATGATCGAAAATTTCCGTGGGAAACCTGTAGGAATTTCTGCTTTGGCAACTTCTATCGGTGAAAATCCTGAAACTTTGGAGGAAGTGTACGAACCTTTTTTAATACAAGAAGGGTTTATCATAAGAACTCCGAGAGGACGAGAAGTTACTGAAAAAGCCTACAAACATTTGGGAATTTCCAGACCGAAAAATCCTGGAGAGCTTTTTTAAATTAAAGAGTTAATAAATAAAACTATGTTAGAAATAAGACCCGTTTGCGAAAATTGTGGAAAAGCTCTTCCTAATGAAAGCACAGAAGCAATGATTTGTACTTTTGAATGCACTTTTTGCAAGGATTGTGTAGACAATATTTTAGAAAATGTTTGTCCCAATTGTGGAGGCGGTTTCGAGAAAAGACCAACCAGGCCAAGCTATACTTTGCAGAAAAATCCTGTAAAAACAGAACCTTACCTAAAACCCGTAAATTTGGCTGATTTTGAAAAACTGAAAAACAAAAACAAAAATATTCCTCCTCATTTGAGATAAATGTTTATCCATAAATTTAAAAAATAATAGCCATTTGCATATCAATGCAAACGGCTTTTTTATCTGTTATAACAACGGATTAAAACATTCCGTTATTGTGGGCTTGTTCAGCAGGAATTTCTTGAATAATATCCCAATGCTCCACAATTTTGTCGTTTTCTATTCTGAACAAATCATAAAATGTATGTCCTTTTCCGTGCCATTCTCCTTCACTCATTGTGAGTACAAAATTTCCTTCGCCCAAAACTTTGTGTACTTTGTTATACTTAAACATATCATTAATAGAGCCTAAATATTCCAACGCTTCACCTAACCCGCTTAAACCGTCTTTAATGGCAGTGTTGTGTTGATGGTAAGTTTCTGTACTGATGTAGTCGGTAACTTTTTGTGGATTTTTACCAAACAATACATCATCAATAAAATTCTTTACCAAAGTTTTATTGGCTTCTGTTTTTTCTACATCGGTAATTTCGGTTGATCCATCAAACTGACTTCTCCCACTTGCCGTTTCTTCTACAATCGGGGCAATAGCATCCCAATGTTCTGCCAATTTTCCGTTTTCTACTCTCCAAACATCAAAAGCAACCACTTTGTTAGCACCAAAAGCATCAGCATTATCATACGTATTATGAAGCACTACAAATTCTCCATCCTGAATCATACGATGGGTTTTAAAGGTAGTTCCTGCTTTTTGAAGTACCGGTAAAAAACCAACAACCGGCTCTATCCCAGTTGGTACGTGTGGATTGTGCTGGATGTAATCTGCTGAGAAATTTTTACGGATTCCTTCTTCGTTATAATCTCTGAAAAAGGCGTTCATTCCATCTGTTGCTAACGTTTTTAAATTTTCCATTTTTATTTTTAAAATTTTTTATCGAATACTGTTTTGCAATGCAAAATTGCATTAATCATAAAATTAAGCAAAGGTAAAAACATGTCTTTCAATGATACTTTTAAGCTGAAGCAAATTTTTCTCTAAATTCAGTAGGAGTAAGTTGGGTATGTTTTTTAAAATATTTGATGAAATTGGTGGGTTCTTCAAAACCGAGTGAAAACCCAATTTCTTTCACGCTTTCGTAGGTGTGAGCCAAAATTCTCTTGGCTTCTAACAATACCCTTTCGTCTATAATTTCTTTGGGAGATTTGCCCAAAATCTTCGTGGTGGCTTGGTTTAGGCGTTTTTCGGTAGTCGCCATTTTTTGGGCATAATAATTTACTTGCTTTTGTTGTTTGTATTCTTTTTCCAAAAGGTTTTTAAACTTCATTACCTCATCCAGATTGGCTCCTTTTTTTATTTCAACAAAATTTTGTTTGCGTTTTTCCCTTTCGGAAAGCAAAAGAAAGTTATGTAGTAAATTGTGTAAAATATCTGCTTGGTAATTGTCCTTAGGTATTCTAAGTTCATTCATCATTAACCGCAAAAAATCATCGTATAATTTTGATGAATTGTTGCCCGATTGTTCCTCTATTTTGATTTGTGAAATAGAAAACAAGTCATTAAACAAAATGCTGTTATGCAAAAATTTAGTATCATTTTCAGTTTTACAGAAAAAATTATCCGTAAACACAATAACCTTTCCTTCAGAGGGTTCTTTTTCATCAAAACGCTGAACGGTATCTTTATTAAGAAAAAGCAAAGTTTCGGGCTGGATTTTTATGGGATTGAAGTCCGTCAAATGAGTTGGATTTCCTTTACGAAACCAAATAATATGGTAGAAATTGGTTCTATGGATTGCAGTAATCGTTTCTTTACGGTTTTGGTATAATTCTGCAATATCCAAAATCTCGAATTCTTGTGGAAGCCCGGCTTTAAATTGATAATTTTTGATGCTTTTTGTCATTTTTTTCGAGAGTTTGCTGTCTTTGTCTTTTACCTTGAAGAGTATAATAATTGGATCTTGCGCTTTTTTTACACAAAGATTGTGAAAAATAGTTTTATTTTCATAAATTCCATACTTCAAAATATATTATTTTATGAAGCTTTATCCTATACAATGTGGAAAATTTAAATTAGATGGTGGTGCAATGTTCGGAGTCGTTCCCAAAACTCTTTGGGAAAAAACCAATCCTTCAGATGAAAGAAATTTGATAGATCTTGGTATGCGTGCATTACTTATTGAAGACGGGAAAAAATTAGTTTTGATCGATTGTGGAATTGGTGATAAACAAGATGAGAAATTTTTCAGTCATTATTTTCTTTCAGGAGATGATTCTTTGGATAAAAATCTTAAGAAATATGGTTTTGTAAGAGATGATATTACGGATGTTTTTTTGACGCATCTTCATTTCGACCATTGTGGTGGTGCTGTTGAATGGAACAATGATAAAACTGGTTTTAGACCGGCGTTCAAAAATGCACAATTTTGGACTAATGAAAATCATTGGAACTGGGCTACAAATCCAAATCCCAGAGAAAAAGCCAGTTTTTTGAAAGAAAACATTTTACCTCTACAAGAAAGTGGGCAGCTCAATTTTCTTCCGCTTCCCAAAACCGGAAATTATGGTTTTGCTCCCGACCTGAAAATGGATATAATTTTTGTAGACGGACACACCGAAAAGCAAATGCTTCCTGTGATACAATATCAGGAAAAAACTATTGTTTTTGCCGCAGATTTGATTCCGACAGCAGGACATATTCCGCAAGTGTATATTATGGGATATGATACAAGACCTTTACTTACGATGGAAGAAAAAGGAAAATTTTTAAAACAATGTATTGACAACGAATATTTATTGTTTTTTGAACATGACGCTCATCATGAACTGGCAAGTCTAAAAATGACCGAAAAAGGAATAAAACTAGATCAAACCTATAGCTTCAATGAAGTTTTTGGATATTAAAAAAACACTTATGGAAAATAATATAGAACACGAATCCGAACAACAAGAACCCGAACCCAAGATTATAGGATTAACCGGCGGAATTGGATCCGGAAAAACGACGGTAGCAAAATTTATAGAAGAAGCAGAATATCCTGTCTACTATTCTGATATAAGAGCTAAAGAAATTGTGAATGAAGATCAAATTTTAAAAAATAGAATTCAAGAGTTATTAGGAAAAAATTCTTATAGTGAAAATGGAGATTATAACAGAAAATATGTTTCTGAAAAAGTTTTTAACAATGATGAGCTTCTTCAGCAGCTTAATGGTATTATCCATCCTGCTGTAAAATTTGATTTTGAAAACTGGATAAATAAACAATCCAAAAAATTTATTTTTAAAGAAACTGCTCTTTTATTTGAATTAAAATTGAATGAAAGCTGCTTCAAATCAATTTTAGTAACTGCCGATGATAAACTAAGAATGAAACGGGTAATGGATAGAGATGGGAAAACCTATCGCGAAGTAGAAACCATAATGCTTAAGCAAATGCCCGAAAAAGAAAAATGCAAATTGGCCGATTATATCATATTCAATAATACAAATCTGGAAGATTTAAAATATGAAACTCAAAATGTGATCAGAGAACTAGAGAATTTAATTTGATTTCCATACGCTGAACATTTTGTAATAAATTCCAGCTGCTCTGAAACTTATTACAATATTTACAACACATTAGAACTATGTTTCTTTCATATTTTAAAATTTAAATCTTCATTTTTCTTAAAAACATTTCTTTTACAAATGTTTATCTTTGCACCATGATAAAAATCGGGAATATAGAGCTGCCGGAATTTCCACTTTTACTAGCTCCAATGGAAGATGTAAGCGATCCTCCTTTCAGAAGATTATGTAAAATGCATGGAGCTGATCTGATGTATTCGGAATTTATTTCTTCTGAGGGATTGATTCGTGATGCCATAAAAAGCAGAAAAAAACTGGATATTTTCGATTATGAACGTCCGGTTGGAATTCAGATTTTCGGCGGAGACGAAGAAGCAATGGCCATGTCTGCAAGAATTGTAGAAACCGTAAATCCTGATTTAGTAGATATCAATTTCGGATGTCCTGTAAAAAAAGTGGTTTGCAAAGGAGCCGGAGCCGGAGTTTTAAAAGATGTAGATCTTATGGTACGCCTGACAAAAGCGGTTGTAAATTCTACACACTTGCCTGTTACCGTAAAAACAAGATTGGGTTGGGATACCAATTCCATTAATATAGACGAAGTTGCAGAACGTTTGCAAGATGCAGGAATAAAAGCATTAACCATTCATGCAAGAACACGTTCTCAAATGTACAAAGGTGAAGCAGACTGGGAACATATTTCAAGAATTAAAAATAATCCGAACATCGAAATTCCGATTTTTGGAAATGGTGATGTAGATTCTCCCGAAAAAGCTCTGGAATATAAACAAAAATACGATTGCGACGGAATTATGATTGGTCGTGGAGCAATTGGTTATCCATGGATTTTCAATGAAATCAAACATTTTTTCAAAACAGGAGAACATCTCCCGGAGCCAACCATTGAAGACCGCCTTCTTGCTGTGAGAAATCATGCAGAATGGAGCGCTGAATGGAAAGGAGAACGTCTCGGTTTAATAGAAATGCGTCAGCATTACACCAATTATTTTCGAGGGATTCCGCATTTCAAAGAATTCCGTAAAAAATTTCTGGAAATTTTCACGCTTGAAGAAATGGACGCTATTATTGATGAAGCGAAAGAATTTTATTCAGACTATTATTCAGAAATTTCCTGATTTCATAAAACTTTACGATAAAAATCATTCTTATTTAAAGTGAATTCTATTTGGATTCATTGTATCTTCGTGTTCAGAAAAAATTTGTAACATTTCTATTATTTTTTAACTAAATAAGAAAATTAAAGTTTCAAGATGTTAAAAGCTGAACACGTAAAGAAAACCTATAATGCAGGAAAAAAAATCGCGTTACAGGATTTCAGTATTGAAGTACCAACAGGAAGTGTCTACGGACTTCTTGGTCCAAACGGTGCCGGAAAAACTTCTTTTATCCGAATTATTAACCAAATTACACAAGCAGACGAAGGTGAAGTTTGGATTAATGATGAAAAGTTAAATCCCAATCACATCAAAGAAATTGGTTATATGCCTGAAGAACGCGGTCTTTACAAAAATATGACTGTCGGAGACCAGCTTTTGTATTTCGGAGAACTGAAAGGAATGACGAAAAATGAAGCCCTGAATCAGGCAAAATACTGGTTCGAGCAGCTGAATATCGACCAATGGTGGAAGAAAAAACTTTCCGAACTTTCCAAAGGGATGGCTCAAAAAATTCAGTTTGTGGTAACGGTTTTGCACAAACCAAAACTTCTCATTCTTGATGAACCGTTTTCCGGTTTTGACCCTGTAAATGCCAATTTAATCAAAGATCAAATTATCAATTTAAAAAATCAGGGAACGACTATTATCCTTTCTACACACCGGATGGAAAGCGTGGAAGAAATGTGTGATTTTGTAGCACTTATCAATAATTCGAGAAAAATTTTGGATGGAAAAGTTTTTGATGTAAGGGAGCAATTTAAGAAAAATATTTTCGGAGTTACTTTAGCAGAGGTGAATTCCGAAACATTTTCAGCATTCAAAAATCGCTTTTCTGTAAGTGGAGAAAAAGTAGAAAACGGATTATTGAGCTTTGAACTTCAAAATGAAAATGACCAAAATATCTTAATTTCCGAGCTCATGAAAACCGGAAAAATACGTTCATTCGATGAAAAAATTCCGAGTATGAACGAAGTTTTTATCAATGCTGTAAGTCAAAACCAATAAAGAATAGACATGAAAAATATATTTTTAATCACCAAACGGGAATATCTTACTCAGGTAAAGAAAAAATCTTTTATCATACTTACGCTTTTAGCTCCGCTTTTGCTTGCCGGTTTCGGAGCATTGGTTGCATTTATGTTCAAAGCCAATGAATCACAATATCATTTCAATGTTGTGGATAAAAGCGGAATTTTTAGTAAACAACTGAAATCAACGAAGGATATTACCTATACTTTCGTTCCTGTTTCTACAGAAAAAGCTCTGGAAAATTCATTAAAAGATGCAAAAGGAATAGATGGTTTACTTATAATTCCTGAGCTGAAAAATGCAAATTTTAATTATTTGGAGAGCAATACAAGATTGCTTACCAATAAAAAAATTGGAATGGACACAAAGATGAACATATCTTCCAATCTCACGGAAATTCTAAGAAAAGAAAAAATAAACCGATTAGGTCTTTCTGAAAGTCAGATTATGGATCTGGATAAAGGTTTCACCATTTCTACTCAAAATATTGTAGAAAGTGACAAACCTGACAGTGATTTGGCTTTTGGTGTGAAATCGGGACTTGCAATGGTTTTGATCTATGTTACTTTTATGTTCATTCTTATCTATGGAGTTCGCGTGATGAGAAGTGTTTTGGAAGAAAAAAATAATCGTGTTGTGGAAATCATTATTTCATCTGTAAAGCCTTTTGAACTGATGATGGGGAAAATTTTTGGAGTGACTTTAATTGCCCTTACACAATTTATCATCTGGATCACGATGTCTGTAATCACTGCTACCTTATTCAATAGAAATTACAATCCAAATTTGATGGCAAATGCAGAAAATCCTTTAAACAAAATAGGTAATATTCAGGATATTATTACTTTGATTTTTCATAATTTGCTAAGTTTAAATTACGGTTTAATCATTTTTGTTTTTATTGTCTTCTTTTTAGTGGGTTATATTTTTTATAGCTCCATGTATGCAGCAATAGGTTCTGCTGTGGATAATGAAACCGAAACTCAACAATTTACTCTTTTTGCAATAATTCCGCTAATGCTGGGAATGTACGGAAGTTTCACCATTATGAATAATCCGGAAGGTCCACTTGGTTTTTGGCTTTCTATCATTCCTTTTACATCGCCAGTTGCAATGGTTGCAAGAATACCTTTTGGTGTTCCTATCTGGCAAATTGTTTTATCAATTTCATTATTAATTGCATCTACTTTACTTATGGTTTATATTGCCGCAAAAGTGTATAAAGTCGGAATATTGATGTATGGAAATAAAGCAACAGTAAAAGAGCTATGGAAATGGATCAGAAATAGCTAAAAATGATAAAAAACATTCGGTAGTACGGATGTTTTTTTGTTTAATAATTGGCAAACCCGATAAATAACCGCAATCGCAGTCGTTTATCGGGCTTTATCTTGCAAAAGGGGCAAGTCTTAATTTTCGTATACGAAAGTTAATATTTTTTTGGCTATTTCCTCTTGTCCACTGTCACTGGAAAGATACTCACGTTCTTTATCATTAGAAAGATATCCTGTTTCTACAAGCAAAGCAGGAGATTCAGAATTTTTCAAAATATATAAATTCTGTTCTAATACAGTACAATCATCAAGTTTAGAAGACAGTTTTTGAGCTAATTTTTTTGAAATTTCCGAATTCTGAGAATATATTTGGAAACCTTTCTTATCCTTATCTTTAGGATTGTAATTAGCATGTAGAGAAATGACCAAATCCGGTTTTTGCGTGTTGATGAAACTTATTCTTTTTCTAAGTGATGGTGAAGTATTCCCATTTCTTGTGAGAATAATTTCCACATCGGAATTGGTATTCAAAGATTTAATTTTTTCCGCAATAGATTGAACAATTTTAGCTTCATGAATATTTTCCACTTTTGCGCCACTATCATTTCCACCATGACCTGCGTCAATAATAATGCGCTTTTTCTGAATACTAAATGATAAAATAAAAAAGGATATTAAATGCAGAAAAATAATTCTTATCATTGGCTATGTTTTTATGATAAAACGAGAGATTGACGTTAATAATTTTCTAAAGAACTATTAAAAAAATGTTAAATTTCATCTTCTATTTCCAGGAGACACAAAAAATCCCGGAAACCCGGGATTACTTTTTATTCAAAAATATAACTTAAACCTAGACTTAGAACTTGTTGAGATTTTTTCTTCTCAACGGTAGGATCATTAGTGAGATTATCAGGAGAATATTTTAAATCCGGATATGTATCCGATAATCCAAAATCATATTTTACAGTAAGTTCAAGCTGTCTTTTATAACTATAACCTATACCTGCACCTAAAGCAAAATTAAATCCTTTCGCTTTTCCATAGGAATCAGCTGCATAATAATCTTTGGCCGGATCTTTTACTTTTTGGTTTACAAGAAAATTAAATCTTGGACCTATTATTCCAAAAAACTCTGACTCAGCTTCGGAAAAATAGCCTTTAAAATATAGTGGAACGCTGATATAATCATTACCATATACAGCATTATATCCCGTTCTTCCTTTTGCATTTTTATCTTTACCCGTTTCTCCGGCTCCGTAATATACTATTTCCGGCTGAATATAAAATTGATCACTACTATCAATCGGAATCAAAGCCAAAACTCCGGCTTGCATTGTAAATCGTGGTCCGGAAGGATTATGAGCATTGCTCACTCTGGAATAATTTCCGCCAACCGTAAGTCCAAATCTTGTAGAGCTAAAATCAATCTGAGCTGATAAAAAAGCTGCTGTAGATAAAGCAAAGCTTAAAAAAATTTTTTTCATATTGGTATGTGTTTATGTTTTATCCAAGAATTTCGGCTACAGTAGAACCGATATCAGCTGGAGAATCAACCACATGGATTCCATTTTCTCTCATAATGGCCATTTTAGCCTGAGCTGTATCTTCTGCACCGCCTACAATTGCACCGGCATGTCCCATTGTTCTTCCTTTCGGAGCAGTTTGTCCGGCAATAAAACCAACTACAGGTTTTGTAGAACCGCTTGCTTTATACCATCTTGCTGCCTCAGCTTCCAAAGATCCTCCAATTTCTCCAATCATTACTACTGCTTCCGTTTCAGGATCGTTGATGAAAAGTTCTAAAGCCTCCTTTGTCGTTGTCCCAATAATTGGATCTCCACCAATTCCAATCGCTGTAGAAACTCCATAACCAGCTCTTACTACCTGATCGGCCGCTTCATACGTCAAAGTTCCTGACTTTGAAACAATTCCTACTTTTCCTTTTTTGAAAACGAAACCTGGCATAATTCCGATTTTTGCTTCATCAGAAGTAATAATACCAGGACAATTTGGGCCAATTAAACGGCAATCTCTGTCAGCAATATAGGATTTTACTTTCACCATATCAGCAACAGGAATTCCTTCTGTAATTGCTACAATAACTTTGATTCCTGCATCTGCAGCTTCCATAATTGCATCTGCAGCAAATGCAGGCGGAACGAAAATAATACTTACATTAGCTCCTGCTTTTTCTACTGCATCTGCAACGGTATTGAATACCGGCTTTCCCAAGTGTTCAGATCCTCCTTTTCCCGGAGTAACACCACCTACTACATTGGTTCCGTATTCGATCATTTGCTGAGCATGGAAAGTACCTTCATTTCCGGTAAATCCTTGTACAATTACTTTAGAATCTTTGTTTACTAATACTGACATTGTTTAATATAAAATTTTAGTTATTTAAAATACTGATGGTTGCAAATTTACTGATAATTCAGTGTTAAAAAAAATGTTTATTTTTTTAATTAAAAAGATAAAAATCAGGTTTTCTGAAGGTACTTATTTTAAATTTTTCAGCTTCACTTCCTTTCTCAAATATTCTCTGAATTCTTCAGCAATCGAACCAAAATAAGTTCCTTTTTTCAAATCCCTGTTTACGCCACATTTTGCAAGAAGAACCGTTCCTTTTTCGATACGAACACCCGAAGCCATTCCTACTTGTCCCCAAATAGTTACTTCATCTTCAATAATACAACAACCTGCAATTCCGGTTTGAGAAGCAATAAGAACTTTTTTTCCAATTATCGTATCATGTCCAATCTGAATCTGATTATCCAAAACCGAACCTTCTCCAATAACTGTTGATGCTGTAACTCCCCTATCAATGGTGCATCCATTTCCGATTTCTACATTATTTTCAATCACCACATTTCCCACAGAAATTAGACGGTCAAAATTTCCGTTAAGTTTTCTGTAATAAAATGCATCACCACCTAAAACCGTATTAGACTGAATAATCACATTATCCCCGATTTCTGTTCGGTCACCAATGACTACATTCGGAAAAATATGACAATTTTTTCCAATCCTTACATTATTCCCAATAACAGCACTGGAATGGATAAAGGTATTTTCTCCTATTTCCACATCATGCAATTGCTCTTTGAAATTATATATTTTAGTAAAATGTGTATTAATTTTATTAAAATCTCTGAAAGGATCATCAGAAACCAAAAGAGCTTTTCCTTCCGGGCATTCTACTTCTTTATCGATAAGAATAATGGTTGCAGCAGAATTTAATGCTTTATCATAATATTTTGGATGATTTACAAATACAATATCTCCGGGACGAACCATGTGGATTTCATTGGTTCCTAAAACCTGAAAATCTGCATCTCCAATATATTTTGCGTCAATAATTTCCGCAATGGTTTTCAGAGTTTGTGGCTGATGGAAAGTCATATTTTTATTTATTGTTATATGATTGAAGCTGGATGTTGAATTTTATAAATTGGTATCATCAAAAAACAGAAGTTGAAAACTTTCAGCTTCCAACTTCACATTTCTGATATTATTTTACTCTTTCAATATATGAACCGTCTTCTGTGTTCACTTTGATTTTATCACCCGGTTCAATAAAAAGAGGAACCATCACTCTCGCTCCTGTTTCTACAATTGCATTTTTAAGTGCGTTTGTGGCTGTATTTCCTTTCACTCCCGGATCTGCTTCAACTACATCAAGATAAACAGTTGGCGGAATTTCGGCCGAAAGCGGGGTTTCATCTGCTTCTTTCAAAATAATGGTAACTTCTTCTCCAGCCTTCATGAACTGAGCATTTTCAATCATATCTTTATTGATATAGATTTGAGAAAAATCATCATTGTTCATAAAATGAAAACCATTGTCATCATCATACAAATATTGGAATTTTCTTGTAATTACCTTTACTTCATCAATTTTGTGACCTGCAGAAAAGGTATTGTCAATTACTTTTCCATTGGTTACGGATTTTAATTTGGTTCTCACAAAAGCAGGTCCTTTTCCCGGCTTTACATGAAGAAACTCGATAACTTTGTAAATATCATTGCTGTACTCAATGCACATTCCTTTTTTGATATCGTTACTTGTTGCCATTTATTTTATTTTATTCTATTTATTCTTAATTATAAAAATTGACACGCGATAAATCGCGTCTCTACAAAACATTTGATTTCTATTCTTTTCCAGTACCATATCCTTTTACGATACCACGAGGAGAGTTTTTAATGAATTCTAAAATTTCATCGCGTTCAGCAGTAGGAAGCATATCTTTTTCAATATGGCTCATTGCTTGAGAAACATTCATTTTACTCTGAAAAAGATATCTGTAAATTTTCTGAATCTCGAAAATTTTTTCATTAGAAAAACCTCTTCTTCTTAATCCGACAGAATTGATACCTGCATAACTCATCGGTTCACGTGCTACTTTCACATAAGGCGGGATATCTTTTCTTACCAGAGTCCCTCCGGAAATCATCACATGCTTTCCGATTTTCCCAAACTGATGAACAGCACTTAGACCACCCATTACTGTGAAATCTCCAATTTCCACGTGTCCAGCAATTCCGCATCCGTTTACAATAATCACATTGTTTCCTATTACACAGTCATGTGCAATATGAGAGGTCGCCATAATGAGGCAATCATTTCCAATTTTTGTAAATCCGAGAGCTTTAGTTCCACGGTTTATAGTAACGCTTTCACGGATAGTTGTTCCGTCTCCAATAATTACCTGAGTATCTTCTCCATCAAATTTCAAATCCTGAGGAATTGCAGAAATAACAGTTCCGGGAAAGATTCTGCAATTTTTGCCAATTCTGGCTCCATCCATAATGGTAACATTAGAGCCAATCCATGTTCCGTCACCAATTTTTACATCTGCTGCAATAGTAGTAAAAGGTTCTACCACTACATTTTTGCCAATTTTGGCTCGTTTGTCTACGGCTGCTAACTGATGGATCATTTATTCCGTTTTATTTTTTGCAACTTGTGCCATCAGTTCTGCTTCTATTGCTACAGAATCTCCAACATACCCATATCCTTGCATGTGTACAATACCTCTTCTGATAGGCTCTATTAATTCTATTTTAAAAATAAGTGTATCTCCGGGAACTACTTTTCTCTTAAATTTCACATTATCAATTTTCACAAAGTAGGTAGAATAGTTTTCTGGATCAGGAACGTTTGCCAAAACAAGAATTCCTCCTGTTTGCGCCATTGCTTCCACCTGCAAAACTCCCGGTAAAACGGGTTCTTTCGGAAAATGCCCTACAAAGAAAGGCTCATTCATCGTAACGTTTTTCAGACCAACAACATGTGAATCTGAAAGTTCCAATACTTTATCCAAAAGTAAAAACGGTGGTCTGTGTGGCAATAATCTCATTATTCCATTAATATCAAAAACAGGTGGTTTTGATAAATCGAAATCAGGAACATTTTTCTTTTTGTGTAATTTCCATTGGCGGTTCAATTTTTTTGCAAATTGGGTATTTACAAAATGTCCCGGCTTATTAGCGATTACTTTACCTTTTATTTTTACACCAACTAAAGCTAAATCTCCAATCACATCTAAAAGTTTGTGACGAGCAGCTTCGTTTGGATAGTTTAATGTGAGATTATCCAAAATTCCGTTTGGACGAATAGAAACATCATCTTTTCCAAAAGCTTTTTTCAGTTTTTCAGCCGTTTCAGGAGTAAGTTCTTTGTCTACATAGACAATAGCATTGGAAATATCTCCACCTTTTATCAAACCGGCATCCAAAAGCATTTCCAATTCGTGCAAAAAGCTGAATGTTCTTGCAGAAGATATCTCTTCTTTAAATTCTGAAATATCTTTTAATGTAGCATTTTGTGTTCCTAAAACTTTTGTTCCGAAATCCACCATAGTAGTGATTTCGTAGGTCTCGGAAGGAATAATAGTGATTTCAGAACCAGTAGACGGATCTACATAGCTCATTACTTCTTTCACAACCAAATATTCTCTTGGCATGGACTGTTCTTCTATTCCTGCATTTTCGATAGCTTCTACAAAATATTTGGAAGAACCATCCAAAATAGGTGGTTCTGCACTATCCATTTCAAGAATAGCATTATCAATATCACATCCTACCAATGCAGCCAAAAGATGCTCACAAGTATGAATTCTTACACCCAATTTTTCCAGAGTTGTGCCTCTTTCCGTAGTTGTTACATAATTAACATCAGCTTCAACTTGCGGATTCCCTTCCAAATCAGTTCTTACAAAAACAAAACCTGTATTTTCTTTTGCCGGTTTCATAGTAAGAGTTACTTCTTTTCCGGTATGAAGCCCGATTCCAGATAATGTAATTTCCTGTTTAAGAGTTTTTTGTTTATCACTCATTCGAGTTATCTTTTGATTTATTTTCGAGTGTATTGATACGATTTACAATTTCTGTAAAATTTCTGAAATGTACATAATTCCTTCTGAAATCACTATAACCGATTGCAGGCGAACCATATAGAATTTCTCCATCTTTAGTATTAGAATTCACGCCACTTTGTGCCTGAATTTTCACCTGATTACCAATTTTGATGTGGCCAACAATTCCTACTTGTCCACCAATTTGATTCCAATCTCCGATTACAGTAGAACCGGCAATTCCGGCTTGTGCTGCAATCACATTATTCTGCCCAATTTTCACATTATGGGCAATCTGAATAAGATTATCTATTTTAGTTCCTTTTCCAATAATGGTAGAGCCAATAGTTGCTCTGTCGATGGAACAGTTTGAACCAATTTCAACATCATCTTCAATAATTACATTTCCGAGCTGAGGAATTTTTTTAAAACCTTCGGAAGTGGGTTGAAAACCAAAGCCGTCTCCACCGATCACCGTATTAGAATGGATAACACAATTATCTCCAATAATACAGTAATCATAGATTCTTGCTCCACTGTCAATTTTACAGTTTTTACCAATTTTTACTCCTTTCCCAATATATACTTGTGGGAAAATTTGTGTTCCATCAGCAATTACAGCTTTTTCAGAAATATAGGTAAAAGCTCCTATGTAAACATTTTCTCCTACTTTCGCCGTTTCATGAAAGAAAGAACCTTGTTCTATTCCTGATTTTCTTCCTTGCATTTCCTGATAAAGATTCATCAAAACCTGAAAAGAAAGATATGCATCTTCTACTGCAATAATAGTTGGAGTATATGTATCTTTTGTAAGTAATTTTTCGGAAACAATAAGTACTGCACATTTTGAAGTATCAAGAAAATGTGCAAACCGACTTTGTCCGATGAAAGAAAGATGCCCTTCTTCACCTTGTTCAATAGGGGAAACTCCTTTAATCAGGGCGTTTTCATCTCCTATAATTTTGCCGTTAATAAATCCTGCAATTTGCGAAGCCGTAAATTCCATATCGTGCAAAGATAAGAATTTCCCTAATAAGCCCAATATTTTGCTAAAAATATTATGTTATATTTCTCTTGGAAAGGCAAGAATATATTTTGTATTGACCGTAGTAATAGACGAAGATAAAATTTGATTTTCAGATTCGTGCAGCTCTACTTTTTGTTCATCTTTCTGTAAAAGATAGATTTTTTGTTTTTCGGAGTTATACGGAAGTAAACTTCTGGAGATTTCGTCTACTAAAAATCTTCCATCATCAATCTTAAAAAAAGAATTGGTTTTATTGATTTTAGCCTCTTTTTCCTCGTCTGAAAATTTTTGGGAAGAAATAATTGTTTTCGGGAATTTCCTCTGAATAACACTTTTGCAAAAATAAGACAGTACAAAATCATCACAATTTTGCCAAAATTTCATTGCCTGAATCACGTCATTATCATCCAATTCTGTGAATCTTTGGATGTCTTCTTTCGTGGCTTTTGCAAATTTATTTTTTTCAAGAAAATAGCGAAGATTGTCTGAGGCTTTCAGTTCTTTTCCTTCAGAAGTCAGAGTTTTTGCCCGATCCAGAATTTTGATAAGAATATGCTCTGCCAAAGCCGCAGTTTTATGATAATAGACCTGCCAATACATAAACATTCTTGCCGTAAGAAAATTTTCTATGGAATAAATTCCCTTTGCATCTATCACCAATTTTTCATCAGAAACGTTCATCATAGAAATAATTCTTTGTGCATTGATATTTCCTTCCGAAACTCCGGTATAGAAGCTATCTCTTTTCAAATAATCCAAACGATCAACATCCAATTGTGAAGAAATCAGCTGATTAAAAAATTTTCTGTGGTATTTTCCCTGAAACATTTCTATTGCTGTGGAAAGTTCTCCATCAAATTCCCTATTCAGATCGTTCATCAGTAAAAGAGAAAGTTTTTCATGATGCCAATCATCCATCAGCATATTTTCCAAAGCATGAGAAAACGGGCCGTGTCCAATATCATGCATCAGAATTGCCAACATTGCCGATTTTTCTTCTTCTCTTGAAATTTCAACACCTTTCAATTTCAAAGTTTCTAAAGCTGTAAACATCAAATGCATTGCCCCGATTGCATGATGAAATCTGGTATGTGTTGCACCCGGAAAAATGGTATTGAGAAGTCCTGTTTGCGAAATTCTCCTTAATCTCTGAAAATAAGGATGCTCAATAACATCAAAAAGAATTTCGTAAGGAATTTTGATAAATCCGTGAACAGGATCGTTAATGATTTTAAGTTTGTTCTGCACGTTTTGTAATTGATGAGTAATAAAATGGTGATCGCTTACAAAAATAGAAAAATTTGAGATTTCTTTTTAACGAACTTTAACGGTTTAAATTTATTTTTTAGGCAATATTTAAGAGGATTTGGTCGTATTTTTGATGGTAATAAAAAAAGAAAATTTCTTTAATCAAATAAAAAATATAATGTCAAAAATACTTTGGATCGATGATGAAGTAGATTTACTCAAACCTCATATCGTTTTTCTGGAAAATAAAGGGTATACCGTAACTCCGGTAAATAATGTGAATGAAGCATTGGAAATCATTGATAATGAAAAATTCCAGCTTGCTTTGTTGGATGAAAATATGCCCGGAATTTCAGGCTTAGAAGCAATTCCTATGCTGAAAGACAAAGATACTTCCATGAAAATCGTAATGGTGACCAAAAGTGAAGAAGAGCATATCATGGAGCAGGCTATCGGTTCTCAAATTTCGGATTACATCTTAAAACCTGTAAATCCGAACCAAGTTTTACTTTCATTGAAAAAAAACCTTCAGGAAGAAAATCTTGTTGAGCAAAAAACTATTCAGGAGTATCAGCAAGAATTCAGAAACCTTTCCATGGAATTGTCTTACTTGAGAACATATCAGGATTGGGCAGAGTATTATAAGAAAATTCTCAACTGGGAAATAAAATTTGACAAAGTTTTTGATAATGAGTTTGCCAATCTTCTTCAATCTCAAAAGGAAGAAGCCAATATCCAGTTTGCAAAATTTATCGAAAAAAATTATGAGCACTGGCTGCATTCATCAGAAAAACCAATGATGAGCCACACTTTGTTTAAAGATAAAATTAAACCTGAAATCGAGAATAATAAGGTTTTGCTTTTAATGATTGATAATTTGCGCTACGATCAATGGAAAGTAATTGAACCTTTATTTACGAAATTTTACAACAAAGTTTCTGAAGATTACTACTTCAGTATATTGCCAACAGCTACTCAGTATGCAAGAAATTCTTTTTTTGCAGGATTGATGCCTTCAGAAATTGAAAAGCGTTTTCCTGATAAATGGTTTAACGATAATGAAGAAGGAAATAAAAACGAGCATGAACGTGAATTTTTGGAAGATCAAATGAAACGTCTCGGTCTTTCATCAAAATCCATGAAATATCTGAAAATTTTAAACGCTGATTTTGAACGCAAAATTTTTGAAGATTTTAATCAACATAGAAGTAATGATTTGTTGGTAATCGTCTATAATTTTATTGACATTCTTTCTCACGCAAAAACTGATAATCACATTATCGACCAACTAATTCGTGATGATAAAACATTTCGCTCACTTACCTTGAACTGGTTTGAAAATTCTTCACTAATGAAAATTATCAAAACTGCTTCAGAGAATGGATTTAAATTGGCCATCACTACCGATCATGGAACTATTTATGTAAAAAAACCAAGCCAAGTTGTAGGCGACAGAGAAACATCAACCAATATCCGATATAAAACCGGAAGAAGTTTGACTTATGATGACAAGGAAGTTTGGGCCGTTTCCAATCCTGAAAAAATATTTTTGCCAAAAGGAAATCTAAGTTCCAAATATATTTTTGCCAAAAACAATACATTTTTAGCCTATCCAAAAAATTATAATCATTTTGTAAATTATTACAAAGAAACGTATCAGCATGGTGGAATTTCTCTTGAAGAATGCATCATTCCGATTAGTATTTTAGAACCCAAATAGTTTTTTTCATAGTTTATTTAGTTTGGGAAGGGCGGAAAAAATCGTTGATTTTTTCCGCCCGTTTTTATTTATTTTTGGGGAATTTTTTTGAAGAAAAGTCATTCAAAAGATATATCTTTCTGAAAATTTTATCATAACTAAATAAATCTCCGAAACTAAATGAAAATCATCAGTTATAATGTGAACGGAATCCGCGCTGCTTTTACTAAAGATTTTTTGGGCTGGCTGAAATTAGCTGATCCGGATATTATTTGCATTCAGGAAAGTAAAGCCGGAAATGATCAAATAGATGTGGAAAGTTTTGAAAAAGCCGGTTATCATAGTTTTTGGCATTCTGCACAAAGAAAAGGATACAGTGGAGTGGGAATTGCCTCTAAAATAAAGCCCAATCAGGTAATTTATGGATGTGGTATTGAAGAGTTTGATAATGAAGGAAGAATTATACGGGCGGATTTTGATGGGTTTTCAGTTTTATCTGTGTATGTTCCGAGTGGAGCTAATATGGATCGTGTAAGCTATAAAATGCAGTTTTGCTACGATTTTTTAGAATATATACAAAATTTAAAAAAAGAAATTCCTAACCTTGTTATTTCCGGAGATTTTAATATTTGTCATGAAGCCATTGACATACATGATCCGATAAGACTTCAACATGTTTCTGGCTTTCTACCTATTGAAAGAGAATGGATGAGCAATTTCATCAATGAATGTACATTAATTGATTCTTTTCGATTTTTTAATAATCAGCCGGATCATTACACTTGGTGGAGCTACAGACAAAATTCTCGCATGAAAAATAAAGGGTGGAGATTGGATTATCATTTTGTGACGTATCCTATGAAGGAATTTTTGCAAAGATCTGTGATATTAAAAGATGTTTTCCATTCAGATCATTGTCCTATTTTACTTGAAATTGATTTTGATGTTAAAAAATAAAGCCAACTCGCAAGTTGGCTTGTAATAATAATCAATCTTAATCGACAATTTCATATTCAATTGGCAAAGTACCTGTGTTTAAATCGCCAATCTGATCGAAAGCTGCTTTGGAAATATCGAAAGCTCGTGTAGAGTGAAAAGGACCTCTGTCGTTTATCCGAACTACTACACTTTCACCATTTCTAAGATTTGTAATCTTAACTTTGGTTCCAAAGGGAAGCTTCATGTTTGCAGCGGTGAATTTGCTATTATCAAAAACTTCTCCGCTTGCTGTTTTCTTACCATTAAATTTATCGTGGTAATACGATGCAAAACTTGTTTTAGCATCTGTGGTATTATTCTTAAAAGAAAAAATACCAAGAGTTGAAATCATCATTATGATTACAAGAATTAATCTCTTCATCACTTTGAATTTTTATGGGTTTTGACAGAGCAAAAGTATCAGGAAAATTAAAATCCTCTTTTTATAATCGTTAATAAGTGTTAATTAAATTAAAAAAAAATGTTAATAATCGTTGTCAATGCCTATTAATAAAAGCTTTAAAACGTATTGTTAAAAAAAGTTAAAAAAAACTCAAGAAAGTTAAAAGAATTAACTCTTGTAATAATACTATGCAAACAAATAAAAACATAAATAATTGGAATTCAATAAAATAAACATTTTGATTATTCAGTTAATTTTAAACAATTAATATGATAAGAGGCTAAAAAAATTGATTAAAAGAAATATGGGCAAAAGATTAAAAAGCTTTAATAACGATAATTTTAGTTAAGTAAAAAACTTCAAAACAATTAATAAATCTGATTATTTTAGCCAATAAAACCTAAAATATTCAAAAACAAAAAAACCAGTAAAATTTACTGGTTTTATAAATCATATATTTAAAAAAAATATAAATTCTATTTAAGATATTCTAATACATAGTCATAAGTACCTGAAGGATAAACAACAGATATTAATGGAGAACCTGTAACAGCAGCTCCAGTTGATATGTTGTAGGAATATAATTGTCTATCGAATACCATATTTGTACCTGTTTTATAGATGGTAATACCATACATTGTTGTGATACCAGTAGGAGGAGTTATAGTTACACCAGTAGTAGTACCATCTGCTGTAAATTGTCCTTTTATAGCATAAACTGGCTTATCAACATAGACATTATTAACGTTGTCATACGTAACAACAACAGCATTTGTAGCAACACCTGTTGCCGCAGTAGGAATAGTATACTTAGGATCTGTAACCGTATCTGTATCAAGAGGTTTCCATGTACCACCATTTAATGTTCCTGATTTATTGTCATAATAGTAGAACCCTGGTTTTACGGATACACCTGCGGTTCCAGTTCCAGCGGTTCCGGTTGCAGTATTATACACAATCATACCATCCAAACGTGTTGGAAATGAGTTAGGAATACCATTAACAGGAGCAGATAAAGTAGTCATTGCAACTAAGTCTGTTCTTGGAAAAACTAATCCCTTACCATTATTATTCGATCCATTCCATACCGTAGAAGATGAAGCATCCAAAAATGCGGTAGTTGTATTAATAGATCCATTTGACGGAGTGGTATTATTTCTCAATTGAGCAGTAATTGCAATACTACCCAACAACGAAGCTATAATAATTAAATTTTTCATCATAAAACTATTTAGTATGAGTTTTTAGTTATCCATTGTGTACCTGTAGAAATAATGCATGTTCCGAATCCCGGATTTACATTCCCTCCATTACCTAATGCACCCGTGCTTAACACATTGTTTTCTGCAAAGAAACAAAGTTCTCTACCTTTGGATGAGGCGGCTGTAGGTAATGTAACAACTCCAGCTGATGAAGCTGTCCAATGAATCATATAATCAGTAGAAGTTACCGCAAAATTCGTTGCAGGCTCTACTCTTACAGCCATATACTGAGCGCCAGTAATGTTATTCGTTCCATTAACAATAAATTGAGCAGTTCCAGTGTTGAAAGTCAAATTCTGATTGTTTTGTTCTACAGTTCTTACACTGGTAAGCGTACCATCACCGTTGTAAATGCTGGTATCTGTAGAAGATCCACCTCCACTTCCTAATGTCTTCCATTGGCTGGCTGTACTATCATAGTAATAAAACCCAACAGCTGTAACATTTACAGTTTTCCCTGCTGGTGTACCTGTTGTGTCTGTTACAAAAATTAAAGCTCCATTTTGAGCAGCAACATAAGCAGCATCTTTTGCTTGCAACTGACTAAGTGACATTCTCGGCACTAAAACCGCATCTGGCCTTGAATTGTCTGTAGTAGTAGCCACAATATCCAAAGTAGCAGCAGGAGTAGTAGTATTGATACCAACTCTTCCCTGTTGAGCTTTAGACATTGTTGAAAGACCTACAAGCAATACCGCCATTAATAAATTTTTTTTCATAGGTTTTTAAATATTTTTAATTACAGTTTCATCAATAATTTATTTTAATTTGTCAAAATACACATCCCAAGCTACGCTTTATTTTTAAAGCTTATACTTGTTAATAAATCTATTGGAGACTCATACCAACCTGTGCTTTTTTGGATAAAAACATTACTATTGGTTTCTAACTTTAATTGACAAAGCTAAATAAATTAAAATTAAAGAAAGACTATTTATCCTGCAAATTTAAGATTTAATTTTTTATTATTATTATATTTTCACAAAAAAAAGTTAAAATTAACATTCAAAAAAAACAAAATAGATTGATAATCAATGAAATAAAAATAATAAAATACAACATTTTTAACATCATGACTAGCAATATAACGTATTTTACACTACTAACTCTCCATATAAATCAAAATCCTCAGCTGAAGTAATTTTTACATTCGCAAATTCTCCAATTGAAATATATGTATTTTCTGCGGACACCAATACTGTGTTATCTACATCAGGGGAATCATACTCTGTTCTGCCCACAAAATAATTCCCTTCTTTTCTATCAAAAATACATTTGAATACTTTCCCAATCTTTTCCTGATTCTTTTCCCAAGAAATCTGAGATTGAAGTTCCATAATTTCTTCCACACGAGCTTCTTTTACTTCTTGTGGAACATCGTCCGTAAGATTGTAAGCATGAGTATTTTCTTCATGTGAATACGTAAAACAGCCCAGTCTGTCAAATTTCTTCTCTTTTACCCATTCTTTTAATTCCTGAAATTTCTCTTCTGTTTCACCAGGGTAGCCAACAATTAAAGTTGTTCTGATAGCCATATCAGGAATTTTCTCACGGAACTTATCTAAAAGTGCATTAGTTTTTTCGTATGTTGTTCCTCGACGCATGGATTTTAAAAGTTCCGTGTTTATATGCTGAAGAGGAATATCAATATAATTACAAACTTTTGGTTCGCTTTTGATTATATCAAGAACATCCTCAGGAAAACCGGTTGGAAATGCATAATGCAAACGAATCCATTCTATCCCTTCTACTTTTATAAGTTCTTTCAAAAGATCTGCAAGTGCACGTTTTTTGTAAATATCAAGACCATAATATGTTAAATCCTGAGCAATAAGAATCAGTTCCTTTGTTCCTTTTTTAGCCAATTTCTGTGTTTCTAAAACTAATTTTTCAATAGGTGTAGAAACATGACCTCCTCTCATTAATGGAATAGCACAAAAAGAACAAGGACGATCGCAACCTTCAGAAATTTTAAGATATGCATAATGCTTCGGAGTGGTTGTCAAACGTTCTCCTACCAATTCATGCTTGTAATCAGCTCCTAAATGTTTCAGCAAAATGGGCAAATCGCGTGTTCCAAAATATTGATCTACATCCGGAATTTCTTTTATTAAATCTGGTTTATACCTTTCTGAAAGACAACCTGTAACAAAAACTTTTTCTACCTCTCCTCTATTTTTAGCTTCAACAAAGTCCAAAATAGTATTGATGGATTCTTCTTTAGCATTATCAATAAATCCACAAGTGTTAATTACCACAATATCACCACGTTCTTCATGAACTACGTGCTTTCCATTAGCTTCCAATTGTCCCATTAAAACTTCTGAATCATAAACATTCTTAGAACATCCAAGTGTGACAATATTAATTTTCTTTTTTCCGGTGGACTTTGTACGCATCTAAATGATAGTTAAATATTTTTGCGGGTGCAAATTTAAGAATAAAAAAAGAAACTGAAGATTTTCAGTTTCTTATATTTTCTTTTAAAAATTTTCTTTCGAAAAAAAAGGAAGAATTTTATCTTTTTCAGATAGTATACTATCTTCTAAAGGTAATCTCCAGTCTATATTTAGTTGGGGATCATTCCAAAAAATACCACCTTCGGATTCCTTATTATAAAAATTGTCACATTTATATGCAAAAACTGCTGTTTCACTCAATACGGAAAAACCGTGCCCGAAACCACGTGGAATATAAAATTGCAGTTTGTTTTCATCACTAAGTTCCAAACCATACCATTTTCCAAAAGTTGGAGAATTTGGACGCAAATCAACAGCTACATCAAAAACTTTCCCTTCTAAACAGGAGACTAGTTTAGCTTGTGCATGTTCTCCTTTTTGAAAATGAATCCCCCTTAAAACTCCATAAGAAGATTTGGAAATATTATCCTGAACAAAATGACCTTTTAAGCCAGTAAGTTCTTCAAATTTTTTTTCATTATATTTTTCATAAAAATATCCCCTTTCATCATTGAAAATAGTGGGCTCAATGATGTAACAGTCTTTCAAAGGAGTTTCGGTAATTTTCATTATAATCCTTTCTTATTTTTTAATGATTGATAATGGCTTGAAATGTTTGAAGTATGATTTTCACGTCCTTAAAAACATTCTTATCATTGATATAGATCATATTAAGTTTTATTTTATCGGGCATGATTTCGTCTATGTACAATTGTTCCGGATTATCACTTACAGACAACAAATCGTTTTCATTTCTGTATTTAATGGATGCGTAATCCGTAATTCCCGGCTTTACAGAAAGTATTTCTTTTTGCTCTGAATTATACATATCTGTATATTTTTTTACTTCCGGTCTTGGTCCTACAAACGACATTTCTCCAAAAAGTACATTAAATAGCTGTGGAAGTTCATCCAACTTGTATTTCCTTAAATAATACCCTATATTAGTAATTCTCGGATCTCTACTTCCTACTGTAAGTGCTCCTTTAGAGAATGCATCAGGACGCATGGTACGAAACTTTAATACTCTAAAAATTTTTCCGTTTTTTCCAACGCGCTCTTGTTTATACAATACTCCTCCTTTACTGTCTAAGACAACAAGAATTGAAATAATAATATAAACAGGTAATAAAATAAGTATTCCTGCTAAGGAGAAAAATATATCAAAAAGTCTCTTCACTATATTTATCCAATTATCTTATTATATGAATTTTCTATCGCATTACAAATTATTTGTACCTGTTCATCTGTAAGTTGTGGATAAATAGGCAAAGAAATTTCTCTTGAATAATTATCATAAGTAATAGGATAGTTTTCTATCCTATATCCAAGATTTTTAAATAAAGTTAACATTGGCATTGGAATAAAATGAACATTAACAGACACTTCCTGAGTTGCGATCTCTTCCATTATCATATCACGCTGTTCCTCAGAAATATTTTTGATTCTTAAAGCGTATAAATGAAAACAAGAGGTTCTTTCATTATCATAAATTACAGGAACCTGAGCCCAATCTTTATTTTCAAAAAATTGATGGTATTTTTCCGCTACTCTTTGTCTTTCTTTGAGCAAATCAGAATATTTTCTCATTTGAGCCAACCCAATTGCAGCACATACATCAGGCATATTAACTTTTAAACCTTGGAAAACTATATCATATTTCCAACTATTTCCTCCACCTTGAGATTTAGTAAACGCATCTTTTGTTTGTCCATTTAATGTCCACAAACGCATAGTTTTATATTCTTCAGCATTATCAAAAGGTTTTGGAAGATTAATACAAATAGAACCCCCTTCACCAGTAGTTATATTCTTTACTGCATGAAAAGAAAATATTGTAACGTCTGTCAAATTACCCGCTTGCTTACCTTTATATTCTGCACCTATTGAATGTGCAGCATCAGAAATCACCAAAATTCTTTCTAGTTTTTTTTGATTTTCGGAATTCGGTTTAAAAAGTTTTCTTATTTCTGTATCTGCTACCAAATCATTAACAGCATCATAATCACAAGTAAGACCTGCAAAATCAACAGGCATAATTATCTTAGTTTTATCTGTAATAGCAGCTTTTATTTTTTCAGGATCAATAGTAAAATCTTCCTTAACATCTACCATAACAGGTGTTGCTCCACAATGCAAAACCGCAAGAGCAGTCGCACTATATGTATAAGCAGGTATTATAACCTCATCACCCTCTCCTATTCCGAACCATTTCATAACTAAAATAGCTCCTGAAGTCCACGAATTTACACAAAGAACATTAGGAACTTTGGCAAGTTTTGCAACCTCCTGCTCTAAAGCTTTCACTCTCGGGCCAGTAGTAATCCAGCCTGATTGTAAAGTATCCGTTATTTCATTTATAATATCTTCGTCAATATAAGGAGGTGAAAATGGTATTTTCATGATTAATTAATTTTTCTTTTAATAAAACGGTACATTTTTCTTCCTTGATAGCTTTCAAAAATCTCTAATACTTCGTATCCACAATCTTTATAAAATTGTACTGCTTTTTCATTATTTTCAAAATCTGTTGTCAGCGAAATAGGAAAGCCGTTATTATTCTTTTTTTCAATTTCTTTTTCAAACTCATTTAAAAGGATTTTTCCATATCCTTTTTTATTTCTCAAAGTTGAAATGCTTAAAAGCTCTGCAAAAATAAGATTATTTTTTTCAGATTTACCAACATTCGTTGCCATTCTTTTCAAAGCTAAAGGATTTGTAAAAAAGATTTTTATCCCAGAGATTATAAAACCAAACAAATTATTCCTCAAAAGGTTTTTAAAAAAGCCTTTATTTTCATAGTTTCCTGCAGCAAAGCCTTGAATATTTCCTTCATCCTCTAAAACTAATAAAATGCCAGGATATTTAAGAAATCCTTTATAAAATGTACATAAAAAACTTTTCCCTAAACTAGTAAGAAAAAACGAGGAAAATCTTTGTATATGGACATCTACTACTTTAGAAATGTCCTTTTTTTGAGCTTTTCTTACAGATATCATTTTAATTTTTAACTATTTGACATTCAAAATAATATCTGCTATCTTTTTTAAATTATGCTTTTTAGAAAAATTCTTCATTGAATAATCAAATGCATTTCTTCCCTTCTCATTTAATCTTTCCTTACTCCATGAAGCCATAGCTTTCATAGCTGCAATCAATTTCTCTTCATCTTCAGGTTCAACCACCAATCCTGCATCCGCATCTATTATGGCTTTTGCAGTATCACTATCTATGTCCAGACTTCCTAATATTGCTTTTTCAGAAAACATATATGCTGGTAATTTAGATGGAATAGAGCTATAAGCACCGTATTTCTTAACCGGTAACAACATAACATCCGCCAAATCTTGAGTATGAGGAACTTTACCTTCCGGAACCGGTATAAATTCAACATTATTTGCATTAAGTTTTTTTGCAAGACTTTTACAATCTTCCGTTTTAGATCCACCTCCTGCTATAACAAGTTTTGAATTATCTATATTTGCTTTCACAAAAGATTCTATTAAAAATTCCACACCGGCAACAGGCCCATTATTTCCCAAATACATAAAAGTAAATGGTTTTTCTATTTCAGATTCTTTATTAGATTCCTCTCTGTATTTAATAAAATTTTCTTCATTTTGCCAATTTACAACTACCTCAAAATGAGATGGATTTATATTTCTTGTTTTGGATAGAATATTCTTCATATTATCCGAAATACAAATTACTTTTTTAGAATTTTTCAGAACAAATTTGTCCATAGGAAGCAAAAGGCTCTTTAATAGACCCTTTCCAATAGGCAACTTATTTACTAAAGAATCCGGGTAAATATCTTGTATATGTGTAATACATGGAATATTGTATTTTTTTGCTGTTTTTACAATTGCATATTGTGAAAAAAGAGGCCAAGCATTAAGATAGATTGATTCTATATTAGTATGATTTTCTATTATATATTTTTTACACCATTTCCCAAAACTTTTATTTTCTTTATACCTTCCTATTACTCCCATTTCTGGATGAGTATAAGAATTAGTAATAATATGCTTGAAAGGTTCTTTTACTTTTTCAATACTATCAAAATCGAAATTGAGCGGACGAGTAGGTTTGGGTGTCACCACAACTACATTATGATCTTTGACCAAATATGTCGCAAGGTCGGAAACTATATGTCCCGAAACCGTTGTTTCTGGTGGAAACACACACGAAATAATTAATTTGTATTTCATTTTACAAAATAGAGGATTCTTCAGTTATGAGAAGAATCCATTTTTATTTTTTTTTAATAATATTTTAAGAGACTACAGATTTTTTATGGTTCTGCTCATCAATCCATGTAAAGGTTTTCTTCATTCCTTCAACTAACGGCATATTTACTTCCCAACCTACTTTTTCTCTATATAATCTATTATCAGAGTTCCTTCCTTTTACTCCTAATGGACATTTAAATCCATATTTATTAAAAAATTCTTCTCCTTCAATATTGTATACACTCAAATCTTTACCTGAAATTTGAATTGCCATCTCTGCAAGCTGATTAATTGTTACCATTTCTTCACTTCCAATATTTACAGGACCAGTAAAATCAGAATTCATGAGTCTTAAAACCGCTTCTACGCATTCGTCAACATAAAGAAATGATCGTGTTTGTTGACCATTTCCCCAAACTTCAATTTTATCACCATTTTGACTTTCAGATACTTTACGGCACATAGCCGCTGGAGATTTTTCACGACCTCCTTTCCAAGTTCCTTGAGGGCCAAATATATTATGAAAACGGGCTATTCTTACATTTAGATTATAATTTCTATGATATGCCAAAAATACTCTTTCAGAAAATAATTTTTCCCATCCATATTCAGAATCCGGATTTGCAGGATATGCAGAAGATTCTTCGCAATTCGGATTGTTAGGATCCAACTGATTGTGTTCCGGGTACATACACGCAGACGAAGAATAAAATACCTTCTTTACGCTTTTCTTAACACATTCTCTTGACACGTTTAAATTTATCATCGCTGAATTATGCATAAGGTTTGCATCGTTTTCTCCAGTGAAAATATATAGAGCTCCTCCCATATCAGCAGCCAATTGATAAACTTCATCTATTCCTTCTTCAATTACTAAATCAACAACTTTTGGATCTGTAAGATCTCCTAATATAAATTCGTGACAGATTTCATCTTGATCAAAATATTCATGTTTTTTGATATCACAAATTCTTACATGACATCCTTCATTTTTTAATCTTTTTGCAAGATGCCCTCCAATGAAACCTCCTCCTCCAAGTACGATAACTTTTTTCATTATTTTTAAATTTTATTTTTTAGTAAATATATTCTATAGATTTTATTAAGAGATGATTACTTCTCTATAATTATTTTTATTTTTAATAAACCAATCATATGTTTTTCTTATTCCTTCTTCTAAATCTGTTGAATATGACCACCCCTTATTTTTTAATTTAGAAATATCCATTAACTTTCTTGGAGTACCATCCGGTTTTGAAGAATCCCAAATAATTTCTCCAGTATGCCCAGTAATTCTCTGTATAACTCCGGCCAGTTCTTTTATGGTTAAATCTCTCCCAGTCCCAACATTATAAAGATTTTCTTCCAAAACATTTTCTAAGGCAAATTTTACAGCATCAGCCATATCATCCACAAAAAGAAATTCTCTCATTGGTGCTCCACTTCCCCACAAAGTAACAGGTGTATTTCCATTATTTTTAGCATTTTCAAATTTACGAATCATCGCAGGAAGAACATGAGAAGTATCTAAATCAAAATTATCAAAGGAACCATAAAGATTAGTCGGCATCAGGCTTACAAAATCCTTACCAAACTGTTTATGAATTGCTTCACAAGCTTTAACTCCTGTAATTTTTGCTATTGCATACCATTCATTAGTTGGCTCTAATGTATCCGTCAATAGATATTCTTCCTTTAAAGGTTGAGGAGCCATTTTCGGATATATACACGAGCTTCCTAAAAAAATAAATTTCTCCACATTGTTTTTATGTGCCTCATCAATAAGATTATTCTGAATCTGAAGATTCTCCATCAAGAATTGATATGGAAAATTGGTATTCGCAAGAATACCACCTACTCTGGCTGCTGCATCTATCACAACTTCAGGTTTTTCGGTAAGAAAAAAATCCCTAACATTTTCTTGATTCCTAAGATCCAACTCACTACTTGTTTTTGTAATAATATTTTGGTAGCCACTTTTCAAAAGAGTTCTATGTATGGCACTTCCGACCATTCCACTATGTCCTGCAATATATATTTTTTTTAATTTCAAAATTCTTGTTCGAATTATTTGTTAACTTTTCTTAATCTATTTTTTAATTCAAAAATTGATTTCAAAAAATTGATTCTCGCCATTATTTTTTTGAATAAACTTCTATTAAGATTACTAGCATTATTATTATGAATTCTATGATACAAAGTTTCTTGTTCAATATGCAAATTGCTTTTTGCTAAATTTCCTGCCATTGCAATCCATAAATCATGGGCTTCAATATAATTAGGGATTGGAAGAACAACTTCTTTAAGATTTTTACGAAAAGCCATAACACATCCATAATATCCTATATTTCCTTTTATTATTTGAGAAATATTTTTTTTATATTTTTCAGAATCATTTCCATCTACTTTTCTCAAACTGTTTATTATTTTAACATCATTTTCATCAATACAAAAACAATTACTTGTTATAACGGATACTTGAGGGTTTTCATAGAACTTTTTCAGAAAAATGTTACATCTTCCTTCAATCCATATATCATCTTGGTCGGATAAAAATATGATATCGTTTTGGGCAAGTTCTATCGCTTTTTCAAAGGTCTTTACATGCTTGAGGTTATTCTTATTTTTTAAAATTTTTATTCGGTCATCATTAAACTCTTTTATAATCTCAATAGTATTATCTTTTGATGCATCATCTATTATAATTATCTCATCATCAGAATTAAGCTGAGCAAGTATGGACTGAAGCTGCTTTTTTATATATTTATTTCCATTGTATGTTGCAATACAGATACTTTTTGTCATTTTTATCAGAAAATTTCTGTTCAAATTTGATTTTTGCAAATATAATTATAAATTTAGTGCAAGCCAATTAAAAAAGATATGAAAAAAAATGTAAGTTTTTTGTTGTTAATGTTTTTCTCAATCATGAACGCTAATGTCAATTTAAATGTAAAAGATTTTGGGGCCATTCCTGATGATGGAAAAGAAGACAGTACAGCTTTTCAAAAATGTGTTGATAAACTTATAAGTCTGGGAGGAGGTGAAATGGTCATTCCTTTTGGAAGATACCATATTTCCCATGTTACTTTTTTTGGAAAGAGATATAATAATATTACCATTTCCGGTAACAACTCCATTATTGAGCAGATTTTTACAACTCAAAGACATGTAATCGAAAGATGGAATACCTATTCTATGAGAAATGCTGCGGATGGATGCTTCATTTTTGATGCCCAAGTGTCAAAACAATTTGATGATTCTCAAAGCTTAAAAAACATTAGCATTTCCGATCTTAATTTTTGGACCGACAATAAAAAATATGGCTTCGATGAACTTTCACATCAAATTTCTGCCCACGGTATTTCAGGATTTAAAATAAACAACTGTTCTTTTACAGGATTTCTTGGTGATGGAATATCTATCAATGCAGGAACGGATTTTAGAAAAAATTATGGTGCTTATAATAAAAATGTAAGCATTACTAATTGTAAATTTGATGGAGTAACAAAAGAGAATCGACAAGGCATCAGTTTCTATTATTGTGATGGGTTTATTGTAGAAAACTGCACTTTTAAAAATACAACACGAGATGATATGCCAGGAGCAATTGATGTAGAACCTATGGATAATTGGCAAGTTTCTAGAAATGGTAAAATCAGAAACTGTTCATTTGAGAATATAGGAGGAGTAGGCGCTATTGTACTTTTTTTAATGAAACCGAGCAATGAAATCTCATTAAAACACAGTTACGGATATATTATTGAAAATTGTGATTTCAAAAATATACGCACTGCCCTTGCTGTAATTGGAAATGATACTTATATAAAACAACCAGATATTGAAAAGAATGTTGTTTTTAAAAATTCCAAAATTTTTAATTTCAAAAGATTTGTAGATTTTAGACAAGCTTATAATATCAATTACAGTAATATTGAATTCAATAATAGTGATCCTTTTGGTTATCCTATTTGCGATAACAAGGGAAAAAATATTTGGTTTGAGAATTGTAAATTTATTAATTATCATTTAAAAAGTGAATTTTGTTTTACAAAAGATTCTCAAAATATAAAATATGAAAATTGTATATATAAAAAAAAAAAAATGATTGAGAATCTTATAATAATATTTATAATAAGTACTTTCTTATATTTTTTATATGAAAAAAAAATTAAGGATTAATAATAAGCTTCCCAACAAATAAATTATACGCTAAGAAGCTAATTGCTATCAATATAACAAAAATATAGCCTACAATTTTATTATTGAATATATAGATCATTAAAGGAATTAGAATAATATCAACAATTCCATATAAAGATTGCATTCTGTATGAAAATGCAGGTATTTTGGATAAGGCCATAAAAGCAAAAAGAGATATTGCATAAATCTTGAGTAAAACATAAAAGTACTTATTATGTATAGCAATTTTCTTGCGAAATAATATAAGTATAATAAAAATTCCAAGTTTTAACAAAAAACGCGGATTAATTAGTTGTATTTCTTCTTCATCTGAAGCAATTTTTGAGAGAATAGTATAATCATGTATTCTATTTTGAACATATGGAATAGGTATATTTGCTATTATATCTATATTTAGTAAAAGTAAAACAAAACCGATAAAAATGAATATAGAATAATTTTTAATTCGTTTTTCTGTAGGATTAATAAACCATAAAGGTAATGCCATAAATGCGGAATAATGAAAAAAACCTGCTAAAATTGTTAATAACAGAAATTTCTTCGCATTTTTATTATAAATATATTTAATTGATATGAGAAAAAGGCCAATTGCAACCCCAGCTCTTATCTGAGTAAGTTCATGTAATAAATAAAAATTGCTTATATAAACCAATATAGAAAGTAGAACAGTTGAAGACAAAAGTTGGATAGCTTTCATCTTCAAAATAACTCCTAAAAATGCATAAACGATAAATAAGGAGAGAATGGAAAAATTTAAATAGTCTTTTAAGAAAGTTCTTAATAAAATAAAAGAATATTCTACTGCATAAAAATGTGAATCTCCCCAATAATATTTTTTATAAATAAAATAATCTCTATCACTCCCCGGTACTCTGAAAGCAGCAAGCAGTATTAATATTACGCTAATAAAAATTAAAAAAAAATTATTTATAGCCTTTATCCGAGTCGGAAAAACAACAAAAAGTAATACAATGCAAAATACGAGACATATTACTTCAATCATGCTATCTTTTTATTTTTTGTTTAATAGCACTCATCACTTCCATACTAATCTCTTCTCTAAAAATAAAAGATAAAAGATAAAATAATGCATAGGGAAATATTATTATAAGTATATTAAAATAAATATTATTCGAGCTAAATATAAAATAGATTATAGCAGACAAAAAAGAAACAACAACTCCTATAATAAAAATTTTATATAAATTTTTATTAATCAACCCTAGCTTTTTTAATTTATCTTTGGTATAATATATCATGATTAAAATTGCAAAAAGTTCTGCAAGTACTGCTACTACTGCTGCTCCATTTTGTTGATAAAACCGGATTGAAAAAATATTAACAACAAGACTAAAAAGCGCAGAAATAATTACAGCTCTTGTATATATTTTTTCGTCTCCTTGTGTATATAACACTAAATATCCTAAAAAATATGCAATCCCTACAATTATACACAATGGAGATAAAATTTTCATTGTAATCACAGAGGGAAGAAATTCCGAGCCGGCAAACAATAATGTAATAATTTTTGAAAATACCATAAATACAATACTTGAAGGGACTGCCATCAATAAAATAAAATAAAATGCTTTTCTCAGATAATTATAATATTCCTCTTTATTGTCATTATAAAGATGTGATAAACGCGGTAACAATACCATTCCAATGATTGTAATAAATGTTATTAAAAATCGGATAAGTTTATTGGAAACAGTATAATATCCAAGATAACGATCACCACATATGGAACTGATTAAAAAATTGTCCAATTGTAGGTAAATGTTGATAGATATAGAAGCTATAAAAATCGTAGTCAGTGGTTTAAAGTGTTTTTTCAAGTTCAAATCACTAAAATATATATCTTTTATATCAATTTCTTTAGCAAGAAAATATAAATTGAAAATATTAGAACCACAAACGGTTAGAACCAATGTAATAGCATAAATATAATAATCATCATGTGAATTGATCATCAGAAAAATCATCAGTGCTGCTACAATTCTAACTCCAACATAACGAACAGTAATGTACATTTGATCTTCCATTCCTTGAAAATACCATTCTGCCCCTATATTAGTAAGAATTATCATAACACTCATTAATAAAATAAGCTGTTTGTAATTGCGAAAAAAATTAAGATGATAAAAAATTCCAAAAAGAATTATATAAGAAATTAAAGATGTACAAATTAGAATTAGAAGAAGTTCAATAATTGTTTTATCTTTTTCATATTTTGTATCTCTTACTTTAGCTATTTCTCTAATTCCGTAAATAGGAATACCAAGGCCAGAAAAAAGTACAAAATAGTTAATGATAGTATTTACATATTCTACTTTACCAATATTTACTGGACCTAATATTTTATTTACATAAGGCATTGTAATAATAGTTATCAAAGCATAGGAGATTGCTCTTATCATGTTTAGAATATAATTTGTCTTTACACTCCTAATTTTCATTATTTATTATTTTACTACTTATGTATGAAATCATTTTAATATCAACTAAGATAATATTAATTAGAATAAATCCTTAAATTTCTGAAGTAATGATTTGCTTCTATTATCATAACCATATCCATATTTGTTTCCATATCCGAAAGAATCTTTTCTTACATCATTAAGAACAAAGACCACATTATTAATTTTTTTGTTTTCAATATTGCTATTTGCAAAATCTATTAGAGACTTTTCTGTATATCTTGAACGTACAACATATACAAATCCATCTGCAAGATGTGAGATTAAAAGTGTATCGGTTACTAAAAGCAATGGTGCAGTATCTAAAATAATATAATCATAATTATTCTTCAAATTGTCAAGAAGTTCTCCATATCTTCCATTGGACAAAAGCTCTACTGGATTTGGTGGGATGGATCCTGAATAAATGATATCACACGTAGAATTAAACTGATTTTTATAAATAATTTCATTAATATCAGTACTGTTATCATGTAAAAATTCAGACAATCCTTTTTTTCCTTTTTTAGTAGTATCATATCGCTGAAGTTGAGGATTTCTAATATCAGAACCAATAAGAATCACTTTACTATTTGAAGCCGCCATAGTAAGAGCAAGATTCATGGAGATAAAAGTCTTTCCTTCACCTTTTACGGTAGAAGTGACAAAAATAACTTTTGCACCACTTTTCTTAGGAAGCATAAACTTTAGATTAGTTATAAGTATTCTAAAAGTTTCTGCCATTGGAGTAAGATCATTATGTTGAATTATATCTATTTGATTCTTGGTTACACTTGGTATTTCTGCAATTACTGGTCCTTGTACATATTCCTCAAGTTCCTGTTTTGTTCTAAACTTATTATTCAATAATTCTTTCAAATATATATAAGAGAAAGGAAATAGGAATCCTAAAAACAAACCACCAGCTAATATAAAGAGCTTTTTGGGTGCAACAGGACGATCAGATGCGTATGCCATATCTATAATCCTTGCCTTGGGAACTGTAATAGACTGTGATATTGCTGTTTCTTCTCTTTTCTTGAGTAATAATAAATAAAGACCCTCTTTAAGATTTTGTTGTCTTTCTATATCCCTATATATTTTTTCTAAAGAGGGAACTTGCGATATTTTACCAGAAATTTCATCTTGTGCACCAGTATATTCATTTTTCGCCAACTCTATACCTTGTTTACTCTTTACAAGACTTTGAACTATAGTAGATCGTAAAGAATTAATTTGATTAGTAACATCTATTATTGTTGGGTTTTCAGAAGTCCCAGATTCTAATAAACGACTTCTTTGTAATATAAGTTGATTATATAATTGTATATTATTAGAAGCTTCACCATTACTCAAACCAACATTTATAGGAAGCAATTGATAATTTCCTTGTTTAGAAACATAATTTAGTAAAGAGTTTGTAATTTCTAATTGAGAGTTAAGTTCCAATTCTTTTTCCTTGGCTGAAGCGGATGTTTCAAGATTTATTTTAGCTTCTGTGTAAATATCTGTGATTTTATTTTTAGTTTTAAATGCTTCTTTTTTATTTTCTACATCTCCTAATTCAACAGAGATTTTATTAATTCTTCCATCAATAAACTCTAAAGTTTTCTGAGATTCTGTATTTTTATCCACTATTGCATCATTATTATAAGCTTGAACAAGGCTATTTAGTATGTCTTTAGCTTTGTCAATCTGTGGATAATCCATATCTAGTTTAATAACAGTAACATCCTTATTAGCAAGATCTGCATTCAACGCTTTTTGTAATGCAGAGACCTTTCCATCCAGAGAAGAAATATAAAGTTTTAAATTATTTACATTAATATCTTTAGTAGTAAGGTAATTATAATTAGGGTTTTTTGTAATTATAATATTAGCATATGGTAAATTAATAGTTTTTCCAAATTCACTTTTAATATCTTTTTTTAATTCGTCAGAAGAGAGAGTAAGAATATTATTTTTGATTTCTAGTATTAAAGGTTTTTTCGGTTGTTTTTGAAAAGATTTCTCTGTTATAACATTTACAATAATTGGAGAAGATATTTTGTAAAGCTCAACATTTTTAAACTTATCCTTAGCATAAATATCCACTTGAAGATTTAATGTCTTAACTACATCCTTCATTAATTTTTTGGATTGAAATATTTCCAGTTCATTATCAACACTACTAGTTTTCAAACCACCAAACCCAGACAATTCTTGAAGGACACCACCTATATCAGAACCACCCGAAGAATTTTTAGCATCTTTAATAAGAACAGTAGTCTGAACTTTATATACAGGATTAGTAAATTTTATTAATAAGTAGGCCAAAAAAGTAAAAAATATAGCACCGAGTATAAACCACCACCATTTTTTTGTATAAGGTTGCAAAATTTCTTGAATGTTTAAATTTTCATTTTTCTGATTAGATTCTGACGAAATGATCTGCTGCATTTTTTTCATTAATAAGTTATTTTATCAAACTAACTATTACGGCTATAGCTGTCACAGAAATTGAAACAGCTGATAAAACTAAACCAGTGTTAGGGTTCTGTCTTGATATCCTATCTTTATTTTTATTTGAATTTACAATAATAGCATCACCTTGTTTTAAGTTATAAAATGGGGAATTAATAAAATTTGCATCCATAAGGTTAATTGTTCCATGAGTAACTTTACCATCTTCCGTTCTTACAATTAAAACATCATCTCTTTTTCCATACATAGTAAGATCCCCTGCCATTCCAAGGGCATTTATAATTGTACCTTCACCATTTGGAAGAACATAGTCTCCTTGTCTGTTGACTTCACCCAAAACAGTCACTTTAAAATTAAGAAGTTTTATATTAACAAAAGGATCATGTATATATTTTTTTAACATATTTTTCATTTCTTCTTTAAATTCCATTAATGTCTTACCTGTAGTATTCAAACTTCCAAGAATCGGAAAATTAATATTTCCATTAGCATCTATTACATAAGTTGATGGATTTGCAGTACTACTACTATTGTTAGAAACATTTCCAGCAGAAGAATTAATATATTGGGAAGAGGAATAATTTTGATTGAATGGTTTCACCACATCCATATCTTTTGCAGTAATAAAAATTTCTAAACGATCACTTGGTTGAAGTGTAGAATTAGAATTTTTAATCGAAGTTTCTGTTGCAACCTGTTGGATGTTTTGCATAAAATTCAAATCACTATCATTAACTTTTTTTCTTGAATTACAAGATGTTATAAAAATTATAACTATGAGAATTAAAAAGGGTCTAAAATTCATAATAAAATCAAATTTTTGCAAATATACAATTTATAAATTTCTTATAAGAAAGTATACATATTTCAATATAACATAAGGTAAATAAATATTCTCGCCATAATTCAATCCAGCATTTGATATACTGAATTATTGCTTTTGAATTCAGGAACTATTTTTTTGAGAACTTTCACTACTTCAAATTTTTCATTTTCAGAAAGAGTTCCAATCAACTCATCTACAAGTTGATTTATATCTTCATACTGCATAGCTCGATCTTTCGAAATCATAATTTTTTCACTATGAGTGGGTAGGTTTTTAGCATTATCAGTAAGCAATTCTTCATATAATTTTTCACCAGGACGCAATCCGGAAAATATAATTTTGATGTCTGTCTCTGGTTCAAAACCTGAAAGTTTAATCATTCTTTTTGCCAAATCAAGTATCTTCACTGGTTCTCCCATATCAAAAACAAACACTTCTCCTCCAACTCCCATTGTTCCTGCTTGCAAAACCAATTCACAAGCTTCTTGAATAGTCATAAAATAGCGTACAATATCTGGATGTGTAATCGTAAGAGGACCCCCGCTTTCAATTTGCCTTTTAAAAAGAGGAATAACTGATCCATTAGAGCCTAATACATTTCCAAAACGAGTTGTAATAAATTTTGTTGTGTTGTCTTCAAGATTTTGTAATGATTGTACATATAATTCTGCCGTTCTTTTGGTGGCTCCCATTACATTGGTAGGATTTACCGCCTTATCTGTAGAAATCATTACAAAACGGTTCACTTTATATTTACTTGAAAGAAGAGCTAAATTCTTACTTCCTATAACATTAGTATGAATAGCTTCATGGGGGTTTTCCTCTACCAAAGGTACATGCTTATAGGCAGCAGCATGGTACACCATTGAGAAGTTATATTTTTCAAAAATTTGCTCCAATCTGTCAGAGTTTGAAATATCAATCATTACAAATTTAAAATTGATATTAGAATACTTTTCCTTCATTTCAAGCTCTACTTCATATAATGGTGTTTCTGCCTGATCAAGAACTACAATCAATGAAGGGTTGAGTTTAGCTATCTGACGTACGATCTCACTTCCAATAGAACCAGCTCCTCCTGTAACCAAAATATTTTTTCCAAAATGTCTTTTTCTTACTTCTTCATTTTCAATTTTAATTGGCTTACGATTCAGCAAATCTTCTATCTGAAGAGATTTTATATTTGTACCTATATCAGAATTTCTAAGTTTTTGAACAGAAGGTGTCTTATATATTTGTAAGTCTTTTTCTAGAAAAAGATTCACCCAGTAGTCCATTTCTTCTCGTGTCAAAGTGTCTTTGTTAATAATAACGCCATCAAGTGCCAAAGCTTCTTTTGTATTTTCTTCGAGTTTTTCTTTGTAGTAGATAGATTTGCCTAAAATTTTAGCTCTCTTGGAGTCTTTTCTCTGAGTAATAAAGCCTACCACATGATACGGTAAGTTAGGATTGTCAAGTATAACTCTTGCAATAGCTACTGCTTGCTCATCAATTCCTAAAACTAAAATTCTCTTTTTCAGTGTACTTCTTCTAAACTCTCTTAAAACATGAAAAAACTCTTTTACTAAAAATCTGAAAACAAACATTAACATAAAAGAGATGGTAAAAAAGACTATTAAAAGTACTGATGGTAATAGCTTATATCCTGTAGTCCAAAGCACCAGAATATTAATCGAAAAAACGGTGAGAATCGTACAAATACTTGCTAATAAAAGCTTGAACAAGTCGATAAAAGTAGAATGCCTTATAATTCCTGCATAAGTGCGAAAGGCAAACATATATAGAATATTTACAACAATAATCAAAGCTGCAATTTCATAGATTGTAAAATGGTACTGCCCATTAATTACAATTTTTTTATAAATAATAAAAGATAAAAAAATAGAAAATATCAGTATCAGGACATCAATCATCAAGATTACCCAGCGAGGCAAATACCGAATATCGGTAATATTCACCAGATTATCCCCTTCATAAATTCTTTTTTTAAGATTGTTAATATAGCCCATCAAACTCAATAAATTTTGAAAACAAATTCACTCAATAGCAACTTTCAGTCCAAACGTTAAAATTACGTATTATTTAATTAATCTTTCAATAAAATTTCTAAAACCTATGCTAATAAATATCTTTTTTATTAAAGAAATAAAGTTCGAATCACTTTATATATTCTATCTTTATCTTCATTCGACAAATTAGAGCCCGAAGGTAAACATAGACCTCTCTCAAAAAGAGAATCTGAAATTCCATTTCCATAATGAGCTTCTTTCTTGAATACCGGTTGCAAATGCATAGGTTTCCATAAAGGTCTAGATTCTATATTATCTTTTAAGAATAACTTTCTTAAAACTTCACGATCTATTCCATCAAGTTTTTCTGAATCTAAAAGAACGGCAGTAAGCCAGTGATTAGAATAAAAATCTTCAGATGGCTCACTAAAAACAGTAACCCCTTCAATATTTTTGAAAATTTCAGAATAAAACTGATGATTCTGTCTTCTTTGTAGGATTCTTTCTTCAAGTACTTCCATTTGGCCTCTTCCAATACCTGCACATATATTACTCATCCTATAATTGTAGCCTAAGGTCGTATGTTCATAATGAACAGCATCATCTTTAGCTTGTGTAGAAAGATAAATGGCTTTCTTTTTAAAATTAAAATCTTTAACGATTAATGCACCACCTCCTGAAGTAGTAATAATTTTGTTTCCATTAAAACTGATCACAGAAATATCACCAAAGGTTCCCATTCTTTTTCCTTTATATGAACTTCCCAAAGCTTCAGCACTATCTTCAATTACTGGAATATCATATTTTTGTGAAATTGCAGTAATTTCATCTACTTTATAAGGCATACCATACAAGCAAACAGTAATAATAGCTTTAGGCTTTTTGCCATATTTTATTCTATCCTGAATTGCCAATTCTAATACTTCAGGTGAAAGATTCCATGTTTCTTCTTCACTATCTATAAATACTGGCTTTGCTCCCAAATACATAATACAATTTGCAGATGCAGAAAATGTAAGAGATTGACAAAGAACTTCGTCTCCCGATTTTACTCCTAAAAGAATAAGAGCAAGATGCAAAGCAGCCGATCCTGAGCTTACTGCTGCTACATGTATATTTCCTCCAAGAAAAGTCTCTAAATCCTCTTCCAAGCCATTTACGTTAGGACCCAAAGGAGCAACCCAGTTTTCCTCAAACGCTTCCTGAATATATCTCATTTCTCCACCTCCCATGTGTGGAGAAGAAAGCCATATTTTTTTATTCATCCCTTTCTTGGTTGTTATATTTTAAAATTCTTGCAGGATTACCTACCATAACTGCATAATCCGGAACATCCTTCAAAACGACAGCTCCCACTCCAATCACAGCATATTTTCCTATCGTTACTCCTTGGATAATCTGTGATCCCAACCCTATATGTGCTCCTTTTTTTATTTTAATATTTCCTGCAAGTGAAGCATTTGGAGAGATATGTACAAAATCATCAATCTCACACTCATGCTCAATAATGGCTCCAGTGTTAATAATACAATGCTTTCCAATTTTTACTTCTGCATTGATACATACTTTGGGCATAATTACTGTACCTTCTCCAATATCCGTGAAACGTGAAATGTAGGCACTTCTATGAATCATTATTTCAAAATCGCAAGTAGATTTTATTTTGTTTGCTATTTGTTCTCTAACTTGATTATTGCCTATTGCAATAATTACCTTTTTCCCTTTCAATAATTTTTCCTCGGGTTTATAAATTTCGAGGTGGTGTGGAAAACTTTGAGGTGGATTATCATCTACCAAGTATTCCAACAGCTGATTATTAGAAAGAATCAGATCATAAATTACCTTTGCCTGTCCTCTTGCTCCGTACAAAATCATAGACTGTTCCCTTTAAAAGCCTCCATAGTCATATAATTGTTGGCATTCACACCATGTCGTCGAATCACTTTATCTACAGTTATCCCAATAATTTTCAAATCCAAGGTGACAGACATATTTTCTACATATTCTACATCATATACAAATTTTTCTTCCCAAGACAATGCATTTCTTCCATTAACTTGAGCCCATCCTGTAATTCCGGGTTTTACTTCATGTCGGCGTCTCTGGAAATCATTGTAAAGGGATAAATATTCCGGAAGAAGAGGTCTTGGCCCAATCAAGCTCATATCTCCTTTTAACACATTAATTAGTTGTGGAATTTCATCTAATGAAGTTTTCCGAACTATTTTCCCAAACCATGTCAATCTATGATAGTCTGGTAGCAATTTACCATTTTTATCCTTTCTATCATTCATGGTTTTAAATTTAATTATAGTAAAGATTTTACCATTTTTACCTGGTCTCTTCTGAAAAAAGAATGGCTTTCCTTGATTGGATAAAAATAATAAAATAGTAATCAACAGAAATAAAGGAGATAGGATCAATAATATAACTGCAGATAAAGTAATATCAAATAAGGGTTTAAAGATCTTTAAATACATATAATAAATATGGATAAAAAATTTCCAATTTCGCGGTTAGCAAATGTAGAAAAATTATAAATTTCTATTCATAATATTTTTTTATTCAAAATACTTTAATTCTGGTAAAAAAAACCGAAATTTTAAATTAAAGTTTAGTATTATAAATCAGAAATTATTAAACTGTATTACTTTTTTATGTTTATGATATTAATTTTGGAAAATACATTTTTTATAAGGCTATACTCATGTTTTCATATCTATTTAAAAAATCCTAATTAGATATGTTGCCATTCTTAATTAAATGTACACAGATACTAATTTTTAATCTAAATTCAGTATGAAGATAAGAGTTACAATCAAGTCACTAAAACTCTAAAACACAAAGAAATTAAAGCTTTTCTTCTTCATATAATATTATTAATAAAATATATGCAAGAAGCTATTCTTCATACAAAAATTAATATGCTTTTTTTCTATTGCTGTAAACCTGAAAAGTGGCTATACCAATTCCTATAAGAAACAAAAATGGAATATAGTTATCTATTGGCAGTGGATCTCCCGGATTTCCAGGTCCCTCTTCCTGTTCTCCACCATCAGGAACTGTTGTTTGTTGTTGAGCTTGTTCAGATTCTGCAAAACGATTGTCTCCACCCTGTGCATATGTGAACGCGAAAAGATTTATCAAAACAACTATAAAAAGTCTTTTCATGTATAGTATTATTTTATTAATTATTTTTTATTGATTGTCAAAAACAATCATCACTTAAATTATATTTGAGGATACAAATATACCTTCTTTTTCTAATTATACAATAAAAATGAAATATCTTTAATATAATTCTGACTAAAATAGCTTTTCATTCAATTAGTATAAAATATTTTTTTCAAAATCTAAGCAATAAAGGCTTTTTTATAAAACGAAACATTTTATCGTTTATTTATTTTATTATTTTCTTACTCAATACTTCTTCTCCTCTTCTAATTTTCAGAATATACATTTCAGAAGAAAATAATGTCCCATCTATAGTTATTTCATTCGCATTACCATTTATTTTTTGATATAATCTACCTGACATATCATATACTTCTACTTCATCAATTTTCTTAATTAAAGATTTAACGATAAAGTTCTCTCCAATTCGATATACTTGAATTTGATTCTTAGAACTATCATTGACAGCTAAAGTACTTTCATTTTTATAAATAATTTCAAAACGGTTTTCATCTGTTCCGGCATTTGCTGTAAAACTATAATCTGTTTCTTTAAGGTTAGTAACAATTCCCAATAAATTATCTTTTAAATAGATATTCTGAGATTCCGCAAAAACCCCTTCCACATTTCCTAACGAGATTTTATATGTTCCACTGCTAAAATATTTAGTACCTAAATTTATTCTATCCGAAACTTGCAAAGGATACGCTCTTCCTTGTATTGCTAATTTAAGTCCTGATAATTTTGAATAAAAAGCGTCTGAAGGAATAGTAAGAAGCTCGGCATCATAGTCAATTTCAAAATCATTGGACGCTCCATTCACATATCCAATCAATATTTTGTTAAGGACTTTTGTTGGTGATGTTAAATTCAGCCAGAAACGATCTTTATTCATCAATTTATTATTAAAGAATGGTGCTGAACTTGTCACACGCATACTATTTGTGAAATCTAATGTGGCATTATTTGCCGAACTGTTTCTGGTTCGGATAATAAAACCTTGACCTACTTTTATAATATTAGTTGGAGTAACACTATTATTAGAAGTCGGCTGATTAGGATCCAAATCTGTAGCAGGAGTACCACCCGTAAGATTATAAATAGCATAATTATTTCCTGAATACCCTGAACCTTGCTGAGTAGTGATGCTCATATCATTATTGGTCCAGAAATAAGCTGTTCCATAAATTTTTGTACTGTTTGCAGCATATAATAAATCAAAATCAATATTAGACGGATATGGATTTCCTACCATATTATACCCACGGCTTGAGTTAGTCCACTTCAAAGGAGTAAATGAAACATTTCCGTTGCGAGGAGTTCCTGTAAAGCTAAACTCATGAGAAGTTGTAGGCATTGTTGTTGTAAACTGATTTTGTCCACGAATTGCATATCCTCTTCCTGTCTCAAAAACTGTAGCATCATTTAATAAGAATGCACCAGTATTTTTAAACAAATCGGTTGCTTCATCATAAACAAAGAATCTATTTTTAGGAGTTCCAGTAGCTGTTCCACCGTCTGAAAAAGCGTACAGATTTTGTCCACTTACCGGAGAACTCCAATAGTTATAACCCATTTTAGGAAGTTTAGCTTTTCTATTGGATTGGATATTTCCGCTGTTTACTGCATCTGTGTCCTGAATTAAATTAGCATTATTTTCGAAAATTACTGTACCTCCTGTATTACTGATCCCTTTTTTTGCATAGAACACATTTGGGGTTGCAGCATCTGTGGTTTCAAGAATTTTTAAAGTACCAGCACTTACTGTGGTAAGATTATTCACTGTAAGGTTTGTTGCTGGAGATTTTGTACCAGTAGCAGAAACATTTAAATTTTCATAAGGTACAGCAACAGTAATTGTTTGGTTGGTTCCTGTGTAATCAATAGTAGAGTTAGTCTCTAAAGTAATGGTAGGAGTATTGGTATTTTTAATGGCTGTAGTTGTACCACCACTAAATCCATTATCATTATTTACCTTAAATTTTGCTCCATTTTTCACTGTGAAGTTTCCACCACTTTGGAAGGTTAATCCACCGTTAGTTGTAGTACCTGCAACAACATTAGTTCCTGATACCACTACATTCGCATAAGAAGGAGCTAAACGTATTTGTGTAGCTGAAGATCCGGTAAATTCTATAGTAGTTCCTGATGACAAATTATAAGTTCCGCTGATGTCTGGTTTTACACCAGAACCCGCTAAACGGAATAAACCTGCAGTCATCGTAAGATTGGTATTAGAATCACCAAAAGTATTGTTAGATACATCTACTATCGTATTAGCATCTGCAATAGTAACTGTACCAGTAATTGGTGTAATGCTGCCTGTTGAAGATTTGGTACCGCTTCCTGTAAATAAAAGATTTTTATAATCACTTCTTGTATTTATAGTTTGATTTCCTCCTTTCGCAAAATGTACCGTAGATCCCGAATTCAAAGTAATGTTTGTAATTCCCGGAATTGCTGCGCCAGTTCCTGTAAATCCTTCTGTATCTTTCGTAATGAAAGTACCGTTCACTACAATTGAAGGAGTATAACCGGAAGCCTGAGTGATCTGATTTTCTCCGTTATTATCAAAAGATGCATTAGTAGCGATAGTCATCACTCCGCCAAGGTCAAGATTATTAGTAGCTGAAGGATTCAAAGAAAATTTGGATGTTCCATTAATGTTTACTGCTCCTGTAACTATCAAATTACCTGATCTATTGGATGTAACGTTCGAATTGTTAAATGTAAGACTTGCAGGATTTCCAAAAGTTCCTGTAGGAAAAGGTGTAGTCGTACTTGCATTAAAAGTATAATTAGTTCCTGCTACAAAGGTTTTTGTTCCACCTACTGTGATTGCAGATACCAAACCTCCTGTGTTACTTGTGGTCACTATTGATCCGGAGACTGTTGTAAATCTTGCATTAGTCCCAGATGATTGCTTAATGGCATAAGTACCCATATTCAATATTCCTGACACAAAAAATTCATCATATAAAGATGCAGAACTTGAAAAAATTGGCACATCAGATAATAAATTTAAAGTACTTGATCCATAAACCTCAAAATCAACATATCTTGAAGGTGTGCTAACCGAAGTTGTATAACTTTGTGGACTAGAACCAACAAAAAACATAAAGCCCGCATTATTATTTCCTGTAGCTGTTAAGGCATAACTTGAAGACGATGAAATGTTTAAATTTCCTGTCAAATATATAGTAGAACCATATCCACTAGTGGTACTATTACCATTTCCTTGATGCATATCCAATACCCCTGTTCCAGATATATTTAGATCCCCATTAACATTAAGGGTAACTTCATTTACAGCTCCAGTATTATCATAATTTGGCACAAAAGTTCCACCTGAAACAGTCAGTCCCCCATCAAAATTATAAGTTGCTCCACTACCAGCACTCTCTAGTTCAATTACATCAGTACCTGTTGATACTACAGTGAATAAACCTTTAGGATTAAATGCTCCTGAAGCACCCATAATTGCAAATGTAGTTTGACCTGTACAATTCCAGTTTACAATACCAAAAGTTTGTCCCAAACCACTTGGCGCTGTAGTTGTCATTCCTTTTATATTACATGTACTTGTACTATTCCAATTCGCCGTTGGAATTGTACCACCATTTGGATTATGATTGTAAATACTATTAGCATTAAAGTTAATTGTTCCGCTATTGCTGATTGCAGTACCTGTTGATTGATTCCAAGTTCCGTTTACATTTGTTGTTCCCACTAAAGTTAAACTTGCGTTTACTGTTAATGTACTACCTGAATCAATTGTCAAATTTTTTGCAGTCGCTGTGGAACTGATTGTAATCGTACTGTTATTTCTAATAGTAATTCCTGTAGCAGAAGAAGTTGGTGCGCTGGTTGCGGTAATCCAATTGGTATTATCGGAAGAAGATTGCCAGTTAGAAGCAGTAGACCAAGTGCCGCTAGTAGTATTACTTCTAAAATAATCAGTTGCTGATGTAACAATTATAATATCAAAAGTATTAGAATCTACATTTGCAAAAGAGGTTGCACTAGCGGTAAGTTTAAGCCCAGTTCCTGCTGCTGTATGTGTAAGAGTAGAAAAAGTTGCCAATCCTGAAGAAGCTGCAACACTTACTGGTGAGCCCGATAAAGTACCTGTAGATATCACAGATACTGAAGATGTATAATTTAAATCCCTATTTCCGTTTGCATCATTTGCAGAAATAGTGACTGCAGGTGTCATACTTGTATTGACTGCAGTATTAGAAGGCTGTTGTACATAAGATAGCTTGGTAGCAACAACGCTCACTGCATTATTGGTAGAACCAGATTCTACAGCCGTTCCAGCTCCGCTTTCAAATTGTGTGGATGTTCCTACAGCAGCAGTTGTAAAATTAGTCCTGTCTATTTTGAATGCTAAATTCAATCCATCAACTGTCGTTGGTAAAGTTCCTCCTAAAGTTGTATTTAGCCAGACTTTAAGAGTATATGTTTTAGTACCTCCATCCGAAACATTTCCTAATGTTGCGGTATTAATTCCGCTGAATGTGATATTAGCGGAATTTACTGTTCCCGTAATTGAATTGGTGCCATCAGAAAGTTCCGCTCCTGCAATTGCCTGAGTCCAGTTTGAAATATCATTTCCTGTTCCTTGTGGAATTACAATTTGGCTAATTAATGTTGGTAGTGCATCATTACCACTTGATATATTAGCATCATCCGTAACGGTAAAATCAAAATTCAAAGAAGAAGCTCCTTGAGTATTAACTAAAGATGAAATTGTTGTCGGCTCTGTTCCTGCTCCCGAAGTTACTCCTGAGTATGAAGTACCCCATTTTGCATATAAAGTGGTATTATTAGAAATTGTAAAAGTACTACTCGGAGTATAATCAGTTCCTGATCCATCAGCAGCAGTATTCCAACCAAGGAAACTATATCCAGTTTTCACCAAACTTCCTGTATTACCCAAGACAGTGACTGTAGAACCAGAAGTATATGGACTGCTAGAATCTGTTGGAGCAGTTCCACCAGTGTTTCCATTTCCGTTATAAGTTACTGTATAAGTAGACGCAGTTGCAGTTGCAGTTATTGAAAAATCATCAATAGAAATCCCACTATCAGCACCAGAAGCATCTACAGCTTCCCATTTTATCCCAAAAGATTGACCGTTAGCAATTGACAATCCTGTCAATGTAAAAGTAGTTACTGCCGTAGTAGTTCCCGAGCCATTAGTTCCTGAACTTGCTGCCGTAAAATCTTTAGAATTTAAAGTTGTGTTGCTTGCTAGTTGACCTGTTCCTGTACAATTCCATCCAGCAGCATTGACATATCTCCATTGTTCATAATTCCAAGAAAAAGTTAAAGACGTTATTGTAGAACCACTATTATTTGTAAAACTTACAGAGTAACCATAAACTTTCCCTCCACAAATTGTTCCCAAAGAAGAATCTGTCCCTACTGTTCCGCCAGGATCGAAGCCCCAAAAACCGTTAGAATTACCTGTTCCCGTTCCCTTTCCATTGTATGCTGGAGAACTTGGAACTATTAAACTCCAACCAGAAGGTAAACTGGATACAGCAGTAGTTGCATTAGTAGGATTATAAGTATCAAAATTATCCGATTTACTGTATGGTAAACTAGCAATACTGACCTGCCCAAAGACACTTATGCTTATCAATAAAACAAATACTATTGCATATTTCTGAAGGCAATTTTTCATATATTTTGAATATAAATTTTTTTCCATTTTTTTTCTGCAATTTTTAGATGGTAAAATTACAATTTTTTCATTAATCCTAATGTCAAGATTTATTAACACTTATATTTCTTATCCCATCTAAGCAAAATTCATTATTTGTATTGGGATTATATTCTTTAAACTATAAAAATATTTAGTTATCCACAATTATAGCAAATCAATAATAACATCCATTAAACTGCAAATAAAAAAGAGGAACATTTTAAAATGTCCCCCTCTTTTTTTATTAATAAATGATCAATTATTTTCTTACTTTCTTGGTAACAACTACATCACCGGAAAGTTTTGTTTTTATAACGTACATACCATTTACCAATACATGTGACTGGATTCTAACTTCTTTATCATCAGATGAAAGTTTTACCACAAGTCTTCCACTTGCATCATACACTTCCACTTCTTTGATA
>NZ_JBXUGL010000009.1:0-84410 GCF_057180505.1 Chryseobacterium sp. HNCC26DJ241 | reverse complement strand
AATGATTGGAAAGAAAATCTATTCAATAAAACTAAAACCGGACAAACTTATCATTTGTCCGGTTTTAAATTTTTATAAAAATCCTCCAAAATAAAGATTATATTTTATTTCGGAATTATTAACATCTGGAGATGGCGCATTGTGACCTATTAAAGTTCTATAATCATATGATTCATCAGCAGATCGATATTTTATAGTATAACTTAAACCCTGATATGTAAAAGTTTTGGATCTATTACCTGTCGGCCAATGATCTTTTTCAAATATGACATAATGTAGCGCAAAATTATTGTTATTAGCCATTATGAATGGAAGCTCAGTTCCTATATTAAGTTTCGCTACAGTTTGATTAACATAAACTGTACTTTGATTATTAACCTTTTTTCTAGTTACATTTGCGAGAATTGATTCAGCAAATCCTACATAATTATGAACACCAGAAGCGGCATAAAAATTACCTCCTTTTTGAATAAAAGCAATCATTGTAACTTCAGATTTACCTGCCAACCAACTTTCCTTATGTGCTTTTACAATCATTTCTGACATATTCAAATTATTAATATTTGCACCTGGAGGATTTGATCCCGACAATCCACCACCACCCGAATATGTATTTGGTCCTCTATTTTGTAAACTCACAAATATTACCACTTGTCCGTTTCCTGCTAATTCCTCAGCTAATTCTTCAGTTAATGGCTTTTCATATATTCGTTCTTCCTTATCAATTATTTCACCTTCAAATTCTGACTGTTTAGAATCCTCCATTCCTTCGAAAACAAAGATATCATCATAATTACCCACATTTGATAATTTTTCTGCATTGGGGAAATGAAAAATTATATCATAGTCCTCTTCTTCTAAACCTTGAAATGCAATATTGATTTCATTAATTTTTCTCTCGGTTTCTTCGCTTATAATGGCTCCATTATCCTTTGCAGACTTAATAATATCATTGAAAGCTATGGTGTTATCTTCGAATTTTAGTGAATTCGCTACTAAATCTCTTGTAGGAATTTCTAAATCTTTAATTATTCTTGCAGCCTCTTTTAGATAATATTTTTTATAAGCAATCTGCTCTTCCAAGCTGGCTTTTAAAATATACTCTTTATCAAATCCATTTTCTGTTGTTTTACCAGAAATATTGCTTCTAGTACTAGGAATTAATACTGAATCATTATCTGAAAATCTTGAATCGTTACAAGAAATAAGTAAAATTGAAAAAAATGCAATCTTTAAATATTTTTTCTTCATAATAGTGTAAGTGATATATTTTCATGCAAAATTATCTTATTAGTTTAATGAAAAACATCCCATAAAAACGTTATTTTTCATACAAAACAGATAATTTATAAAGATTGAATAAAAAATATTTAGAAAAATTAGAAAGAAGAATTCGGTTGTGTGAAACTTCTTTCTTTATATTTTACTGCATCCTGAAGAATATTGGCTTTGATTCCAATAAAGAAATCATACACTTTATATTGTCCGAAAGGAATCCAGTTAAAATTGATGGTAAAACTACGCTGATCTCTTGAAAAACCAAGCCTTGTATATGCTAATTCTTTAGTAATGAAATCATAGTGTGTACTTCCATTGATACTCCAGAATGGTGTTAGTTTTAGAGTTCCGTCTAATCCCATTGATGCTACTTTAGTTCCAAATTTTGTAAGCTGTCGAGTATATCCGTACTGGGCATTTACATTTAAAGTCCAAGGTTGGGTAAAATGCGCATAATTGTTTTCATCAAAATAATAATTTTCATTACGGATTTCACCTTTTGTTTTATAGGTTTTGGAAAGCTCTTCCTTTTTTCCAAAAATAGCTTCACTCAAAGGATAAGAAAGCTGCACATTAAATCCCTGAACTCTGAATTTTCCAAAATTTTCAGTTCGGGTTCCCGTAGTTTCTCCAGGTGCAAAAACTACTTCATAAGGATCTAAAACAAGCTGGGAATTAATATTTAATTTATTCTCAAATAAAGAAGTTTGCCCACTAAATGAAAAATTAGACCACTTGTATTTTTCAGCAGCAAAGTTATAACTGGTATTAAAATTCAGGCTTTCAAAAATTTTAAGTTTTTTAATTCCTGTAGAATCTTTTTTAGACCTGATCTTCATTTCCAAATTGTTAGAAATGCTTATTCCCATTGCCTGAACTAAACCTGAAGAAGGCGAACCGATAATTCCTTTATCAAAAATGGAATATTTTGTGAGTTCTCCCCTATCGTTATAATATTCTTTATAATATCCAAATTTTGGATCTCCAAAATCGGGAGAATAGGTAAAACTTAATTGAGGCGTCATCATGTGACGAATAGCTTGGATATTTGAATTCTTGTTAAATTTCAACATTCCGTAGAGTACAGTCTGCAAACTTGCCGAAGTAGAAAAAGTAGAATATCCTGCAATTTTCCTATTCAATACATCTTCTACTTTATTACTGATCGGATTATAACTCTTGGATAAAGTCTTCGTTGTTAAAGCATTATCAATATTTCCGGAAAGTGAAAATGTAAAATATTTTGCAATGGCAGTATTGGTACCAAGAGTAATATTATTTTTCAATCCGGTCTGCATTTTATCCCACATCGCTTTCGTAAACAATTCGTTCTCAGTAGTGGTGACATAATTATTTAGATTCAGACCTGTATTTACAGTAATATTTTCCAAAAGTCCTTGTCTCACTCCTCCATTTCTTGGTTTGAAAAGATAAAACTGATTAATTGCTACATTCATTTGGGGCAATCTTAAATCCGAATTTCCGGTAGAAAAATTTTGTGAATAGGATGCGTTTCCGGTAATTGTAACCGGAAGTCTTAAAAACCTTTTCGTAATGCTGATACTGGAGTTTTGCTGAGCATTTAAATTGTTTTGGTTAAATAAATAATTATTGTTTACCGTGTTATTATAAAATTTACTACTCACCATATCTACCGAAGCCGAAAACGTAAAATATGGATTTGCTTTGGTATCTTGTGAATGTCTCCATGCAATTCTGTAAGTTGCCACTTTTGAATAATCCGAAAGTCCTTTAATTCCTCTCACTGTAGCACCAATATCGGCAGAAAAACTCCCGGAATATTTATAATTCTTTTTATAATTCATTTCCGGCTTTAGATTCCAGCTTCCTTTTGTATAAATGTCTGCTAGAATTTTAAGATCAAAATGTTCCCCTATTGGCTGGTAATATCCAAGACTATTCAGAAAAAAGCCTACATCTTCCCTTTCCCCGAAACTTGGTATCAAAATTCCCGCAGAACGCTTATCCGAAAAAGGTAAAATAGCAAAAGGCATCACCAATGGAGTTGGAACTTGCTCAATATACATTTGGATTGGCCCCGTAATTACCTGAGATTTTTCTTTTCCTTTAATCAATTTGATATTTGGAGCAAGGAGATAATAATCTGCAATCGTATCTTTTTTCTTGATAAAATATTCATCCGTAGTGTATTTTCCTCTTTTCATAAAGAAAACAGAATCACTATATTTTTTGGTTTTTTCTGCCACAATTACTCCTTCACTTTCTTCCGTTCTGGCATTTAAAGCAATAGCTTGTTTTGTACGATAATTATAAGTAAATTCATCATACTCATACTTTTTTCCGCCTTGTGTAGCAATCGCCGGAATTTTTATTTTCCCTAAAGAATCCAATTCTCCTCTTGCGAAAATGAGACCTTTATCCCAATTTATTGAAATGTAATCTGCATCAATCTGCATATCCTGAAACTTCACCTGAGCTTTTCTATTCAGATATGTCATCTTTTTCGGAATATCATTCCGAATATTTTCTGCTTTGGAATTTACCACATCAGAAAGCTGTTCTTTCTTTACAATTGTGGTATCAGATTTGGATATAGTATCATTAACTATCACATTTTTAGGCAATTTTTTAGGATTATTTTGTGCTAAAAAATTGTTAAAAATTAGGATAATTAAAATTTGTAATATATTTTTGAAGCTGGTTTTGGCCAATTCTTATGATATCAATAATGGGGTCAAAATTAAAACAATTTTTATATTTAAAGATGATTACTCACAGATTTTATTTCAAAAAATACATTCTCTTTGTTTTTCTTGTTTTTTCAGTTCTTTTAAACGCGCAAAAAAAGTTCACTATTGTGCTGGATGCAGGACATGGAGGCAGTGATCATGGATCAAATAGAAATTATAGTGATTTGGGCAGTGTGGTAGAAAAAGACATTACATTATCCATTACATTAAAGCTAGGCAAAATATTGGAAAAGAATAAGGACTTTAAAATAATCTATACCCGAAAGATTGACGAATATCCTTCTCTGACTGACCGTACCAATCTTTCCAATCGCAGCAAAGCAGATTTGTTTATTTCAATTCACTGTAATGCCAATCCAAAAACAACACCTTACGGAACAGAAACTTTCGTAATGGGTCCTGCACAAAACAAAACCAATCTGGAAGTAGCCAAGGCTGAAAATGATGTTATTTTCTTAGATGAAAAAGATAAACAAACGTTCGCTTCTTACGATCCAAGCTCTCCGGAATCATTAATAGCACTAAAAATCCAACAAAGTAAATATCTGGAAAGCAGTTTGCTTTTCGGAAGTTTTGTAGAAGAAAATTTTGTAAATAAAGATAAAAGGCTTTCCAGAGGAGTAAAACAGCAAGACCTGCATGTATTGCGTCTCAATGCTATGCCTTCCGTTCTTATAGAAACCGGTTTTTTAAGCAACCATGATGAAGCAGCATATCTGATTTCAGATAAAGGACAAGATGAAATTGCCGAAAGTATTTATAATGCAATTTTAAGCTATAAAAAAGCAATGGACAGAAATGCAGAAGTAATAGTAAAAGAACCTGAAAAGCCTGAAGAAAAACCACTTTCCAATGATTTTAGAATTTTACTGATGAGTTCTCCCAATAAATACAATGATGGAGATACCGCTTTGAAAGGTTTGAATTATATCCTCACACTAAAAGAAAACGATCAATATAAATATTATTACGGAACCACAAATTTTGCTTCGATTCGGGACAATAATCTAAAAACAGCTAAAGATGCCGGATTTAAAAATGCAGTAGCTATCAGTTTTGTGCCCAACCAATCTTTAGGAACAGGATATTATACATTAGAGCTTATTGTAACAGAAGATAAATTAAGCAGTAATTCCTATATCCTAAACACTGTAAAAGATGTAAACCGTGAGAAAATCAGTGGCAAATTCTACTACACCTATGGAAATTTCAAAAAACTTGAAGATGCCATAAAAATAAAGAAAAATCTTGAAGAAAAAGGTCTCAAAAATATCGTAATTCAAAAAGTATTGAAATAAAACGTAAATATTCTGCAATATTTTCTAAATTTGCATTCTTAAAATAGGTTTGTTCTTTATGAAAATATTTAAAATTTTCTATAGCAAGCCAATTAAAAATGTAATTTAGTTGATATGCCTGATCTAAAAATTCAGGAAGCAAAACTGCTTTTTAAAAAAATACACGCAAACCCCAAAATCTATAATTTAGAAATTACGGATGGTGTTATTACAGGCTCTGATGAAAAAGTTTCTTTCAAGTTATATAAAAATGATGAAAGAGGAATTTTTGAAGTCAAAATTGACGGACTCACATTCACCAATTCTACCGGAGAATGGAACAATGCAGTAATTATGCTTGAAAACACTATCAAAAAAATTGAAAAGGAAAAAGAGCATCAGAAAGTAGAAGAAGCGTTGAATAAATTAAAAAATTATCTTTCTGAATAAATTTTTCAAAAAAAATTTGGAGGTTTAAAAAAAATGCATATCTTTGCAACCACATTTGAGAAACGAACATGGCAAATCATAAATCAGCATTAAAAAGAATCAGACAAAACGCAACAAGAAGACTGCGTAACAGATACTATCATAAAACTGCAAGAACAGCTATGAAAGTATTGAGAAATGAAGAAAGTAAGACAGCTGCTCAAGAGCAATTGCCGAAAGTAATTTCTTTGCTTGATAAATTAGCTAAGAAAAATATCATTCACAAAAACAAGGCAGCTAACTTAAAAAGTAAATTAACTAAACACGTTAATAAGTTAGCTTAAGAATAAAATTCTGGCCCGTTCGTCTATCGGTTAGGACTCAAGATTTTCATTCTTGCAAGAGGGGTTCGATTCCCCTACGGGCTACGAAAAACCACTGAAAAATTTCAGTGGTTTTTTTTTGTTTTAAAAAAAATGATAATCCTAATTTTTCTAAAAATAATAAAATTGTAAAATGTTGGCATAAAATACTATATATTTGAATTAAGAAAACAAATAAACACAAATGATTTCGGTCTATAAATTGAAGCCAAAATTCCAGCAATTACTTACCCCTATTTTACTTTTTTTGCACAAAAACAAAATAACGGCGAATCAAATTACGATTGGTTCCGTTGTATTGTCAATAATTATCGGAATTTTATTTTGGAAAGCAGATTTTTCAAAATGGTTTTTTCTGAGCTTACCGATCGGACTTCTTTTAAGAATGGCTTTGAATGCTCTCGACGGAATGATGGCAAGAAAATTCAACCAAATGAGCAAATTAGGAGAAGTCCTTAATGAAATTGGAGATATTGTTTCAGATGTTATCCTATTTTTTCCTTTGCTAAAATTTCAGACTGAAAGTTTATATCTGATTATTCTTTTTATCGTTTTAAGCGTTATTAATGAATTTGCCGGATTACTTGGGAAAGTTGTGGGGAAAGAGCGTCGTTATGATGGACCAATGGGAAAAAGCGACCGAGCTTTACTATTAGGAATTTATGGTTTGATCTCATTTTTTGGAGTAAATATTTTCGGCTACTCTCAATATATTTTCGGTCTAATCATTCTACTTCTTGTCATAAGTACTTATACTCGACTTAAGAAATCTCTACATGAAGCCTGAAAATAAATTTGCAGACGTTCCTTTAAGAGTAAAAACATGGCTGTACATTATCCTTGTTTTTGCACTCGGAATTTCGCATCCATTTGCAATGAAAATTTTCGTTTCTTGGATTTCTTTTCAAAGTTTTTTTGAATTTTTACGATTGTTCAAAATAAATTCAAATCGCATGATTCCTTCTGCTTTTGTAGGAATTTCACAATTTTTATTACTACATTTTTTTTCTGTTGAAAACTATTTTCTTTACAGCTTGGCTTTAAGTTCAATCATTTTGATCTGCTTTTTGTTTTTGAAAACTTCATTATCACAGCTTTTAAAAATCATGGTAGCTTTAATGGTTTGTCTTTTTGCTTTTCCACATTTATATTTTATTAGAGATCATTTTTGGGGAATCAATTCTATCATTTTTATAGTTGTTGTCACGGAATTAAACGATGTCTTTCAATATTTAATGGGAAAGTTTTTCGGGAAACATAAAATCACGCCCAAAATCAGTCCCAATAAAACAGTAGAAGGATTTTTCGGTGGTGTATTTCTGACCATTTTATTAAGCAATATTTTGGGATTTTTTTTGTTGAAATCTAATATTTTTGTTAATACTATTTTAGGTTTAATTCTCGGAATTTCAGGTTTTTGCGGAGACGTTTTCATGTCTTTTTTAAAAAGAAAATCGGGGATAAAAGATACAGGAAATCTTCTTCCGGGACATGGCGGTTTGTTGGACAGAATGGATAGCCTTATTTTTAATGCACCTCTATTTTTCTGGCTTCTTCCGTTTCTTTTAAAAATTTGAAAAGATGAATGAAAAATTCAAAAGAGCAATACTTTTTTCAGGAGGCGGAACAAGATTAATGATCTATCTTGGAATCTTTTCTGCTCTTGAAGAATCGGGAATAAAACCGGACATTCTTATTGCTTCTTGCGGAGGCGCTTTTGCAGCAACAGTGATTAATGCCTTTCCTGATCATCTTTCAAGGAAAGAATATTTGAAATCCGAAGAATATTTTCAGTTTGTCTCCAAAACGGTTTTAACAAAACATAAAAAACTTTCAGAAATTGGGCTTTTTTCAATAAAGAAAATATTGAACAAAAGAAATGCACCCTACATTGAAGATGTTTTCAACAGATATTTGGTGGAAATGAATCAGGATATTTCCAATGATTTTCCTTCTTTAAAAAACACAAAATTTTCAGAGGAAATTCCTACATTGATTATCGGTTCGGAAATACTTTTTGATCCGAAAGAAGTCGGGCAAAAACGAAACAACCGAAAATTATATCAAAAAACAATTTTCACGGATCTTGAAACTGCAAAAAAAATAGTTCCCGAACACATCAGCATTAATTCTGAAAATTTTAAAAATAGTGCCATCGAAAATCTTTCTAAAGTAGAAACAAATTATTCAATGTTGGAAAGCACCAGAATTTCCATTTCTGATATGTTTTATGTAAAACCAGTTTTTCTCCACGGAAAACATTTTGCAGGTGGCGCAATTGATCTAATCCCGATTGAATTAGCCAAATCATTAGCAAATGAAGTAATTATTGAAAAAAAGCAATCCTATAACCGTGTTGAAGAATCATTTGTGCGTTCGGTTTTGGGTTATAGTGGAAATCAAAGATTAGAAGAAATAGAAAGTCAAAATATTAATTTTCAAATTGATACAACCAATATAAAACAAGAATTGGAAGGTCATTATTTGAAAAAGGGAATCAATTGGAAAAAATTTGAAATTGATTTTTCTTTTCCTAAAAACTACAAACAATTCGCAAAAGATATGGAAAAACAGTGGCAATATGGCTTTGATCAAATGATAAAAAGTTTGAGAAAATAAATTTAAAATTTACTTTTACATAAAATTGAAAAACACAAAATCCATGAATGTTTTTATTACGGGCGGAACTTCAGGAATCGGTTATGCTCTTGCGAAACATTATCTTGAAAAACGATATAATGTTGGGATCTGCGGAAGAGATTTAACTAAAATTCCTGAAAACGATTTCCAAAATTTAAAAGCATTTGAGGCAGATGTTTGTGATATAAATTCCATTTTTAGTGCTGTAAAATCTTTTCTTCCTGAGAATGAAAATTTAGATATTTTTATCAATTGTGCAGGAAGTTACGCAGAAGACGTAGCAGGAAAAATCACTTATGAAGAAGCAGAAGAAATGTTGCGAACCAATATTTTGGGAACGGTCAATTGTTTTGAAGTTGCAAGAAATGTGATGAAAAATCAAAAAACCGGAAAAATTGCCGTTATTGCTTCTATTTCAGGAATTTTGGAATATGAAAATTCAAGTTTGTACACCAAAACCAAACGTTCCGTTATTCAGATTGCAGATGCTTATTCCCGAGCTTTGGAACCATTCGGAGTTTCTGTGACCACTATTGCTCCCGGTTATGTAGATACTTTAAAATTGAGGCAACTTAATAACAATGATCTAAGTAAAAAGCCTTTTCTTATTGATGTTGAAACTGCAACCGCCATCATTTCAGAAGCCATTGAAAAACGAAAAAAACAGATTATTTTCCCGGCAAAAATAAAATGGATGATGAAGTTTTTATCAATTCTTCCTTCTTCAGTATTAAATTTAATCATGTTCAGGAAAGCCAAATGGATGAAAAACGATTGAAAATACAGCAGAAAATTTATGCATTAATCCTTTGTTCAGTGGCGTTCATGCTGACCTACAATTTTTCTGCGTGGCAAATTTCAAAACTGGAAAAAGTTCCTTCGTTTGTTTTCAATTTTGAAAAATATATCCCTTTTATAGATGGGACGATCATTCCGTATATGACGAGCGGATTATTTTTCTGCACCGTATTTTTCTTTAGCAAAGATAAAGAGCAACTTAGAAATTTGACCAAAAGAATGCTTTTTGTTACTCTCATTGCCGGAATTTGTTTCATTCTATTTCCCTTAAAATTTTCCTTTCCAAAACCGGAAATCAGCAATTCCGTTTTCGGATTACCTTTTCAATTTTTAAAAATATTTGATTCTCCTTTCAATCAGGTTCCGTCACTGCATATTGCCTATGCCTTTATTTTTTGGACAATTTTTAGGAATTTAAAAAAATGGAAAACTGCTTTAATGATTTGGTTGATTCTTTTGGGAATTTCAACCTTGACTACTTTTCAGCATCATTGTATTGATGTTTTTACAGGAATCATTCTTGCGCATTTTAGCTTTATCATTTTCCCGTATCGTAAAAATGATTTTCAATACCGAAATTTTCATATTGCCAATTTCTACTTTTTATCGGGTTGGATTTTTGTTTTAATTGCTTTATTGTTAGACAAATTTTTCGGACATTTTTGGCTGCTTTTGCTTTGGCCGGCTTTGATGATAATTTTCATAGGCTATCATTATCAAAAAAATCACATTCATTTTCTGAAAGATAAAAATGGGAATATTTCTCTCTACAAAAAAATATTTTACTTGCCTTATGTATTGATGTATTGGTTGTTTTGGAAATTTTTGAGAAAGAATAAAAAGCCAATAGAAATTTTACCAAAACTCTACATTTCATCAAAATTAAATCAAAATGATTTAAACTATTTTGAAATTAATAAAAACACTTTTGTTTACGATCTATCAGCAGAATTGGAAGAAACTTCTAAGATAAAAGAAAAATCACAATATTACTCAGTTCCGTTTTTAGATATCGGAACTTTTGATCTTGAGGCTACGAAAAAATTAATTTCAGAAATTACGGAGAATTATAAACAACTTCCAGAAAACGGAAAAATAGTTATTCATTGTACAATGGGTTTTACCAGAAGTTCCGTGATCGGGATTTTAGTAATGAAAAATATTTTATCTTTATCGCTGGAAGACACAATAAACCAAATGAAAAACATAAATAAAAATGCTGTGATTCATTCGTATTTACAGAATTTTTTGAAAAATTTTTAATCTATGAACAACGGATTTTTTAGCAGCTTTGATGGAAATGAAATCTTTTATCGTGAATGGAATTTTCAACCTCAACAAAAAAGTATCATTATCATCCATCGTGGTCACGAACATTCTGAAAGACTGAATGACATCGCTCAATCTCCACAATTTTCAAAGTACAACATTTTTGCTTTCGATTTGCGTGGACACGGATATACAAAAACGAAAACTTCGTCTGTTTTTATGGACTATGTTCGTGATCTGGATTCTTTTTCAAAATTTTTGCAATCGAAATATGGGGTCAAAATTTCAGATATTTTTGTAGTTGCCAATAGCATTGGTGGTGTAATTGCTTCGGCTTGGGTTCACGATTTTGCTCCAAAAATTGCAGGAATGGCTTTGCTTGCGCCGGCTTTCAAAATCAACCTCATCGTTCCATTAGCCAATGAAATGATTACTTTAGGAACAAAACTAAAAAAAGGATTGATTATCAAAAGCTATGTAAAATCAAAAATGCTCACGCATGATCCTGAACAGCAAAAAGCATACGATTCTGATCCTTTGATTTCCAGATCAATAGACGCAGAATTATTGATAGATCTTGCAAAAGCAGGAAAACGTTTGGTGGAAGATGCAGAAGCAATTGATACTCCGACTTTAATTTTAGCCGCCGAAAAAGATCATGTTGTTTTTAATAAAGAACAAAAGATTTTTTATGATAAATTGGATACAGATGTAAAGAAATATGAAGTTCTGCCAAATTTCTTTCACGGAATTTTGTTCGATACCGGCAAAGAAAAAGTTTATGATAAAATAATAGATTTTGCCGAAAAATGTTTTAATAAAACTCAAAAGCAAGTTTCACTTTCTCCCGATCCATTTTCGGTAAAAGAATATAACAATTTGCAAAATAATGTTGGCAATAATCTGAATTTTAAATTTCAAAAATGGTCGCTCGGAAAAATCGGGAAAATCAGTAACGGAATGGCGATTGGCCTGAAACATGGTTTTGATTCCGGTGCTTCTTTGGATTATGTGTATCATAACCAGCCTAAAGGAAAATTAGGTTTCGGAAAAGCGATGGATAAAAATTATCTCAACGCAATTGGATGGAGAGGAATCCGAATCAGAAAGCAGCATTTGATACAACTTTTGGAACAAAACATCCAAAGTCTGCAAAATGAAGGAAGAAAAATAAAAATTCTGGATATTGCCGGTGGAACAGGAAATTATTTATTCGACATTAAGGAAAAACATCCTGATACTGAAATTGTTATCAATGAATTTGTAAAAACCAATATCGACATCGGAGAAAAAGTAATTAAAGATAAAAATTATCAAAACATTCGCTTTACCAACTTTGATTGCTTTGATTTTGAAACCTATAAAAAATTGGATTTCGATCCCAATATTATTATAGTTTCAGGGATTTTTGAGCTTTTTGGAGACAACGACATGGTAAACAGAGCTGTTCAGGGAATTACTTCTATTTCTGAAAAAAATTCTCATATTGTTTATACAGGACAACCTTGGCATCCTCAACTGAAAATGATTGCTTATGTTCTAAATAATCATCAAAACAACGATTGGATTATGAGAAGACGCTCACAAAAAGAACTTGACAGAATTTTTGCTTTTCATCATATCCAAAAAGAAAATATGCTGATTGACGATTTTGGAATTTTTACCGTTTCATCGGGGAAAATCGAAAATTAAAAATAGTACTTCTTTTTTCTGCAATTGCATTTACTCAAAAAAAGAAAACATTTGCTCATTATTTTTGGGATACTAAAATCTGAATACTACAATTGCAGATTATTTTTATTAGGAAATTCTTAAAAAGATATTATTTTGGTCAAAAATTAATTTGCAGAAATTTTTACATATTTTCATTCTTGTTTTTGGACTTTTCTTTGTAAAAGCCCAAAAAGAAAATATAGTCAATTACTGGCAAAATGACGGATTAAATGCCTCAACAACCTATATGATGACTCAAGATAAACGAGGCTTTATCTGGATAGGTAGTGATAATGGATTGTTTAGGTTTGATGGTTCAGAATTTAAGCAATACAACCAAAAAGACGGTCTTGAAAACATTGATGTTTTACAACCAATAGCAATGAATGACGGAACCGTTTTTATCGCACCGTTTCTTAGTGGCTATTCTTTTTATAAAAATGGTAAAATATATAACTCAAAAAATAATCCCGAACTTGCAAAAATAAAACCTGAAGGGGTCGGTAATTTAGGGTTTTATGCTGATAAACGTAAGGGAAAAGTTTTTGCCTTTAATAATAGATCTCCTAAGCAAGTTTATGTTTTTTCAAAAGGAAACGTAAAAGAAGTTCCCTTGAATATTGATTATTCTAAAATAGGAAAATATTCTGTAACACCACTTGAATATGATGATAATGGCTTTTTGTATTATGATTATGGTGGTAGATTTTATTGTTATGATATCAAGCGAGATAAAATTCTATGGATTGGAAATGGTAGAATACATCCAATTGGTAAAAATAATGGTGGGACTATGCTTGATCATTATATATATGCAGATTGGATAGGGAATTCGCTTATTTTATATAAAAAAAACGGGACATTTTTTATTAAAAAAATTAAAGAATTTAAAATTCCTGATCATATTTATGCTGTATACAAAAGTAATGACCTTATTTGGATTTGCTCGTTTTCCGGAGGAGCATATTGCTTTGACCTTTCTAAACCCAATCAAAAGCCGGTTAAGTTTTTAGAAAAATATATTATTGACAATGTCATCACGGATAAAGATGGAAATGTTTGGTTTTCATCAAGAAATAATGGCGTTTTCTTTATGCCGAAAGCTGCTTTTAAAAATTATTTTGATCTTCAAGGGCAACCTATTTTTAATTCCATCACTGCAATTACCGGCAATTCCAAAAGTGTAATAATGGGTTATGATGACGGAAGTGTGGGAATATATAGAAATAAGAAAATTAAAATTATTACTCTCAATAAAAAAAATAAATTTAATGTTCGTGGAATTGCAGTTGATGAAAAAAATGCCTTTATAGCTCTAACTACAGGCTTCTCCTATAAGCTGTCCCTCCAAAATTTGAAAATTAAACCATTGGGCGATTTTCCGATAAAAAATTTTTCAAAAGTAAAAGATAATACCGTTTTTCTTTTCACGAATAGAAGTGTTACTGAATATAATACTAACACAGAAAAGTTCAATGATGTTATTGACCTTAAAACATATTCCGGATTGGCTTATGATAAAGATAGTATGCTTGTGGGTACCTTTAAAGACCTTTATAAATTTAATCTTAAAAACAAACAGAAAAAACTTTTTTTAAAGGATTATTACTTTACGGATATTAAACCATTAAACGCTACAACTTTTTTAGGTGCAACAAGCGGAAAAGGAATACTACTATTCAACACCCGAAAAATTCTCCGGAAAATTACAGAATCTGATGGTTTGGCGGAAAATCAGGTAAAAAAAATCCATATTGAGAATGATCATACATTTTGGGCATCTACCAATTCGGGATTGGATAGAATTGATTTTCAAAATGGTAAAATCAGAATAAATTCTGTTAATCGTTTTAATGGTTTACCTTCGGATCGTGTTTCGGATTGTTTTGTACGGAATGATTCTGTTTTTATAGGAACTGCAGAAGGTTTAGCCATTCTTTCGGTTAAAAACATATTGCAAAGCAGCAAATACATCAATAAGAAAGTAATCATCAATTCAATCTCCATCGCCGGAAAAGAGTTTCAATACCCTGAAAATACTGTTTCAGGAGATTATTCAAAAAACGCTGTTATTCTTAACTTGAGTTTCCCGGAATACATTTCTCAAAGAAATATCAGTTACCGATTTAATGTAGAAGGAATGAACGATGAATGGCAAACTACAAAATCTTCAAAAATTATCCTAAATAATTTAGCTCCCGGTAAATATACCATTAAAATTTTTGGACTGGGTTATAACGGGATGAGATCTAAAGATTTTACACAACTTCATTTTGTCATCCATCCAAAATTCTGGCAAACGTGGTGGTTTATTACAATTTTGGTTTTAATAGCACTCGCTTTTATTCTGTATATCCTTAATTATATTTTACAAAAAGAGAGAAACAAGAAGCTAAAAAAACTAATGTACGACAAAAGAATGAGCGAGCTGGAATTGCAAGCGATAAAAGCACAGATGAATCCTCATTTTGTTTACAATTGTCTTAATTCCATAAAATATTTGTTGTACAAAAAAAATTATGTTGATACTGAAAATTATCTGGATACATTCACAGATATGATCCACAAAACACTTCATTATTCCGAACATACCTTCACATCCATTAAAGATGAAAATGAATATCTTTCGGTTTATCTGGATATGGAGAAACTGCGTTTCAAAGATCATTTTAATTTTGAAATTGAAGTAGCGGAAAATGTAAATCAAAATTGGCAAATACCATCGTTGCTTATTCAGCCGTTTGTGGAAAATTCTATAAAACACGGCATTAGCAATTTACGAGACAGAAAAGGGTTTGTAAAAATCTCTTATACTTACATCAATGATGAGCTGATTATTTCTGTAAAAGATAACGGAACGGGAATTTCAAAAGATATATCTGAAAACCCGAAATCGTTCGGAATAAGACTATCGCAAAAAAGAATAGAAACATTTCGGCAACTATTCGGAATTTCGATACAACTACAAATCAATGACTTAAGAAAGCTAAACAAAGAAGGAACGGAAATAATATTGTATATTAACATCAAAAAAAATGAGCCCAAAAATTAAGGTTGGCATTGTGGATGACGAACAGGATGGCAGAGAATATTTGATGCTATTGCTTGCAAATGAGTTTCCGGAAATCGAAATAATCTTTAATGCATCCAGTTTGGAAGAAGCAAAAAAAATGTTGATTTCTTCTAATCCCGACATTTTATTTCTTGATATAGAATTAGGTGATGGCAATGCGTTTGATCTTTTATCCCAAATAAAATTATTGAATTCGCTTGTTATTTTTGTAACAGCCTACCGAAATTATGCTATACAAGCCATAAAAAATGATGCTTTAGATTACATTTTAAAACCCATAAAAAAACAGGAATTTATTACGGCCGTCAATAAAGCGATTGGCAGAATTGAAAAAAAGCAGAACGATCACTTTAATGAGACTAACCAACCGACCATAAATTTAAACACCAATAACGGCATAAAAAAAGTTACGATTTCCGACATTATCCGTTGTGAAGCAGACTCCAATTATACCATATTTTACTTTGCAGACAAAACCAAAATAGTTATTTCAAAAACGTTGCAGGAATTTGAAAACTCTCTAAGTGAACATAATTTTGCAAGAATACATCACAAACATCTTATAAATATTAAACATCTGAAAGAATACATCAAAGGAAATGGTGGCAAAGTTGTAATGTCCGATCTATCCATTATTGATGTTTCTGTACGGAGAAAAAATGAGTTTCTTGCTAAAATCAACAACTGATTTTACACTTACTAAAAAAGATATTACAGATGCTCAATTGATTTTCGCAAATCCTAAATAATCGCAAGTTTTGTTGTATTGAATTTAAAATTTGCACTTATGAAAATAAAGTTACTTTCTTCTTTTTTCAAATTTTCATCTAAAATCACCATTACACCATAACTTATTGATGGTTTATTTCATTTTGGTGAAATAAAAATTGTAAAAAGATACAACTATGAATTTCTTAAAATTTTTGTTTAGAAAAAAAGCAGTTCATTCTGGTGAAAACTTAAATCATCAATATTTTGAAGGTGAATTAAATATAAATGAGGACAAATACAAATGGTTTGTAGATGAAAATTCTATGAATGCTTTTAGTATAGAATATACTGATGAATTATTGGATCAAGGTGACGTACCCGAAATCCCCAGAGAAATTTTTCATTGGGTTTATTTTAAAAATAAAGTAGATCGAGATAATTTTTTGAATATAATATGGGAAAATAAATTCAGGCTCATAGAGAAAAAAAATCCGAAACATGCAGGAAAGTACGGCTATTCCGTGAAAATATCCAAGACCGATAAAACCAGTATGAAAAATGTTTGGGAATTTACTTCGCAAATTTTTAACTGGGTCAAAGAAAATCATGGTGTTTATGGAGGATGGAAAACTTTACCAAAGAAAATGACATACCAATTATAATGACCACATTGAATACCTAAAATTAAATAAACATGAAAAAACTATTATTAGCTGTTTTATTAACAGCAGGAGTAAGCATTTTTGCGCAAAAATTAGACAAATTCGGGGCAGATTTAGGAAAAAAATCGGTATTGGGCAAAGAAATCAGATTGCCTTATACGGATATGACAAGTTATTTGGGCTATATAAAGCCTGGTTCTAATCCGGACGAGATGAAAAATGGAAAAAAAATGTATTATCTATATGTTTGGATTCCGGTTGCTGCTCCAGAATTAGGAATTAGAATGATATCTCCGGCTCCTGACAATGTTAAAACAACTGCTAAAGATTATGTATCAGCAGATTACACTACAAACGCTTCAGATAAAAGCAATTTTTTTGATACATGGATCACTTTTGAAAGAGCAGATGGAATTTTTAAATTAGAAGACGTTGCCGCTAAAGCAAAAACAGCAAAATGGACAAGTATTGAAACCAATGACGATTCCAGCGAAATGCCAGCTCAACCTTCAGGAAATAAATATAATTCTTTAATGCGTATAACAAGTGATGTTTCTAATCCTGTAAAATCTTTGGTTGTAGGTTTGTACAGAATAGGTTTTACAACATATAAAACAGGAGAAGTTCAGGGAAGTTTCTTGGCGCAATTAGGAGCTCCTATCAGTTTGCCAGGTGTAGCAATTGCTGTAAAACCAGAAGATCTAATGAGTGCAAAAAAATAATCATAGTAAGTTGAGATGAGAAGTAATAATTTTCCATAAGTGTATATTTTTTTCAACAATTACTTCTCATTAAAGGTTTATAAATAGTTATGAACTTTAATTAAACATGTGTAATCCTCAGAATATTTCTGAGGATTTCTTTATTTTTACATTTTAATTTTTTGACATGAAAATTCTTATCATAAATGGTCCAAACCTTAATTTGCTCGGAACACGAGAACCTGAAATCTACGGAACTGTTTCTATGGAAAATTATATCTCGGATTTGGAAAAAAAATATTCAGATCAGGAGATTTTGTATTTTCAATCCAATTGGGAAGGAGAAATTATTGACAGAATTCAGCAAGATGATTTCGATGCGCTGATTCTGAATGCAGGTGCTTTTACCCATTATTCTTATGCTATCGCCGATTGCCTGAAAAACATTTCAAAACCAAAAATTGAAGTTCATATCAGCAATATTTACAAGCGGGAAGAGTTTCGCCAAAAATCCGTTACAGCGGCTTATACAGACGCAATCCTTTCAGGTTTTGGAATGAAAGGGTATTTACTCGCTATTGAAAGTCTTTTAACAAAATAAAAAATTTCCTGAAATTTCAGGAAATTTTTATGCAAAGTAAAATTTATTTATAATTGAGGCCCGGCTGCAACCAATCTATTTCCTTCTTCAGTATTGCAATATTGTTTGAAATTCTCAATGTATTTTGCTGCAAGATCCTTTGCTTTAGCTTCCCATACAGAAGCATCTTTATAGGTATTTCTCGGATCCAGAATTCCCGTGGAAACGTTAGGAAGTTCGGTTGGTATTTCAAGGTTCAGTATCGGAACTTTAATTTTAGGAGCGTCATTAATAGAACCTTCAATAATAGCATCAATAATCGCTCTTGTATCTTTCAGGGAAATTCTTTTTCCTGTTCCGTTCCAGCCTGTGTTTACAAGATATGCTTTTGCACCGTGTTCTTTCATTTTTCCAATTAATGTTTTAGAATACATGGTTGGATGCAGTGTAAGAAATGCTTCTCCGAAAGCCGGCGAAAAAGAAGGTTGCGGTTCTGTAATCCCTCGTTCTGTTCCTGCAAGTTTGGAAGTATATCCGCAAAGAAAATGATACTGCGCCTGATCTTCATCCAAAATCGAAACCGGAGGCAAAACTCCAAATGCATCAGCAGAAAGGTAAATAATTTTTTTGGCGTGTCCCGCTTTTGAAGGAAGAACAATTTTATTAATGTGATAAATCGGATACGAAACTCTTGTATTTTCGGTAATGGAACCATCTTGAAAGTCGATTTCTCCATATTCGTTTACGACAACATTTTCCAGAAGAGAATCTCTTTTTATTGCTTTATAAATATCCGGCTCTTTATCTTCTGATAAATCAATAACTTTTGCATAACATCCACCTTCAAAATTGAAAACACCTTCATTATCCCAGCCATGCTCATCATCACCAATCAAATATCTTTTCGGATCAGCAGAAAGTGTTGTTTTTCCGGTTCCGGAAAGTCCAAAAAATAAAGCAACATCTCCATTTTCTCCTACATTTGCAGAGCAATGCATAGAAGCAATTCCTCTTAACGGAAGATAATAATTCATCATGGCAAACATTCCTTTTTTCATTTCTCCGCCATACCAAGTTCCTCCAATAATTTGAATTTTTTCGGTAAGGTTAAACATAATAAAGTTCTCAGAATTCAATCCTTGTTCCTGCCAATCAGGATTTGTGGTTTTGGAACCATTCATTACGATAAAATCTGGCTTGCCAAAATTTTCCAATTCGTAATTAGAAGGACGAATAAACATATTGGAAACAAAATGAGCTTGCCATGCTACTTCCATTACAAATCTCACTTTCAGTCTTGTATCAGAATTAGCTCCACAAAAAGCATCTACCACATATAATCTTTTGGACTTTGAAAGTTGCTCAAGAACTAAATTTTTACAATGAGTAAATATCTCCGGAGTTGTCGGGAAATTTACTTTTCCATCCCAACAAATAGTATCCTTGGTACTATCATCCTTCACAATATAGCGGTCTTTTGGTGAGCGTCCTGTAAAAATTCCCGTTTTTACAGCCACAGCTCCCAAATCTGTAAGTGCACCCTTCTCAAAACCCTGATTTTTAGTAGACATTTCTGCCTTAAAAAGTTGCTCATAAGTAGGGTTATACATTACTTCCTGATACCCTGTAATTCCCAGCTCATGCAGTTCCTGAATGATTCTGATGTTTTTCATAATTAATTTATTCTTGATTTATTCTGTTAGTTTTCCAAATCTAATCAAATCATCGTGTTATCATTGTGTAAAAGATAATGATATTCATCAGATTTAGCAAGAAAATGAAAACCTTATAAAATTATGAAAATCAATTAATTAAATCAGACCAAGAAAAAACAGTAGAAAAACCTCTATCCGAAAACCAATCCTGAAAGCCTTCAAATTTAGAAGATAAAACAAAATCACCACCCCAAGCTCCAAGGCTCTTCACAAAAGAAGGGCAATTTTCGAAATATTTTTCTTTTGCCGTCTCTATTTTAAGAAAATTTGAGAGTTTTTGTTCATGAATTGTCATCAATTGCGAAAAAATTTTCAAGTCATTACAATTTAAAATTTCCTTCGTTATTTCTGAAAATTCATGTATTAAATTTTGGGATTTTTCTTTGTTTTTATAATGTCGAATTCCTTCTCGGGAATCCTGCTTTTGGTTTAAATGAATAAAAATAAGTTCATCTTTAAAAGAGGGAGAAAAATGAATTTTCTGAACTTCTTTATTCCCATTTTTATTTCGGAAAAGAATAGCTGATCTTTCTTTTGCAACCGCAATATCATAACCACTTCCTCCCAAACATTTTTCGTTCAGCAGATAGGGATCAATGTGAGACCATTCTGCAAGATTATTCATTAAAGTAGAACTGCTTCCTAAACCAAAATTTGATGGAAATTCAAGATTTGTTTTAAGATGATAAGAATGATCTGAATTAAATTTAATTGAAGAAAAATGCTGAACATTCTGAAGCACCTGAAGCACAAACTGAGCCGCTTCCGGAATATTGGTATCCAGAATTTCCCAATTTTTGTAATTTATTTTTACAAAAAGCCAAGATTTCTTCTGATGAAAAGCCTCCCAAATAAGAATGGATTTCCCATCCTGAATTTCTTCATAAAAAAACTCTTGTCCCGGCTTTGTAGGTACAGCCAAGGCAAGAGCTCCGTCTAAAACGACATATTCGGAAGTGAGCAATAACTTTCCGGGTGAAAATATTTTGCCCTTCATTTTCTAAAGTGCGGATGAAACTTCTACTTCACCGTCAATTTTTTTAATAAGACCTTGAAGTGTTTTTCCGGGCCCTACTTCTAAAAACTGACGACTTCCGTCTTTTATCATATTGCGTACAGATTGTGTCCATTTTACAGGACCTGTAAGCTGAGCAATAAGGTTTTTCTTTATTTCTTCAGGATCAGAAACAGCAGTAGTGGTAATATTCTGATATACCGGAATCATTGCTTTTCTGAATTTTGTTTTTTCAATAGCTACAGCTAATCTTTCTTGTGCAGGCTGCATCAATGGTGAATGAAATGCTCCATTCACAGGAAGGAGAAGTGCACGTTTTGCACCTGCAGCTTTCATTGCTTCACATGCTTTTTCTACCGCTGAAGTTTCACCGGAAATTACCAATTGTCCAGGACAATTATAGTTAGCAGGAACTACAATTCCCTCTATTTGTGAACAAATTTCTTCTACTGTTTTATCTTCAAGTCCAAGAATGGCAGCCATAGAACTTGGATTGGCATCACATGCTTCCTGCATTGCTTTTGCTCTTTCAGAAACAAGCATCAATCCGTCATCAAAAGATAATACTCCATTTCCTACCAATGCGGAAAATTCTCCGAGAGAATGACCTGCAACCATTTCGGCTCCAAGCCCGTTCACAGCTTTGAGAGCAGCAACAGAATGAATAAAAATAGCCGGCTGCGTAACTTCTGTTCTTTTTAAATCTTCTTCAGTTCCATCAAACATTATGGAAAGAATATCAAAACCTAAAATAGAGTTGGCAGATTCCATCAGATCTTTAACATCTTTACGAGAATCATATAATTCTTTTCCCATTCCTACAAACTGAGATCCCTGCCCTGGAAATATTAATGCTTTCATTCAGTATCTTTAAAGCACAAATATAAAATAAAAAAATGGCAAATTATGTTAAATAAAATGCCATTTTAAATTTTGTTTTTTTAAGGTAAAAGCCTTACTACTCTATATCCTTTATTGATGAAAGCTCCGTTGCTTTTTACTCTTTCAAATTCAAATTTGGTAGCAAGTTGGGTTTGGGATTTCCCCATTTGCTTAAAGATTTCTCCTTTTTTATTTTCTCTGGTAAGCATATCATTCATCACATCGAAACCTATCACATTATATTTTGAAGGAGTCTTGCAATACTTTTGTTTAAAATCCGCCAGAATTTCTTTTTCGAAATCTCCATCCGGATTAATTTTTCTGTCCATAAGGTATACAAGACTTACTTGGCTCAATTCGTCCGTTTTCTTTTCAAAAACAGGAGCGTAATACATACTAAATGCTTTAACACCCTGAACTTCCTTACCCAATTCAATCATCCTGTTTCCGAATGCATCGCCTGTTTTATCATTATCCGTGGCCAAAATTGCAATTACAGGAGCCGATTGCCCCGTCATCATATTCTGATCCAATTGGATTTCTGATGGAGAATTTACGATATTTACATTTGGACTTTTCAGCGCTTTTTCAAGGACAGATTTCAGATAATTAGCATTCTTTTTATCGGCATCCGCTACAATGTAGATTTTCTGGTCAGAATAGGCATCCTTTACTTCCTGAGCAATTCTATCAGCAAAAACCTGCTCATTGGTTTCCATAATAATTAGATTACTAAAACCATACAAATCTTCTGAATTGGCAAATGGAGCTACTACCGGAATTTTATCTTTATTTACAAAATCTAAAACTTCAAGGACATTGGATTTAAAGAATGGCCCGATAATCAGATCTGTATTATCCGGATTAATCTGAATTAAAGAATTTTTAAAACTATTCTCATTTCCTGCATCTACTACTTTTACATTCAGTTTCATTCCATTTCTGGCATTTCTTTCTATAGCCAATCTTGCACCAGCAAGGAAATCAGTGGAAAGACTTCTGAATTTAGTATCATTGGCATCGAATCCGAAAGGCAACATCAGTACAATATTCAGAACATCTCCGGATTTTTTGGTATAGGCCGCATCTATTTTTTTGATTTTCAATACCATTCCGGATTTCAAACCATTAGAAAGATTCGGATTAAGATTCAGAAGTTCATCTAATGTAACTCCGAATTTATTCAAAATTCCAAAAACCGTATCTCCATTTTGTACCGTATATGTAATATAGTCATCATCTGAAGAAGCTGCACTTTTATTAAAGTTTACTTTTTCTTCCGAATCCTTTTCGTTGGCAGAAATGTCTGTCTTGTTTTTGGATGTCGAAGTATTATTTTTAATTACAATTACACTACCAGGATGAAGTCCTTTTTCTTCCAAACCCGGATTGAGAGCAAAAAGTTCTTTTTGCGTGAGTCCGAATTTTCTTCCAATTTTATAATAGTTGTCTTTTTCCTGAACGACATAAGAATTTTCATCAGCTTGAGTGGCACCAGTAGTCTCTTTTTCTACAGGTTTATCCTCTGTTACAGGATTTGTATTGGTAGCAACAATCGTTTCCTTATCTCCATATTTCTGAATATTTTCTAAAGGCAATACTATCTCATCACCAATTTTGGTGTGAGAGTCCAATTCGGGATTTAGTTTTCTAAGTTCAGCTTCGGAAATCTTATATTGCTTGGTAATTCCGTAAATGGTTTGTTTCGGTTTCAAAACAATTTTTCCCAATTTTCCTGCCGAATTTTTGGAAGATGAAGTGTCCGAAATTTTAGCATTCCCTTTCACTGTAATTACATCTCCAATCTTGAATGTCCCTTCCTTTACTTTAGGATTCAGATTATACAATTCATCTATTGACATATTGTATTTTTTGGCGATATTGTAAGGAGTATCGCCTTTCACCACTGTGTGTTTGTTTTGTGCTAAAGCGGACATCGCCGCTAAAAAACATGACAATATGAAGCTCTTCTTTATCATATTAAACTTAATTACTGCAAAAATAATGCTTTCTGTTAAAACTTAAAGATAATAAGTTCGGAATTTGCAGGACTCATCTCTTTGTAACAATTTTGAAGCCATTCTCTTCCCATTTCTGAGTAGAAAACACTGAAATTATAAACTCTTTCCTGCCAGTTTCCGGAAGGGTGAATTTCAAGAAAAAGATTTTCCAAACGTTCCAGTTTTTCTCTTTGTTTGATTTTTTCTGCTCGGAGCAATCTTTTTTGCATTCTTTCAAAAGATTTTAATTGTCGTGTTTCTTCTGACTGAACAAGATTTTTGAAACTTTTATCCGTAAGTTCAGCTTTTTTCATCAATTCTTGAAACTGTTCTTTCAGAATTTTTTCTTTGGCTAAGATGGAATCCAGCATTTCGCTTTTTCCTAAAACAAAATCTTTGCTCAATGTTGCAAAACTTTGAAAAAAAGCATGAACATTCAATCCGAATTTTTCAATTTTGGAAAGATTTTTTTCTGAAATCATCAGCATCGAATTTCTCGGAACCAAAAATGGAAAAGGCACACCAATTTCAAAGAAATAATCCTGAAGTTCCAGCCAATACATGATTTCGGCATTTCCTCCGATATATGCAATGTTCGGCAAAATACATTCCTGATAAGCCGGTCTTAAAACTGCATTCGGGCTGAATTTTTCAGGGAAATTTTCAAGTTCCGTAAGAATTTCTTCCTGAGTGAATTTTTGAATTGTATCTACAATATGAAACTGATCTCCTATTTTTTCTATCCGATTTCTGATTTCGGAAAGGTAAAACAAATTGATTTCACGAGGATTAACTTGAACTTTTCCATATTTTTCTTTCAGAAAATCTACATTTCTTTTGCTTGATCGGAAAAGTTTTTCTTCCAGAATTTCTTTCCGGAAAACATCTTTCATTTGATTTTTCAGTTTTGGATGATCTCCATCTATAATCAAAATTCCATATTCTGAGAAAAGTTCCTGAACCAGAATTCTTGTGGCTTCCGAAAATGTATTTCCTTTTTTGTAAGCCTTTTTCATCATCAAGATAAGCTCTGTTCCGAAAACGGAATCTTTGAAACTTTTTTCAAATTCAGAAATAAAAAAGGTATCTTCAATTTCAATTCTTCCGACTGCACCACCCGATTTTGCTTTTACTTCAAAAAAATTATGATTCGTCTTAAAATGATTAATTTCCTCAAAATCATGATCTTCCGTAGCCATCCAAAAAACGGGAACAAATTGAAATTCCGAAAATTTATTTTTTAAAAATTCTGAGAATTTTATGGTCTGAAGAATTTTATAAACAAAAAATGAAGGCCCGGTAAAGAGATTAAGTTGATGTCCTGTTGTTATCGTAAATGTATTTTCTGAAAGTATAAAATCCAAATTTACTTTCTGATTTTCTGAAAGTTGCAGAGATGAATTTTGTTCAAGCAAAACTTCATAAAGAACTTTCCTTTTTTCCTGTGTAAAATATTTTTGTTTGTCAAAAACTTTTGCAGCTACCGAATTTTCTTCAAAAACCGCTCCGTTGAATTCTGTAAGATCTTTATTCAAAAAATCTTTTATCAACTTTGGAATGCTGTTGATTTGCTGAAAATGTATGTTTTCTATTGGTTTCAAGACTGTTATTTTAATGAAAAAGATACCACAGAATTCCGATATTTACACGAAAATCATAAATCGGATAATATGGCGCTGTATACGATTTATTCTGCGTAAAGGTGGTATTGATGTGTTGCCCCTCAATAAAGAAAAACATACGTTTCACTTTCATGTTAAAATACACATCAGCAATAGGCTGTCCTCCAATAGAATATCCTGTAGAATCGGGCAAAATAAATTCGTTAAGAATTGGGAAATAATTTCTGGAAGCAAACTTTGTAAAATAATACAGCTTGATTCCGGCCTGTAATTCTGCTGCTTTTTTGAATGCTTTGGATTGCCAGTACAGATTCGCCCTTCCTATAAAATTGGGTGCCGGGAAAAGGTTTTTATCCGTCAATGTACTTTGGAATAGCACTCGCGAGTTTAAATGGAATTTATTATAATTAAAAGTAGCTTCACCACCAATCTGGGAAATATTGACAGAACTGCCGCTTTGCTTTGGTTGGGCTTTTTCATCAAAATAAGCATAATTATCAATTCTGAAATATTTAGCAAAAATGTTGGTTTCAAAAAATTTAAGATCAATTTTTCCTCCTGCTTCCAAAATACTCTGATTTTTAAAATCCGAAAAATCATAATTGAATTTTATATACGGAGAATAATTCAGCAAATAATTGAAAGACGGAGCTGTCGATTGAAAATTAAGAAAAACGGATGCTTTATAATCTTTAATTGGTTCAAATGATGCATTGTTTTCCAAAAGAATAAAATTACCAAATGACTTTCCGTTGGAAAATTCAGCGTAAGAATTAAGATTAAATTTATCCCACAATTTTATCTGCAATTTTCCTAATGCCCCAAAACGATTTTCATTATAGTTTTTAGGTTCATAAGGGTTTTTTGGTAGTGAAATATTATCAGTACCAAACTTTATATTCTGATAACGAACACCTGCTTCTAATTTAAATTTTTCTTTATCAAAAAGCAAACTCACCGTGTTGCTGAGATTTTTAGAATATTTTCTGGAGCTCAAAGGCATTCCCGAAATAATATCATCCTTCGTTTTATAGTAATAAGATTCCAGATTTTTTTGAAAAAAGTAATATTTATTGCCTTGATGATAAATTGTATGCTTTATTCTAAATGGAAATTTCTCAACATTAAACGGAGAAAACTGATGACTAAAATAATATCTCCGGTAAGAAAAACGGGAATCCGAACCACTGAGATTTACTGCTAAATTTTCACGATTATCAAAACGGTTATCTCCTGTTAAAAAAAATGACAAATCTGAAATTCCACCATATTCCTGATTATTTATATTCTGATGCAGAAAATGTGCGAATGCTTCATATTTCCCATTTTTAGAAGTATAATGCAAAGAAAAAATAGTATTATTATCCGCTGAAAGAGAGTTTTTATAGTTCCCTTTTGAGCGGAGACCCATGTATTCTATAGCAAAGTTGAAGTTCTTACCGATATTTTGAGTATATGTAGACTGTAATGTTCCACCACTACTCACCGCATTGTGATATGTGAAGGTTGTTGTTGGAGTTTTTACATCATAGTATCGTATATCATTGATTCCTAAAATTCCGAAAGTCTTGTTGGTGGGAAGAAGTTCTAAGTTCTGCTCAGGATTTCTCTCAAACATTAGTGGTTGGAATCCTGAACCTATATTGGCAAACTGAATTTTGCCAAAATTATCTTTATTATTATATTGAGAATACACATACGATTTATTGATCGTAAAAGCGGTATCAAAAATTTTCTTTTCAGAGTATTGTGTTTGGTACTGATAATCGTAAGTGGTAGGCTTAAAAATCTTCATTGAATCTTTCACTCCGGAATCAATAACCAAAGTATCCTGATTTTTCACATCAACAGAGTCTTTTTTTACCTTAAAAATCTGAGCCTTTGTAATACCGCAACAGAAAAAAAACACCACCAAAAGGAAATTCCTCATTTATTTTAATTGAATTACAAATGTAAGAATATTGGAAATAAAAAAACCACTTCAAGTAGAAATGAAGTGGTTATAATAAAATAAATTTAATTTCTTATTGAGCATTACTAAATGGAGTAAACGCAAGAGCTGGAACTGTCCCAGTAGTTGCATAACCATTTAGTACTAATGTATAAATCCCTTTTGAAGCAAAACTAGATGCAGCTATTGTCTTTAAAGAAGTTGTAGTTCCCGTTTTCACAACGCTTACTGGAGTATTATATGGAATAGTAACAAAATCAGAGATAGAATTAGATGCTATATTAGAAATTACTACATTTCCATTAACAATAATATCAACATTACTATTCAAACCTAATGCTAAATTTGCAATTCTAATTTTGGACATATGATAATCAGGAGAAGCCACATTATCATTAGCTTTTAAAAATGTTAATCCAGAAGCCGAAGATTCAACAAGAAAATATGTAACGTTTTTATTTAATTCATAAGAATCATTTATTGTTAAAACATTTTTTTCACCTTCATTGTCTAAAGTATTTATTTTAATCGTTCCATTAGAATTATTTACTCTAAAATAGCTTGTTTGGGTATTAAACAATGACCGTTCAACTATTTTATTGTCATTAAAATAAATCGTTAATGGTAAGCCTAAATTAGCAACAGAATTGATAATTTTGAAATCTCCTCCTTGAGGAAATTTTTCATCTTCTTCGTAATCTTTATCACAACTTAATATAAAAGAAGAGAAGAATAAACCTATAAAAAATATGCTTAATAATTTTTTCATTTCATTATTTTATAAATATTAGTATCCTGGATTTTGAACCATTTTTGGATTAACAGTAATTTCTACAAGAGGAATCGGCAAGCATTGCTCTTTATCATTAATAGAAACTTGAGGATGATTTCCCTTATAATTAGCTCCTTTAGTCCAACCCAAATCATTTCTTTTTAAATCCATAAATCTATAGCCTTCAAAAGCAAATTCAATTCTTCTTTGAAGCAATATATCCTCTAAAATTCCTTGACCTGTACTTGTAGAATTATAATTTGCATCACGATTAGTTTTTACCCAATCATTTAATAAAGATTGTGCCTGTGAAGGATTTTGATAATATGTAGCTTCTATGATATTAAAATTAATCTCCGCAAGTCTAATAAGAATAACATCAAATAATGCACTGTTACCAAATTTTTTAGCAATATAAGGTTTAGGCGTATCATATATATAATCTAATAGTGAATACATATTTACACCTTTTCTACCATCAGTACTAGGAATAACATCATAAAACTCTTTTGTAGCAAAAAACTGACGATACTGTCCAGTGCTTCCCCAATAGGAAAATAAGCTATTAATTCCTAAACTAGAACCAGTATCAAAGACCAGCTGAAATATGGATGACAAATTACTATTATCTACAATAGTAAAAGGATTATTTTTTGGGGTTTCAACAATATCACTATTCAATAATCCTTGAGCATTATTTGCAAATTCAATTGATCTACTCCATTCTCGTTTATACAAAGCAATTCTTGACATTAATACATTTGCAGCAAGTAAATTCATTCTTTTAGCTTTAGGCTCAATCGGTGAATATGTACTCCCTTCTTCTGTAGTCATATGATCAATAGCATACTGTAAATCTTCCTCAATAGCGGCATATGTTTCTTGAACTGTAGATCGGGGATAAGTAGTAGTTATATCTGTTGGATTATAATTATTATTGATTACCAATCCTAGTTGTTGATTATCTCCACCATAGCGCTCACAAAAATAATTAGCTAATTGCAATCTTGCATAGGCTCTCATAATCTTAGCTTCTGAGAACAAATTTACAGTTTTCTTTTTTTCAGCTTCTATGTTCTCACTATTATATTGAATTTTCCCTTCATAAGATAATACCCAATTCGCTTTTATTATAACATCATTAAAGGCATTCCAAAACCTTGTGATTTTTCCAGAATTAGATGTATAATTCATGTTATAAATTTCGGAGTATTGTCCATTATTATTATTAGACAAAAAACCATTGTCCGTAATAAGCTCACTAAAATTAATCAAATCATTAATCTGTTCTCCTTGTAAAGCAGAATATAAACTAACTACACCCGTATTAAGTTGGGTTGTATTTTGAATAGCCAATTCTACCGGCAGCTGATATGATGGTGATTCTTGAATAAAATCATCTTTACAAGAAACAACCGTTGCTAATAATATAGATATATAGAGTATTTTTTTCATTTGTCAAATTTTAAAAATTAACTTTAAAGCCCATTATAAAAGTTTTCATAATAGGGGCAGTTACATTATAAAGTCCCGCTCCATAGACAGGAGAACTAAATGCATTTGAACTGGATTCTGGGTCAAAATAAAGTTTTTTATCAAAAGCCCAAGTATAAACATTCTGTCCCTGAAGATAAATATAAATACTATCTAAACCTGGAATATTTAAAAAACTTTTATCAAAAGTATATCCAAATTCTATATTCTTTAATCGAATATGATCTGCATCATAAAGATACCTTGTAGAATCTTCTCTTCCTTGAGGATTATTATATACATATTTCGGATTAGAAGCATTAGGATTTTGAGGTGTCCATGAATCATACAATTCAGATTGATATTGATTAATGTTAGGTCTCATTCCACTATTATTTTGTGAATATCCTGCTAAATCATAGACAGAATAATCTCCCATATAACTAAATAGGGCACTCAATTTAAAACCTTTATATTTAAAAGTATTTGTTAATCCCGCTGTTCTTGTCGGTAAAGAGTTTTTTCCTGTAAATTGTGCTTTTGCTTGAGTAATATCCGCTGTTGCTACAGTACGTGTTGCGTCAGTATACCAAAGTTGGTTTCCATTTGCCGGATCCACCCCTGCATATAGTAACAAATGCCATTCTGAAGGATTGTGTCCTACTGAAAATCGTTTAGTATTACCATCTCCTCCTGCATCAGAATAAGGTAGATCTCCGGTTGGTATATCTAAGATTTCGGACTTTATAGTAGTGAAGTTAGTCTGTATATCCCACTGGAAGTTCTGAGTTTTTATTGGAGAAAAATTAAGATTAATCTCAAATCCCTTATTACTCAATACTCCCGTGTTAGTACCTACTGAGTTTCCACCAGCATCACCAGTATTTCCAATTGTAGTTGCAGCATAATAGGCAGACAGAATCAAATCTTCTCCTTTTTTGTCAAAATAATCAAAACTACCACTAACTCTATTATTAAATAAACCAAAATCTACACCTATATTCAATTGCTTTTGAGCTTCCCAATGTAGTTGAGGGTCAACAGAATTAGGCTTCTGACCATTAATTGCATTATAAGATGCAGGTGATGTGTATGCTACCCCATTATAAAATCTATCGGGCAATCTTCCCTGTACCCCATAAGTAGCTCTTAATTTTAATTCATTAATTTTAGATATGTTTTGGATAAAATTTTCCTGATCAAGATTCCATGCCAAACCTACTGACCAAAAATTTCCCCATTTTTTGTCTGGCCCGAATTGAGACGATCCATCTCTTCTAAAAGTACCATTTAATGAATATTTTTTATCAAACACATAATTGAGTCCTCCAAAATATCCTACTAATGAATAGCCATCCTTATACGAGTAGGAAAAAGTATATCCATTTTTTTGAAACATTGATGACATATAGATATTAGTATATCCCAATGTAGAAAGATATGCATCATAGCCTACAGCAAATAAATATGTTTGATCTCTATCCACTTTATTAGACTCCATCCCCACATCTAACTTTAATGAATGTTTTTCAGCAAAAGTTTTAGAATAAGAAAGAATATTAGAAAAAGTCCAGTTTGTTAATATTTTATTAACGTTTGTAGATCTACCTTTCATTTGCTCTGTTGTACCATCTACATTGGTCACATCTATAGGAGTTGCTCCATCTCCAAATAGAGGATTATTGAATGAAAAATCTCTAGAGTTTAATAAGTATCCTGAAATTTTAGAGTTAAAACTTAAATAATTAGTTATATTATAATTTCCTTCTAAATATCCGGTAATTCTTCCTTGAATATTTCTATCAAAATCTAAGTTTTGGATAGCTACAGAATTGAAATTACTATCTGTAGCATAGTATACTAAATTCCCATTATAACTTCCATCAGCATTATAAATAGGCTGTGTAGGTGAAGTTTGAAAAGCTCCTTTTATGGGGTTAGCAACATAATTATCATCTATTGGTCCTTCTGTTACTACTCTACCTCCTGTAAATCCTGCTCTAAGATCAATTTTATCCGTCAATTTATACGATGCATTAACAGTTGCTGTTAATCTTTTCAGTGCGGCATTCTTCGCTATCCCCTGATAATCATCATAAGAAAGAGACGAAAAAATAGAGGATACTTCATTTCCTGCACTTACCTGAAAATTATAGGTTTGTGTGTAAGGGGTTTTACGAGTTACAGCATCTTTCCAATTCGTATTTGTAACACCATCCCATCTTAATTCTTGTGTCGCTCTTGCTCTTCCAAGATCCATCGTTCCCACTAATCCTGCATTGTAAAGCCCCAAAGCATATAAATCAATATGCTCTTGCGCACTAAGCAACTTTAATTTATTAAAAGCTTCTTTACTAAATCCTACAGAAGAATTAAAATTAAATTTGGCTTTACCTTTTTTCCCACTTTTTGTTTTAATTAAAATTACTCCATTTGCTCCTCTAGAACCATAAATAGAAGTAGCTGCAGCATCTTTCAACACTACTAATTCTTCAATATCATTTGAATTGATTCCATTAAGTGCATTAGTTGTAGCAACAACTGAAGAAACATCCCCAGTAAATTGAGGAATACCATCTAATATAACCAATGGGGTTGTATCTTGGGTTAAAGAACCTAACCCTCGAATAACAATATTAACATTTGCTCCAGGTTGTCCACTCGTCATATTCGTTGATACTCCCGCTACACTTCCTGTTAAAGCATTATCAACAGTAGTAAAATGAGAATTTTCCAATTTCTCCTTGCCTACAATTGCATAATTTCCAACTTTTTCTGCCGCTGTTTCTTTTCTTCCATAACCAACCAAAACTACTTCTTCAATCTCTTTAGTTTTAGTAGCAGTATCTTTTTTTGGCTTTGTTTTTTGTGCCATTAGCATCCCTCCTGTAAAGAATAGAACACCAACCGACAGCACTCGTAATTTTACATTCATATTAACACTATTTAATATTCTAATCGGCAAATTTGTTAAAAAAAATTAACATAAGCAAATCTAATTTTGAGATTTTCAATGATTTATATAAAAACATATACAAATAACACTTATATCCCATTAAAATTAACAAATCACCCATAGCGTCAAATAGCTTTTAAAAAAATAAAAAAACCTGCTAAAAGCAGGTTAAAACTATGGTGATTTTCTTATTTCAATTTTTTCTTCACAGCCACTTCTTCATAAACTTCCAAAATGTCTCCTACTTCAATATCATTGTAGCCTTTAAGATTCAGACCACATTCATATCCTTTAGTTACTTCTTTCACATCATCTTTGAAACGTTTTAAACTTTCCAGTTCTCCATCAAATTTTACAATTCCATCACGAAGCAGACGAACTTTAGAATTTCGCGTCACTTTTCCTGTAAGAACCATACAACCTGCAATAGTTCCCACCTTGGAAATCTTGAATACTTCACGAATTTCAACATTTCCAATTACTTGTTCCTGAATTTCCGGCGAAAGCATTCCTTCCATAGCCTCTTTAACTTCATCAATAGCCTTATAAATTACAGAATACGTTCTGATTTCAATCTCTTCACGATCTGCAAGTTCTTTGGCATTAGCTCCTGCTCTTACATTAAATCCAATGATAATAGCATCTGAAGCAGCAGCTAAATTGATATCAGATTCCGTAATCTGACCAACACCGGAATGAAGAATATTCACACTAATTTCTTCCGTAGAAAGCCTCTGTAACTGATCCGAAAGCGCTTCTACAGATCCGTCCACGTCACCTTTCAAGATTATATTCAATTCTTTGAAATCTCCAAGTGCGATTCTTCTTCCCAATTCTTCGAGTGTTGTATGCTTTTTAGTTCTGATAGAAAGTTCGCGCTGCAATTGTTCTCTTTTATTTGCTATAGATTTTCCTTCACTTTCGTCTGCATACACACGGAATTTATCACCCGCAGTAGGCGCGCCGTCTAATCCTAATATTGTTGCAGGAATTGACGGACCAGCTTCTTTCAGGTTTTTACCTCTTTCATCGAGCAAAGCTTTTACCTTACCATGATTTTTACCTGCTACAACATAATCTCCTACTCTTAGAGTTCCGGTCTGTACCAGCATTGTTGCAACATAACCCCTACCTTTGTCTAATGAAGCTTCAATTACCACACCATTAGCAGATCGCTCAGGATTTGCTTTTAGTTCTAACAATTCCGCTTGAAGCAATACTTTGTCTAATAATAAATCTACATTATTACCAAATTTTGCAGAAATTTCCTGAGACTGAACATTCCCTCCCCATTCTTCCACCAAAATATTAAGTCCTGAAAGTTGCTGACGAATATTATCCGGATTTGCGTTTGGCTTATCTACTTTATTGATAGCAATAATCATTGGAACACCGGCAGCCTGAGCATGAGATATTGCTTCTTTTGTTTGAGGCATTACATCATCATCCGCAGCAATTACAATAATTGCAATATCTGTAACTTGAGCTCCTCTTGCTCTCATCGCTGTAAATGCTTCGTGACCCGGAGTATCAAGGAAAGTAATTCTTTGACCGTTTTCCAACTTCACATTATATGCACCTATATGCTGAGTAATTCCGCCAGATTCTCCAGCAATTACATTTGTTTTTCTGATATAATCCAATAAGGAAGTTTTACCATGATCAACATGCCCCATTACAGTAACAATTGGAGCTCTTGCTTGTAGATCTTCTTCATTTTCTTCAATTTCTTCAACCGTTTCTTCCAAATCAGCATCCTGAAATTCAATTTTATAGCCAAATTCATCAGATACAAGTAACAAAGTATCCGCTTCCAATCGCTGATTCATAGTTACCATTACACCCAGTGAAAAACAAGCAGAAATTACTTCAGTCGGATTCACATTCATTAGGCTTGCTAATTCTCCGACAGTAATAAATTCTGTAACTTTAAGAGTTCTATCTTGTGCTTCCATTTCCTGCTGAAGTTCATCCTGCTCTCTTCGGAAAGACCTTTTATCTCTTCTATGTTTGGACGCTTTAGATTTTCCACCTTTATTGGTAAGTTTCTCAAGCGTTTCTTTGATTTGGTTTTTTACTTGCTCATCGGTAAGCTCTACTGGCATTACTCTTTCAGCACCTCTTCTTCCGCTTCCTTTTCTATTATTATTTCCGCCTCTGTTTCCTCCTTGATTATTTCCACCCTGATTTTGAGGTCTGTTTCCTTGCTGATTATTTCCTTGTTGGTTATTCCCACCTTGTTGTTGCCCAGCAGGTTTTTCAATTCTTTTTCTTTTCTTTTTAGCAGAAGACGTTTTCGGTTTTTCCTGAAATTGTGAAAGATCCACTTTCTCTTTTAAAATTTTAGGACCATCTAATTTTTGATAAACGGTTTCTATTTTTTCAGGCTTTCCAAATTCAACAGATTTTATTGGCTCTGCTTCTTTGTTTTCAACCGGTTGTTTCTCAACAGATTTTTCAATTTCTTTTGCAGGAGCTTCCTCTTTTTTAGGCATCGGTTTTCTTTGGTTTATTTCATCCAAGTTTACTTTGCCCAAGACTTTCAGTTCAGGTTTCTCTTCTTTTTTCTCCTCTACTTTTTCTACTTCGGCTATCGGCTCAGCAGGTTTTTCTTCTTCTTTTTTAGGATTTAAATCTATTTTTCCTAAAATTTTAGTTTCTGCTTTCAAGGTTCCTTTTGCACGGATCACCTCTGGTTTTCTTTCTTCAATTTCCAATTTTTCTTCCGGAACTTTGGAAAGCACCACTTCCTGAGAAGCCTTTCTTTGTTCACCATCACGGGCAAATTCAGCTTTCAGTGCAGAATAGGCATCATCATCCAATTGTGCATTGGGATTGTTCTCTACTTCAATACCTTTGGAATTCAGAAATTCCACAAGCCTGTTCATTGAAATATTGAACTCCTTAATTGCTTTATTTAATCTTATTTTTGGCATTTAACTGTTTTACTTTTAATATTTTGTTGAAGTGCTTATTACTTACATTATCAAAATCCTTAATCTTCAAATTCTTCTTTAAGGATTTGCTTTACCTCTTCAATGGTTTCTTCTTCTAAATCTGTCATGTTCTGAAGGCTTTCAGTATCTTTATCTAAAACAGATTTGGCTGTAGTTAATCCTACTTTTTTAAATTGTTCCAAAATCCATTCTTCAATATCATCATTGAATTCATCCAATTCTACATCATCTTCTTCCTGAGTTTCTCTGTAAACATCAATTTCATAACCGGACAACCATGAAGCTAATTTAATATTCTGTCCTTGCTTACCAATTACTTTTGATATCTCTTCAACCGGAGTGTACACTAATGCATACTCTTCTTCAGGATTAATTTCAATTTTGTTGATGGTAATATTTCCTAATGCTCTTTTTACAAGAATTTCAGGATTTTTAGACCACTGGATCACATCAATGTTTTCATTCTTCAATTCCCTTACAACTCCATGAATTCTGGAACCTTTAACACCAACGCAAGCTCCAACCGGATCAATTCTATCATCATAAGCATCCACAGCAATTTTTGCTTTTTCGCCAGGAATTCTCACTACTTTTTTCAAAATAATAGTTCCATCCTGAATTTCAGGAATTTCAAGTTCAAGAAGTTTTTCTAAAAACTTCGGTGCTGTTCTGGAAACTATAATCTGAGGCTTTGCTCCTTTGAAATCCACACTTTCCACAATCGCTCTCACACTTTCCCCTTTCTTGAAATAATCCGAAGGAATCTGATTTTCCTTAGGAAGGATAAATTCATTCCCTTCATCGTCCAACAAAATTACATGTTTGTGACGAATATGGTGAACTTCTCCTACTACAATTTCTCCGATTCTATCATGAAACTGCTCGTATAACATCGCATTGTTGTGCTCCTGAAGTTTCGTAGCCAAAATTTGCTTCAATGTAAGAATATTTCTTCTTCCTAATTGTGCAATCGGAATTTCAACGGTATATTCTTCACCCACTTCAAAAGTAGGATCTATTTTTTTTGCTTCGGAAATTTCAATCTCCAAATCATCATCTTCAGACATTTCGTCTTCTACAATAGTTTTATTCAAAAATATCTGAAAGTCTCCCTTATCCGGATTCACGATTACATCAAAATGATCATCGGAATCATATCTTTTTCTTAACAAGGTTTTAAGCGAATCCTCAATAATCGCCATCAAATCAATCTTGCTAATCCCTTTTTCATCTTTAAAATCACCAAAGGATTCAATTAATGCTAAACTGTCCATATTTTCAAATGATAAATTATAATTGATGATTGATAAAAATCACATCTATTTTGTTACTAAAATTTAATTGTTACTAAAGCTTTTTTAATATCGGAATACGGAATTTCGGTTTCTTCCACCGCGTCCATTTTTCCTTTTCCCACCTCTTTTGGTTTTCTGAATTTTCTGGTCAAAACGATCTTTTCTTCATCTGCAAGAGTCATTTCACCTTGTAATTTTTCATCATTGTTCAGCACCACATCCAATTCCCTTCCAAGGTTTTTTTTGAATTGGCGTGGAAATTTCAAAGGCTCACTCAAACCCGCAGACATCACCTGCAAGCTAAAATCATGCTCTTCTCTATCCATATTGAATTCTATAGCCCGACTTGCATCAAGACAATCCTGCAATGAAACTCCATGATCTCCATCTAAAATAATAGTGATATCATCATTTGCAGAAATTTTCAAATCAATAAGGAATAGATCCTGCCTTTCTTCCAGAAATTTATTCAGTAAATCTTCTATTCTTTGTCTAAACTCCATCATACTCTAACTTATACGAAAACCTAAAATTATTTCTACGAAAAAAGGCTTTCTTGCGAAGGCCCTTTCATTGTTTCCGTAAATCTTCTGCAAAGATACGTATAAATTATAATATAACAAAATAAGCCATTCATTATCTATATTTTAATTTTTAAAAAATGGTTACCTTTGCAAAGATTTTTTTAAAATTTATACACTTTGAATATTACAATCGTTGGAACCGGCTATGTAGGTTTAGTTACCGGAACTACCTTAGCAGAACTTGGAAATTCTGTTTATTGCGTAGATATTGATGAAAAAAAGGTGGAAAGCATGAAACAAGGCATCGTTCCCATCTATGAGCCTAATCTGGAAGAAATGTTTTTGAGAAACATTCAGGCAAATCGTTTATTTTTTACCACGAATTTGAAAGAAGCTTTAGACAAAAGCGAAGTTATTTATCTTGCTCTTCCTACACCTCCCGGTGAAGATGGCTCTGCAGATTTGTCATATGTTTTGAAAGTAGCCAATGATATCGGCGAAATGATGACCGATTATAAAGTGGTAGTAAACAAATCTACTGTTCCTGTAGGAACTGCAGACAAAGTTCGAGAGGTAATTTCCTCAAAAACGCAGATCCCTTTTGATGTGGTTTCCAACCCGGAATTTTTGCGTGAAGGTTTTGCAGTAGAAGATTCCATGAATCCTTCAAGAGTAGTAGTAGGCGCAAGTTCTGATAAAGCAAAAGGAATTATGGCCAAAATCTATCAGCCTTTTACCAATACAGGGATTCCGATTATTTTCATGGATGAAAAATCTTCTGAATTAACAAAATATGCAGCCAATTCTTTTCTCGCTGTAAAAATTACTTTTATGAATGAAATCGCAAACTATTGCGAAAAAGTAGGCGCTGATGTCGATAAAGTTCGTCTTGGAATGGGAAGTGATGACAGAATCGGTCACAGATTCCTATTTCCGGGAATTGGATATGGTGGAAGCTGTTTTCCAAAAGATGTGAAAGCATTGATAAAATCTGGTAAACAGGAAGATTTCAATTTTCAAATTCTGGAAGCTACGGAAAATGTAAATACTTCACAAAAAGTAATTTTAACTTATGAAATTGAAAAGTATTTTGGCGATTTGAAAGATAAAAAAGTGGCTCTTTGGGGACTTGCTTTCAAAGCGAATACGGATGATATTCGTGAAGCCTCTTCTTTGGATAATATTAAAATTTTATTAGAAAAAGGAGCTAAAGTTACTGCTTATGACGCTATTGCAGAAGAAAATGTAAGAAGAATTCTAGGAGACAAAATAGAATATGCTAAAGATATGTATTCTGCTTTAGAAAATGCAGATTGCCTTCTGATAGCTACAGAATGGCCGGAATTTAAAAATCCGAATTTCAATCTGATGGCGGAAAAAATGAAAAACAAAATCATCTTCGACGGAAGAAATATGTATCCTTTAGAAATCCCGGAACAAAACGGCTTTTATTATAAATCAATCGGAAGAAAAACAATCAAAAACTAATGAAAAACATTATCATCACAGGTGGTGCCGGATTTATCGGTTCTCATGTAGTTCGTGAATTTGTAAAAAACTTACCAAACACTACAATTATCAATCTTGATGCTTTAACGTATGCCGGAAATCTTGAAAATCTGAAAGATATCGAGAATGAATCCAATTATGTTTTTGAAAAAGCTGATATTACAAAACCAGAAGAACTGAGAAAAGTTTTTGAAAAATATAATCCGGACGCAATTGTACACTTAGCTGCGGAATCTCATGTAGACAGAAGTATTACCGATCCGAATGCATTCATCAACACCAATGTTATCGGAACTGCAAATCTTCTGAATCTTGCAAAAGAATTTTGGATATTAAATCCTGATCATACTCACGGAAATTTTCCTGATGAGCAAAGAACAAATTTATTTTATCATGTTTCTACTGATGAAGTATATGGAGCTTTGGGTGAAACTGGTTTTTTCACTGAAGAGACTTCTTATGATCCGAAATCCCCATATTCTGCAAGTAAAGCGGCTTCCGATCATTTAGTAAGAGCTTATGGTAATACCTATGGAATGCCTTTCATTGTTTCTAATTGTTCAAACAATTATGGTCCGAATCATTTTCCTGAAAAGTTGATTCCTCTTTGTATTTCAAATATTTTGAATGAAAAACCTCTCCCAATTTATGGTGACGGAAAATATACAAGAGACTGGCTTTTTGTGATTGATCATGCCAAAGCTATTTTCCAGATTTTCCATCAAGCAAAAACCGGAGAAACTTATAATATTGGTGGATGGAACGAATGGCAAAATATTGATCTTGTAAAAGAGCTTATCAAGCAGGTCGATGAAAAAACGGGAAAACCAGAAGGATATTCTGAAAAGTTGATTACATTCGTAAAAGACAGACCTGGTCACGATAAACGTTATGCTATTGATGCCACAAAACTGAATAAGGATCTTGGCTGGAAACCAAGTGTAACTTTTGAAGAAGGACTTTCAAAAACCATTGACTGGTTCCTTGAAAATAAAGAATGGTTGGAAAATGTAACTTCAGGAGATTATCAAAAATATTACGAAAATCAATACAACTAAAATGAAGGGAATTATTTTAGCCGGAGGTTCTGGAACAAGGCTTTATCCATTGACAATTGCAGTTAGTAAGCAATTAATGCCTGTTTATGATAAACCTATGATTTATTATCCGCTTTCCACACTTCTTTTAGCGGGAATTCGTGAAATTTTAATCATCACTACTCCTCATGATCAGGAGGCTTTCCAAAAATTATTGGGAGATGGTTCTAATATTGGTTGCAAATTCGAGTACAAAGTTCAGCCTTCTCCTGATGGTCTTGCTCAAGCATTTATTTTGGGAGAAGAATTTATTGGAGACGATTCTGTTGCTTTGGTTTTGGGTGATAATATTTTTTACGGAACCGGATTACCGGAACTTCTTTCAAGCAAAACAGAAGTAAAAGGAGGTTGTGTTTTTGCCTATCAGGTTTCCGATCCTGAAAGATATGGAGTGGTAGAATTCGATAGCAATTTGAAAGCTATTTCCATTGAAGAAAAACCAGAAACTCCAAAATCCAATTATGCTGTTCCAGGTTTATATTTCTATGACAATTCTGTTGTAGAATATGCTAAAAATCTGAAACCTTCACCAAGAGGAGAACTGGAAATAACTGATATCAACAAAATTTATCTGGAAAAAGGGGAACTTGAAGTGGGAGTAATGAGCAGGGGAACTGCTTGGTTAGATACTGGAACTTTTGATTCTCTTCACGAAGCCTCAGAATTTGTAAAAGTTCTGGAAAAAAGACAAGGGTTTAAAATTTCCTGCATTGAAGAAATTGCTTATAAAAAAGGATTCATCAATGATGAACAGCTTTTGAAATCGGCTGAAAAATACGGAAAAAGTGGGTACGGAGAATACCTGAAAAAAATCGTAAGATAGATTTAGCAAAAATCAGACATTAATGATGGAGTAATATAATTATTCTAAATTTGCAAAAAAATTAAAAAAAATGAGTGAACCTCAACAGAAATGGAGTGAAATCATTGAATCATCACATTCTTTATTTGATCTTAAACTAAAAGAAGTTTGGAGATATAAAGATCTTGTTTATATGTTTGTGAAAAGGGATTTTGTATCAGGTTTCAAACAAACCATTTTGGGACCGGCATGGTTTTTTATTAATCCTATTTTTACTACAGTTGTATACTTAATTATTTTTGGAGGAATTGCAGATATTTCCACAGATGGAGCTCCAAAAATTCTTTTTTATCTTGCCGGAGTTACTCTATGGAATTATTTTTCTGCATGTCTTACCGGAACATCAAACGTTTTTACAGGTAATGCAGCAATTTTCGGGAAAGTATACTTTCCCCGATTGGTAATGCCAATTACTATTGTAATTTCCAATTTAATGAAATTCGGAGTCCAATTCGGATTATTTCTGATTGTATGGGCGATATATTTTTTTAAAGGAGAAATCCATCCCAATCTTTGGATGTTAGCCACTCCGTTTCTTATCATTCTTATGGCAGCTTTTGCTTTAGGAATGGGAATGATTTTTTCCTCACTTACTACAAAATACAGAGATTTGCAAATGCTTTTAGGATTCGGGATCTCTCTTTATATGTATATTACACCAGTTATTTATCCATTATCCAGTCTCAAAGGAGTTTTTCGGGAAGTTGCTCTTTATAATCCATTGACAGGAATATTTGAATGCTTTAAATATGGCTGGTTAGGATACGGAGAATTTTCTTCAACATATATTTTAATAAGTGCCATTATCATATTTTTATTATTGGCATTAGGAACAGTTATTTTCAACAAAGTTGAAAAATCCTTCATGGATACCGTATAACGTGAAGCAACCAAAATCTACAATCAAATAAAATAATACAATGCTGGCTTTAAAAGCAGAAAATATATCAAAGCAATATCGTCTCGGAAAAGTAGGAACCGGAACCATTTCTCATGACCTCAATCGTTTTTGGCATAAGGTTAGAGGGAAAGAAGATCCATATCTAAAAATCGGGGAATCAAATGACCGTACGGTAAAAGGAGAAAGTGACTATGTATGGTCTCTTCGTGATATTAATTTTGAAATACAACAAGGAGATGCTGTTGGAATCATCGGGAGAAATGGTGCAGGAAAATCTACCCTTCTGAAATTATTGAGCAAGGTAACCAAACCATCCACCGGTAAAATTTATACAGACGGGAGAATTGCTTCTCTCTTGGAAGTAGGAACAGGTTTTCACCCCGAAATGAGTGGTCGTGAAAATGTTTTTCTAAATGGAGCTATTCTTGGAATGAGCCGTAAAGAAATCAAAAGAAAATTTGATGAAATTGTAGATTTTTCAGGAGTAGAAAGATACATTGACACTCCGGTGAAAAGATATTCTTCAGGAATGTATGTGCGTCTTGCTTTTGCTGTAGCTGCACATTTGGAATCGGAAATTCTTATTGTAGACGAAGTTTTGGCAGTTGGAGATGCAGAGTTCCAAAAAAAATGTCTCGGAAAAATGGGAGATGTGAGCAAAGGTGAAGGCAGAACAATTCTTTTCGTAAGCCACAATATGTTAGCCATCAGTAAGCTTTGCAGAACGGGAATCATGTTAGAAAAAGGACAACTTGTGTATGATGGGCCCATTGATGACTGTGTGAAAAAATACAACACCGTTAATAACGCCAATAATGGCACAGAAATTAGTTGGGAAGAAAACAGTGCTCCCGGTAATGATTTAGCTAAGATATTGAGCATTAAAGCAACTTCCGAATCTAAAGAATTCAAAATCAATGAAGATATTGAGCTTGATTTTGAATTTATAAATTATGTAGAAAACCAGAGGCTAAATATTTCTTTTTCCGTATTTACAGATGATGATGTATATGTATTGTCATCACCTAATTTATACAGACCAGGTTATAGTAAAGGAGTACATACTTCAAAATGTATAATTCCTAAAAATTTTCTGAATGCCAATAATTACTATATTACAGTATTATTAGTCGGCGAAAATTTTACGATAATCGCAGAAATGGACAAGATCATTAAAATTGAAATAAATGATGTTACTGAAGAAAGAGGAGAATATTTAGGAAAGTGGAATGGCGTAGTAAGACCAAAACTGGAATGGCAAAATGATTAATTTTTTTTCATTTTTTTCTTCAAAAAAAGATTTGGTAATGTATGATACGATTTTCCCAAATCCGATTTCCGGTTTCAGATATGCTGAATTCACTAACCTTTTGGAGCATTACAATAATTCCGAAATTCTGGTAAATCCATCAGATTATATCGTTTTAGGGCAAAAAATATCAGACTTTAAAAAAGATCTTTCATTATTTAGAAATAAATTTCCGAACATTTTTCATAAAATAAAAAATGTAGATGGAAAAATTGGAAGGATAAATACCAAACTGTTGTATTGTGTTTTTTTTAATAACATAGTGAATCTTTTTCCTTTGATAGAAAAACAAAAAATAAATTTTGTTTTTACGCTATATCCGGGTGGTGGCTTTAGTCTTGATGACAAAAATGTAGAGGAGAATTTAAAAAAAATCATATCTTCAAAATTCTTTAAAGGAGTAATTGTAACACAAAAAATTACTCACGATTATTTGATTGAAAGACTAAACTGCCCAAAAGAAAAAACACACTACATATTTGGAGGTATTGTTCCTCAAAACTCTATTGATAAAGAAATAAAACGTGTTTATAAAAACGACCAGCCATTTAATATCTGTTTTTGTGCTGCAAAATATACAGATAAAGGAATAGATAAAGGTTATGATGTTTTTATAAATGTAGCTCAGCAGCTTATTCAAAAAAACTATAATGTGAAATTTACAATCGTTGGAGGTTTTGATGAAAATGACATTGATTTAGGAAACTATAAAGATTATTTTCAATTTTTAGGATATAAAAAATTTGACGAACTTAGTTCTGTTTTTTCGGATCAGGATGTGATTTTATCTCCTAATCGACCTTTTATATTGAGTAAGGGATCTTTTGATGGTTTTCCTTTGGGAACAGTTGTGGAAGCCGCACTTAATGGTGTTCTTCCCATTATAACAGATGAACTGAAACAAAATACGGTTTTCGATAATGACGAAATTATAATTACTGTGCCAGAAGTAGAACCAATTGTTTCTCACATAGAACATCTGATAAAAGATCCGAACCTGCTACAGGAAAAGAAAGTGAAAACCCAATCAAAATTTCGGGAAATTTATAGTAATAATCATCAGTTAAACTCCAGAATAAATATTTTAAACAATTTTATAAACGCATGATACCCGTAACAAAGCCCTTTTTACCACCTCAGGAAGAATACCAGAAATATATCACAGGTATTTGGCAACGCAATTGGCTTACCAATATGGGGCCGCTTGCTTCCCAATTAGAAATGGAACTTAAAGATTTTTTAAAAGTTTCTCATCTATTATTTGTGACCAACGGAACAGTAGCAATACAAATGGCTATTAAAGCCTTGGAAATTACAGGAGATATCATTACTACTCCGTTTTCCTTTGTTGCCACAACAAGTTCTATTGTATGGGAAGGTTGCAATCCTGTTTTTGTAGATATAGATCAGGATACTTTATGTATCGATCCAAAAAAAATAGAAGCTGCTATCACTCCAAAAACGTCTGCTATCTTGGCAACTCACGTGTACGGAAATCCTTGTGATGTGGAGGCAATCGACAAAATAGCAAAAAAACATAATCTGAAAGTAATTTATGATGCAGCACACGCTTTCGGAGTGGAAGTTAATGGAAAATCTATTTTTGAATATGGTGACATTTCCACCTGCTCATTACATTCTACCAAACTTTATCATTCTATTGAAGGAGGATTGGTGATTACCAAAAATGCTGACATTTTAAAAAAACTTGCTTATATCCGCAATTTCGGAATTTCAAATTTTGATACGTTTGCAGAATTAGGGCTCAACGGAAAAAATTCTGAATTTCATGCTGCAATGGGATTACTGAATCTTAAATATATCGATCAAATTTCTGAAAAAAGAAAGCAAATTTCTGAACATTACAATGAGAAGCTAAAAGGACTGCAAGCAAGAAGACCGATTTGGCACAAAGATTCTCAAGAAAATCATTCTTATTACCCTATCGTTTTACAAAGCGAAGAATTATTAATAAAAGTGAAAACAGAATTGGACAAGCAGGAAATATTTACAAGACGGTATTTTTATCCAAGCCTTGCTTCTTCATTGCCTTATCTTCCAAAACTGGAGCTTCCCATTACTGAAGATATTGCAAAAAGAGTTCTGTGTTTGCCTCTATATTCTGATCTTACTTTGGAAGAAGTAGAACTTATTTGTAGAACAATTCTTAGAATTCAGAATAATTAAAAATTCAAAAAAATGCTGATTATTGGTGCAAAAGGCTTTGCAAAAGAAGTACTGGAAATCTGCCATCAGAACGGATTGCTCCATAATCTGGCCTTTTATGATGATGTAAATGAAGATGTAAGAGGAAAATTGTATGACAAATTTCCTATTTTAAAAACAGAAGAAGAAGCCCGTAATTATTTTGAAACTATTGAAAAATCTTTTACTATTGGGATTGGCAATCCTTTTTTAAGAGAAAAATTGTATCAGAAATTTTTATCTTATGGAGGTGAAGTTGCTTCTACTATAAGCAAAAAAGCGGATATAGGATCTTATAATGTAAATATTGGAGAAGGCTCTAATGTGCTTGATGGTGTTAAAATTTCCAATGATGTATCAATCGGCAAATTGGCCATTATTTATTACAATTCAATCATTACACATGATGTGGAAATAGGAGATTTTGTTGAAATTTCACCTGATGTAAAATTGCTGGGGAGATGTAAAATTGGAAATTTCTGTAAAATAGGAACTAATTCGGTCATATTTCCGGATGTTGTTATAGGAAATAATGTAATTATCGGAGCGGGAGCAGTTGTAAATAAAGATTTACCAGACCATTGTACAGCTGTAGGAATTCCGGCAAAAATTATCAAATAGAGTTTTTTATGAAAAAATCTCCATTGGTAAGCGTAGTAATGCTTGCTTATAATCATCAAGAATATATAGAAGATGCTATAGATGGGATTTTCATGCAACAATATTCCGAGGAAATGGAGATTATTATTGCCGATGATTGTTCTAAAGACAACACCCATTCCATTATAAAGAAAATTTCTGAAACACATCCGAAAGGAAATTTAATTAAATACACAAAGCATACTAAAAACAAAGGAATGATCCCCAATTTTGTATGGGCTTTGCAACAGGCAAAAGGAAAATATGTAGCCATTTGTGAAGCCGATGATTATTGGATTGATCCATTGAAACTTCAAAAACAGGTCAATTTTCTTGAGCAACATTCGGAATATTCCATCCATTCAGGAATGGCACAAACTCTTGCCGGAAAAGATTTTAAGGAAATAATCGGGAATGCATCTATTAAAAACAATTACACCATTCAGGATTTTTACACCAAAAATAATCTGATAACGTGTACCAGCCTCTTCAGAAATGCCAATCTGAAAAATAAATATTTTGAAAAAATATTCTTCGGAGACTGGATGTTGTACACCACTATTCTCCATATTTATAAAGATACAAAAGCATATATTTCTGAGGACGTGTTTTCAGTATATCGTATCCATCAAGGTGGAGCTATGCATACTTTAAAAACTCCATTTTTATTCACTTTACGACATTTTGAGCAAATCTGGAATATAAAAAAATATATGAAACCCGAATATTCGGATAATGATATCTATACCATTAATCATTATTATAATCAGTTGCAAAAACATTATTCGGCCAATAAAAATCGTCTCAAACTTTTTGAAATATTTTTTAAAAGATTAATTTTATCCAGAAAAAAAGTACCTTACAGAAATTTTATAAAAAGTCTCATCCCTTAAAATCCTACTCGTGTCTATACTTATTTCTATAGTCGTTCCATGTTATAATCAGGCTCAGTTTTTAGATGAATGTCTGCAATCAGTACTTGATCAGACCTTTCAGAATTGGGAATGCATTATCGTAAATGATTCTTCTCCGGACAATACCGAAGAAGTAGCTAAAAAATGGATGGAAAAAGATACCCGGTTCAGATATCTGAAGAAAGAAAATGGTGGTCTTGCCTCATCTAGAAATGCAGGAATTGTGGTCGCAAACGGAGAATGGATACTTCCTTTGGATAATGATGACAAAATAGACCCAAAATATCTGGAAACAGCAAAACAGTATTTTACTCAGGATTACAAAGTAATTTATGCTAATATGCAGAAATTTGGAGCTATTGCCGATCAATGGCGTTTTCCGGATTTTAGCCTTTCCACTCTTGCAAAAGATAATATTATCCATTGTTGCGGTTTTTTCAAAAAATCGGATTGGCAGGGAGTGAACGGATATGATACCAATATGATTCATGGACTGGAAGATTGGGAATTTTGGATCAGCATGCTGAAAAACGGAGGAAATGTGAAACGTATTGACGAATTATATTTTTTCTACCGAATCAAGGAAAATTCAATGAATTTAGAAATCAGCAATAAGACTGAAAACTATCTGAAAATGATCCGTTATCTTGAGCAAAAACATTATGATTTTTTCTCAAAACATCTCGGAACAATAAGGGAAAACTATCGGGCAAAAGAAAAACTTCTTGGTAGATATAATACCAAATATTATAAAATCTATAACAAACTGATAAAGTTGATAAAAAGATAAATGGCTTCGGTGTTCAGTATATTACGTTTTTTCCATACCAACAGTAAAAAAGCTGAAGGCAGATATTTGCATATCTTTTTCAAAAGTCTTTACTATAAGCTGAAATATGGCAAGTTCGTTTTTGCATATCCTAACACACAATTATCCGGAATTCAGAATATTTCCATTGGAAAAACTCTTCATATAGGAACTGTTCCTCACGAATTGAATCATAGGAAAGATGTTACCAAAATCAATGTTTTCGGAAAGCTGAAAATTGCATCCGATTTCTATCATATAGCCAGAGGAAGTAGAATTGATATTGGAGAAAATGCCGAAATGTCTATCGGAAAAGGAGGCTTTATCAATCCCTTTACCAATATTATTGTAAGAAACGGACTCAGAATTGGGGATGATTGTTATATCTCTTGGAATTGTCAGATTTTGGATGAAGACTATCATTCCGTAAATTATGAAGGTAAAAAAGAAAAAAATAAATCCATCGAAATAGGCAATCATGTCTGGATTGGTAATTCTGTTTCTATATATCAGGGAACTAAAATTCCCGACGGTTGTATCGTGGCATCCAATTCTGTTGTACGTGGAGTTTTTGAAAAGCCCAACTGCATTATTGCCGGAAGTCCTGCAAAAATTATCAAAGAAAACATCTCGTGGAAGTAATGGAGAATACACTTGCTATTATTATTCCTTATTATAAGCTCACCTATTTTAAGGAAACTTTGGAATCTCTTGCCAATCAAACCAATACAAATTTCCATGTATATATTGGTGATGATTGCAGTCCTGAAAATCCCGAAAAGCTAATACATTTTTATTCTCAAAAAATTCCTCTTTTTTATAAAAAATTTGACACTAATCTTGGTGGCAAAAATCTTGTAGCACAATGGGAACGCAGTATCGAACTTTCAAAAAATGAAGATTGGATCATGATTCTCGGAGATGATGATACGCTTTCTGAAAACTATGTAGAGAAATTTTATGAAAATCTACAAAAAGTAGAATCCAAAAATATTCAGGTGATTCGTTTTGCTTCCCGTCATATTGATGAAAAAGGAAATCCCACTTCCGAAATTTTTAAAAATCCTGAAATAGAATTGGCAGCAGATTCTTATATGAGAATCTTCAAGGGAGGTGGAAGAAGCACATTAACAGAACATATCTTCACCAGAAAAACCTATATCAAAAATAAATTTAAAAACTTTCCTGTTGCATTTGGAAGTGACAATGTTGCTTGGCTGGAATTTCCGGAAATGGGTAATATTTTTAGCATTAATGATGCTTTTGCCAATATCAGAATTTCTTCCGAACATCTTTCTTCTAAAGATGAAGGAGATCTAAAATACAGACGAAGAGAGGGAATTTATCTTTTCAACAGATACATCATCCGAAAATATTCAAGTTTTTTCAGCAAAGAAGATCAGTATTTGATTTTGAAAAAAGCCTTTAAATACCTCCGATCATCAAGCAGAAGTAAAACAAAAGCACTTGATTTTATAGTTTTTATGACCAAAAAAATCGGACTTTCCAAAGCATTAGATATTGTAAAGAATAACAAATATTCTTAAAATTTGCTTTTTAGCTTCTCAAACAAAGCAACAATAGTAAGAAGTGGATTCAGCTTGAAATATCTTTCACCGAAGGATATTTTTTTAGAATTCAAAGCAATATCCATATAATTTTTTGCCAACGATTTTTTTTCTTTCCAGGAGGTTTGGTCTTCTATCTTCTCTCTGTAGCTTAGTAATGTGCCTTTTGGATTATCTTTCAAAAGCTGAAAAAACTTTGCACTAAGACCATCTTCCATATAATCTCCTCTCACCAAAACATGGTCGGTATAAAGAATTTTAAATTTTTTTTCAATGCGCCTCAACACTAAAGATTCCGGACAAAACTTTTCTCCTTCGAATTCTGGAAATGGAAAATTTCTGTAAATTCCCGTTTTTAGACAAAACATCATTTCGCCTTTGTGTTCCCATTCATATTTTTCAGGAGAAGTCCAAGACTTTTTTCCGTATTTCTTTTCGTCAAAAACAATTTTATTGGAAAAATGAATGAAGGTAAATCCCGCCAATTCTGATCTTTCATTGATAGTTGTTGCTATTTTTTCCATTTCTTCGACTGCATGATCCACCAGAAAATCATCACTGTCGATATTTACAAAATATTCTCCTTTGGCTTCTTTCAGACCTTTATTGATAGCGAAATGCTTTCCTTTATTTTCCTGAAAAATATATCTAATCGATATTTTGTTTTCATCAATAAATTTCCGAACCAAATTTTCAGTATCATCCTGAGAGCCATCATCTACAATCAGCCATTCAAAATTTTTAGAAGTCTGTTTTGTAAGACTTTCATAAAGCCTTAATAATGTTTTCTCGCGATTATAGGTTGGAGTAAAAATGGTAATCATTTTATTTAACTTCAAATTTCTTTTTTAGATTCAGGAAATATTTTTCAAAAGTATTGTAAGAGATCCAAGAGACCAAAATAGTAGCACCAAAAACCGAAATATAAAGCAACGCATTAAAATATCCGGCATCTTTATACGAAATCAAAAATTTTAAAATCAATACGGTAATGATCCAGTGGTACATATATATTCCATAAGAAATTCTCCCCAAAAACTGACTTATGGCTGTATCAATATTGATCCATTTGCTTTTCACCACAATCACCATCATAATTGCAAAAAATAAAGAGTAAACCTCGTCTGTAAAACTATAAAAAGGAATTCCCGCAAACCATAATACAAATGGCAATAAAAACAGAATAAAAGCTGCAATATCGTTTCTGTAGAATATCTCGACCCATTTTTTATTTTTAGCCAAACTATACCCGAATACTCCACCTAAAGCCATACAATTGAATTTTGTATGATAAAATATTTTCTCTGTAAAAGAATACAGTTTTTCATTATGGATGGTATGTACATTTATATAATTCAAAACATAAGGTGCTAAAGTATAAATGATGATAAACAACACTAATGTCTTTATCATTTTTTGATTGGACACAAAAGCAATAAGCAAAGGCCAGAATAAGTAAAATTGCTCTTCTACACCAATAGACCATATCTGCGGACTACCGGGCCAATCCGATTTTAAGGCAAGAGGAACATTTGGAAAAATACTTAGGCAAAGCAATAAGGTTCTTTTGGGCACATCAGAATTTATTAAAAAATAAGATAGCGCAATTATAAGATAGTACAAAGGCCAGATCCTGAGAATTCTTCTTATGTAAAAATTCTTGAAAGAAATTTTAGTCTTCTTTTCTTTTTCCTTTACTAAAAGGAAGGTGATGAGAAAACCACTCAATACAAAAAAAAGCGTTACAGAAAAATGAGCATTAGGCACTTTTAGAAACTGAACCGGCGGTAAACCTAACATTCCCTTTATAATTTCAATATGACTCCAAACAACAATAAGTGATGCTATTGCCCGAAGAGTATCAAGGCCTTTTAAGTAATGACTCATAAAATTGAATATAAAAAACTCTTATAATTAAAACTTTGTATTTTTGTATAATTTTAAACAAATGATTCCAAAAAAAATTCATTATTTCTGGTTCGGCAAAGGTAAGAAATCTGAGCTTACCGAATTCTGTATCCAAAGTTGGAAAAAAATCCAGCCTGATTTTGAAATCATTGAGTGGAACGAAGAAAATTTTGACGTCTCATCCAATGTTTATATTAGAGAAGCCTACGAAAAAAAGAAATGGGCTTTCGTATCAGACTATGCACGAGCCAAAATTCTTTATGAACATGGCGGCTTTTATCTTGACACCGACATGGAGCTTAAACTCCCTTTGAACGAATTTCTGAACGAAAAAGCAATTTGCGGATTTGAAATCAAGGGAACGCCTTTTTCTGCATTTTGGGCAACAGAAAAAGAACATGAATTGGCAAAAGATATTAAAGAATATTACGAAGTACAAAAGCAATTTGAAGAAATTCCCAATACCAAAATATTTTCCCAACTTTTGGTAGAAAAATACGGTGCTTTTGCCGATAAGGATGAATTTCAGGAACTAAAATACGGAGTAAAACTTTATCCTTCCCATTGTTTTTCATTGGATCTTCCGAAGAATTTTGTAGCTCATCATTTTTCGGGATCTTGGCATGGAGCATGGAGTGACGAAGAAAACTCTTATAAATCGTATATTAATTCCTACGGAATTACAAAAATGTTTACCGAAATTCCGAATGGAAAAAAAGAAATCAAGAATCTGATTTTCAATCACAAAAAATTTACAACAGACGAAATTCTTGATCAAATACCGCTCACTTATATTGCTGATTACCTGAAAAGGAAAATCAAAAAAAAGTTAAAACTCTGAAAGCCAAGCACACATGAGAATAGAACAACTTACTTTTACGCGATTTATTGCAGCAATGGCGATTGTATTTTTTCATTTCGGAAAACCATTGAATATTTTTTCAAACGAAATTATACATAGATTATTGGTTCAGGCAAATATCGGGGTAAGTTATTTTTTTATTCTTTCAGGATTTGTAATGATCATTGCCTATGGAAGAAAACCTAAAGTATCGGCAGGTTCTTTTATGCAAAACCGTTTTGCAAGGATATATCCGGTGTATTTGGTTGCCATTATTTTAAGTTTGATCTATCGGGTCGGAATTTTGAAAGAGGATTTTTACCTTTCAGATACTTTTCTCAATGTATTTGCCATCCAATCATGGTTTCCGGCAAAAGCAATGACTGTAAATTTTCCGGGCTGGTCACTTTCTGTAGAATTTTTGTTTTATGCTGTTTTTCCTTTTATGTTCAATTATTTTTATAGCAGATTCAGTATAAAAAAATTGTTCTTTCCGATATTTTTCATTTGGCTTTTTTCGCAAATATGCTTTAATTATGCCTTGAATTCCGGATTGCAGTTCGGAACAGACAAAGAAACTGAAAACTTCCTTTTTTATTTTCCTCTTCAACATCTCAACCAGTTTTTATGCGGAAATCTGGCAGGTATGTTTTTCATAAATTTTTTTTGGAATCAACAAAAGAAAGTAGATTGGGCAGTAATTTTATTTGGAATTTTAATTCTATTAGCTCTCATTTTCCGTCCGGAAAATATCAATTATCATAATGGTCTTCTTATGGTATTATTTGTTCCGTTCATTATTTCCACAGCACTGAACTCCGGTTGGATCACAAAAATTTCAAACCACAAATTTTTAATTTATCTTGGCGAGATCAGCTATGGTATTTATATACTTCAAATTCCGGTCTATTGGTTTACTAAATATTTTTTGAAAAAAATAGAGATTTACGGAGATTTAAAATTATTTTTGGCTTCTGTAATAGTACTGCTCGTAGTATCGGCCATAAGCTATCATTACATCGAAAAACCTTTAAGGGAAAAAATAAAAAAAATAAATTCAAATAAAAAGATATGCTCGGAACTTTATTCTGGAGACTAAAGGAAGCTACGGCTGTAATAGCCGGAAAGAAAAAAACATTTTCCGAAAAAAAGTCGCCCGGTTTTTCAGAAAAAAATATTGATGAACTGGAAAACTTCATTATTCAGGATAAAGAATTGGCAGATTATATACATTCTTTATCTATCGAATTCTGTTTTAGCGAGTTTGGCGAAAACAGAGTAAATGCAGGTGGAAGCCAGTTTGAAGGAAATAGACTTGAACCTTCACTTTCTACATTGAGGAAATATTTTCCAAATGCAAAATATACCGTATATTCTGATTTTGATTTGGAAATTCCCGGTGTTACTCTGAAAAAAATTATTGCTTCACCTATTAAAGATGATGAACATCCAAGACATTTTTACAGAACTGCCGATTATTTCAAATTCAAATCTCTTCTGGAATCTGAAGCCGATTTCAAATGCGTTGTAGATACTGATATGTTTGTAGTTTCCGAGGACATTTATCGGCTTGTTTATCTTACCGAGATTTTTGGTTTTTGCGCTCCTTACAATTCCCGAAATCTTTTGAAAAAAGACATGAAAATTTCTTTAGATACAAAAGAAATCACAGATATGAGCAATGGTTTTGGCCATTCTTACAATCAAAGTCCGATGACGTTATGGAAAAACCATGAACAGGGAATCAATTTTTATAAAGCGTGTTGCGAATGGATGATAAAAGAACCTTCCCGTGCTTCCAGAGTAATGTGGAATGCTGCTAAATCTACGGGATTTTCACCATATCTTCTTCCGACAGAATTTTGTGTTTGTGCAGGAGACGAAGGATTGGAAAACGAAGTGTTGTTGCATGTAGGACATCCAAGTGTTGCTAAATATTATAATGTAAAAATTTAGAAATGCTTTTCAACTCTATTGGTTTTGCCATTTTTTTGCCAATCGTATTTATTTTATACTGGTTGCTCAACAAAAACTTTCGATTCCAGAATATTTTAATGATGATCGCAAGCTATTATTTCTATGCTTGTTGGGATTGGAGATTTTTGTTTCTGCTTGCATTTTCTACATTTTTGGATTATTTCACAGGATTAATGATTGAAAGAGCAGAAAAAAAACAATATCGCCTTATTTGGCTTTGGATCAGTATTGGAATTAATCTCGGGTTTCTTGGATTTTTCAAATACTACAATTTTTTTGCCTCATCCTTTTCAGAATTGATGCAGAATTTAGGAATACATTTTGAACCTTGGCTGCTGAATATTATTCTCCCTGTTGGAATTTCTTTTTATACATTTCACGGACTTTCTTACGTTATCGATATTTACTATAAAAAAATAACTGCTGAAAAAAATTGGATCGATTATGCATTATTCGTTAGCTTTTTTCCGCTTCTTGTTGCGGGTCCTATTGAAAGAGCAACGCATCTTTTGCCACAGATAAAAACAAAAAGAGTTTTCAGTTATGATAAAGCAGTAGACGGATTAAGACAAATTCTATGGGGGCTTTTCAAAAAAATGGTAATAGCGGACAATTGCGCTTATTTTGCCAATATGATTTTCAATAATTATGAAAATTATGATGGAACAACCTTAGCTTTGGGAGCTGTTCTTTTTGCCTTCCAGATTTATGGAGATTTTTCCGGATATTCTGATATCGCATTAGGTACGGCAAGGTTATTTGGTTTTGAGCTTTTACGAAATTTCAGCTACCCGTATTTTTCGCGAGACATTGCAGAATTTTGGCGAAGATGGCACATTTCGCTTTCTACATGGTTTCGGGATTATTTGTATATTCCTTTGGGTGGAAGCAGTGGTGGAAATATAATGAGAGTGCGGAATACCTTTATCATTTTTCTGGTAAGCGGATTTTGGCATGGTGCAAATTGGACTTTTATTTTTTGGGGACTTTTAAATGCACTTTTTATCATGCCTTCCATTGTTTTGAAAACCAATCGTAATAATCTGAATATTGTGGCAGATGGAAAGTTATTTCCCGGTTTTAAAGAAGGGATACAAATCATCATAACATTTACTCTTGCCTGTTTTTGCTGGATTTTTTTCAGAGCAAATACTGTTTCAGATGCTTTTGGATATATAACAAGAATGATACTGAATTTTGACAAAGCAATTGGCTATCCGATAAAGCTAATGAAAGGAGATTTCAGTATTTTCTTTTTTATCGGAATAATGATTGTTTTTGAGTGGTTCATGCGTCATCATTTGCATCCATTACGATTTGAATATACAAAAATCAACCGTTTTCTAAGATGGTCAATTTATTTGTTTTTAACACTTGCTATTCTTTGGTTTAAAGGAGATCAGGCAGAATTTATTTATTTTCAATTTTGATGCTTATGAAAAATTTTGTTTTAAAAACGGGAGTATTTTGTCTTTTGGTTTGTGTGTTGATTGGTACTTTTTACACCTATCTTTATTATAAAAAGAAAGATGAAGTAGTGAAGATCAGCAAAAAAAACATCATCATTGGAGATTCTAATACACGTTGGTCTATTGATGATAAAAAACTTTCAAATTATGCCAATTATTCTGTAGGGGGAGAAACCTATCTTTTTGCATATACCAAACTTAAAATTTTTAATAAATCGAACAAAATAGATACGCTTCTGCTTTCTTTCAGCCCACATAATTTGATTAACAATATCTGGTGGGATGATACTGTAGAAAGTTCAATTGAAAACAGAATGCCTGCTTTTTTCCAAAATTTTACATGGGAAAACCATTTGGATATGATAAAGGTTATTCCTAAAAATTATATCAATTCTCTGTCAAAAATCGGAAAAAGCCAAATTTTTGGAAGTTTCGGAAAATCCGAAAACAAAGATCCTTTATTTCGTTTTGGAAGTTTTACTCCAGAAAAACAAAATGAAACCCAGATAGAAATGGTTCCATACGAATACAAAAAGCCTGTAATTACAGAAATAGAAGTAAAATATCTAAAAAAAATAATAGAAGAATGTAAACAAAAAAAGATACACCTCATTTTGATACAGCCTCCTAAAAATTATTTAAGAAAAGACTACAAAAATTATGCTCACAGAGATTTTTATGACTTTTATTTCAAAAACCTGAATACGATTGACTTTCTTGATTTTTCAAGATTGAAACTCCCAAAACATGCCTATTATGATATCATGCATGTCGATATAGTAGGCGCAGAATATTTCAGTACCTTTCTTCAGAAAGAAGGCATCAACCAATTATTACATTCCAAATACAATTTAAAAAATGATTATAGGTAACGGATTAATTGCTTCATTATTTAAAGATGTTGATGATGATAATGTGATTTTTTTTGCATCAGGTGTTTCCAATTCTTCGGAAACTGATCCTAATCAGTTTCAACGTGAAGAAGATCTAATTCTTGATACATTAGCTTATACTCAGGATAAGATTTTTGTTTATTTCAGTACTTGTAGCATCTATGATTCTTCTAAAACCAATAGTCCATATGTTTTGCATAAACTTCGCATGGAAGAATTGATAAAAAACAATGTCAAAAATTATATGATGCTTCGTGTGAGCAATGCTGTAGGAAAAGGCGGAAATCCCAATCTTTTGATGAATTATCTTGTGCGTTCTGTCAGCAACAACGAGACCATTAATGTCCATACAAAAGCAACCAGAAACATCATTGATTCCGAAGACATTAAAAAAATAACACTGAAACTTTTGGAGAAAAAAAACTTCAATAAAATTATTAATATTGCTTACCTGCAAAATTATTCTATTGTTGAAATTTTGGAAATCATAGAAAACTTTTTCTCCAAAAAACTGAATCTGAACCTCATAAAAGCAGGTTCCGGGTATGAAATCAACATTCCCGATATAGAAGATTATTTCATAGAAAACGGATTAGAAAATAAAGAATCTTATCTTTACAAAATCTTAGAAAAATATTATTCTTAAAAAATGAGTGATTTTAGGGAAAAGCTCTCCGGAAAAAACGTTTTAGTAACAGGAGGAGCTGGTTTTATAGGATCTAATCTTTGTGAGGAACTCCTGAATCTTGGAGCAAAAGTTACTTGTTTCGATAATTTTTCAACGGGGAAAAGAGAAAATTTGGAAACGTGTAAAAATGATCCAAACTTTACTCTTATCGAAGGAGATATTCGTAATTTGGAAACATGTAAAAAAGCCTGCGAAAATCAGGATTTTGTTTTGCATGAAGCAGCACTTGGCTCAGTTCCTCGTTCTATTAATGACCCTATTACAAGTAATGACGTGAATGTAGGCGGATTTCTGAATATGCTTATTGCAGCCAGAGATTCCGGTGTCAAAAAATTGGTATATGCTGCCAGTTCTTCCACTTATGGAGATTCTGAAACTTTACCTAAAGTGGAAGATAAAATCGGAAAACCGCTTTCTCCGTATGCAATTACAAAATATGTAAATGAACTTTATGCTGATGTTTTCAAAAAAACTTACAATTTTGACACAATTGGATTAAGATATTTCAACGTTTTTGGAAGAAAACAAAATCCAGATGGAGCATACGCTGCCGTTATTCCTAAATTTGTGATGCAGTTTATGAATTATGAAAGTCCTACAATTAATGGAGGTGGTGAATATTCACGTGATTTCACTTATATCGACAATGTTATTTTAATGAATCTTCTGGCACTTACTTCGGAGAATATTGAAGCTCAGAATCAGGTTTACAATACTGCTTTCGGGGAAAGAACAACTCTGAATGATTTGGTAAAATATCTAAAAGAATATCTTTCGGAACTTGATCCGAAAATTGCTGATGTAGAAGTCATTCATGGCGACTATCGAAAAGGTGATGTCCCACATTCTTTGGCAAGTATTGATAAAGCAAAAAATTTACTAAACTATAATCCTCAGTTTTCCATGAGAGAAGGCTTGAAAGAAGCTGTAAAATGGTATTGGAAAAATTTGAAATAAAATTATGAATCATAAAATTTCTATCATCGGATTAGGATATGTAGGCCTTCCGTTGGCAAGATTATTTTCTACAAAATACCCGGTAGTTGGTTTTGATATTAATGAAAAAAGAATCGCGGAACTCAAATCCGGAAAAGATGAAACTTTGGAAATTGAAGACGACTTGCTGAAGTCTGCTTTAGTTGAAAATAATCCAAAACCGGGAGAGATCGGTCTCTTCTGTTCCGGAAAACTGGAAGATATTGCAGATTCCAATATTTATATAGTTACCGTTCCCACTCCCGTTGATACAAATAATAGACCTGATCTTACACCACTTTATAAAGCCAGCGAAACCGTCGGAAAAGTTTTGAAAAAAGGAGATATTGTCATTTATGAATCTACTGTATATCCTGGAGTTACTGAAGAAGAATGTATTCCGGTTCTCGAAAAAATTTCCGGATTGAAATTCAATGAAGATTTCTATGCAGGCTATTCCCCTGAAAGAATCAATCCAGGAGATAAAGAACATACTGTAGAAAAAATTCTGAAAGTAACATCTGGCTCCACTCCGGAAATCGGAAAAATTGTGGACGGACTATACAAATCCGTGATTACAGCAGGAACTCATCTCGCTCCTACTATCAAAGTGGCAGAAGCTGCAAAAGTGATTGAAAACTCTCAAAGAGATATCAATATTGCTTTTGTGAATGAATTGGCAAAAATTTTTAATCTGATGGGAATTGATACTCACGAAGTTTTGAAAGCAGCAGGAACAAAATGGAATTTTCTTCCTTTCAAACCAGGATTAGTTGGTGGACATTGCATTGGTGTCGATCCCTATTATTTAGCACAAAAAGCTCAGTCTTTTGGATATCATCCGGAAATTATTTTGGCAGGAAGAAGAATGAATGATTCTATGGGACAGTATGTGGCAAGCCAAACTGTAAAGCTAATGCTAAAACACGATCTTAAAGTAAAAAAATCCAAAGTTTTGGTATTAGGATTTACATTCAAGGAAAATTGTCCTGATTTTCGAAATACAAAAGTAGTAGACGTGATAAAAAATCTTAAAGAATACGGAACACTCGTTACTGTTTTTGATCCTTGGGCAAATCCGGTAGATGTTCAGCATGAATATAACCTGACTACTTTAACCGAAATGCCCAATGAAAAATTCGATGCTATTGTTTTAGCAGTTTCACATGATGAATTTATAGGTTTGAATTTTAACGATTACCTTGTCGAAAATGGAGTTATCTATGATGTAAAAGGAGTTCTGGAAAAACAGGAAAATATGAAAAGTTTATAAAGACGAACTCACTTTTCTATTATTTCAACAAAAAAATCAACAGATAATCAGATGTTTATCTTTCGTATCTCCATTTAAAAAGTTTAAATCCAAGATTTGTCGGAAGCGAAATAAACAAATGTTTCTTCTTCAAATCTTTTGAAAATTTTTTAGAAAAATAATCTGCAAAACTTAATCTTTTCAGCTTGGAATATTCTTTATAGCTTCGTTTCCAAAGCTCTTCATTTTTTTGGGCTTTCCAGTTCATTTCCAGAGTGACAATTTTGAAATTTATCAAATATTTCAAAATCATTTTTTTTCTTTCCGGATCTTTTTCATTTTTATAATATCCATCAATTTTTTGAGCAATGGTAATCCAATTATCAAAATGAATTTTTTTCCTGTTATGAATTACAGAATTTTGATGAAGATAATATTTGTATGTTTTTTTCCGCAAAAAGGCAACAGATGTGAGAAAAAGTGCCATTTCAAAAGTGTGAAGAGAATCCTGTGCATAAAGTCCTTTTGTAAAAAGCAACTGGTTTTTTCTTAAAAAATCTACTCGTATCAGCTTATTCCAAGAGGAAACGGCAAAACCTCCATTCACCACTTCCTTTAAAATTTCTGCATTTCCGATCAGTTCATTCTCTTTTGTATTTATGGGGAAAACATCCGACTTTATATTGTCTGGAAGCCGTATTCCTTCCACTTCGCCCATTGTCATTTCATAATCATTTTCTTCTGCCAATTTTACGAGGCTTTCAATAGCATCCGGAAAAATTTCATCATCGCTGTCCACAAAAAAAATGTATTTTCCTTGAGCCAATTCAATTCCTTTATTGCGAACAACAGAAAGTCCCGAATTATCTTCAAGATCTACCAAATGCCAGTTTTGCAAATTATGCTTCTGAATAAAATTTTCTGCAACAGCTGCACTGGAGTCCGGTGTTTTGTCGTTTACCAAAATAACTTCAATGTTTTTATAGGTCTGATTCTTAATGGATAAAAGGCAATTTTCCAAAAAATCTTCACACTTAAAAACAGGAATAGAAATGGTTACTAAAGGATACATGAATTTTGTTTAACTTTCTGCAAAAATACTTATTTTAGGTGGAAACGATTATATTTGTAAAATATTAAATTCAAATGCAATTGCTTTCAAAATTTTTTCTGAAAATCCTGAAAAACAGAAATTTGAAATTCCTGAAAAATCATCCTGATTCCGAAATCGGGAATCCGTTAAGATTTGGGGATTATTGTACTTTTGCTCTTTATCCTCATTTGAAAAAAGTAAAATTCGGGAATAATATAGACATCCGTAATTATTGTAATATTCTTGTGGGAAATAATGCAGAACTGTTTTTGGGAAATCATTTTTTTATGAATAATTATTGTTCTATTAATTGTCTGGAAAAAATAGAAATTGGAGAAAACACACTTTTTGGGGAAGGCGTAAAACTATATGACCACAACCATGAATATTCCACAAAACCGGAACTGAAAGTGGAACATCAAAAATTTAAAACAGCTCCCATCAAAATCGGAAAAAATTGTTGGCTCGGAAGCAATGTTACTGTCCTAAAAGGAGTTACAATTGGTGATAATACCATTATTGGTGCGGGTTGCCTTATATATAAAGATGTTCCGGCAAACTCTATTGTGAAAAATAAAACAGAAACTATTACCGAATAAATAAAAAGAGGAGAATGATCAAGAAACTTTTAGAAAAGCTAAAAACATTACTGAATCAGCAAATGGAGATTCCGAAGAGTTATCCTTTTGTGATGTATGAAGAGGAGAAACAATTACTAAAAAAATACTTATCCCAATCTAAAAACTATTTAGAATTTGGAACCGGAGGAAGCACATTGTTTAGTTTGATAAACTCGGATGTCCGCATTACTTCCGTTGATACCAACCAACCTTGGATATCCTTTATCAAGAAATATAAAATCATTCAAAAAAATCTTGGAACAAGACTGAACATCCATTTCATTGACATTGGCCCCACCAAATATTGGGGATATCCTGTAAATGATGATGCAAAAAATAAATTCCCGGATTTTTCTTCTAAAATTTTTTCAGTAACGGATTCTTCTAAATACGACATCATTCTGGTAGACGGCAGATTTCGTGTTGCATGTGCTTTACAATCCATACTAAAATGCCATAAGAACAAAAATCTAAAAATACTGATCCACGATTATTCCATTCGTGAAGATTACAAAATTGTGGAAAACTTTCTGGACATTTTAGAGTTCAGAAAAACGCTGTATGTTTTCAAAATCAAGGAAAATATAGACATAGAAGAAGTTTCCAAACAATATGAAAAATTTCAATACATTACAGACTAATAATTTCCTGAAAAGTAGCATGATTTTCCATCCATATTCCCAAAACCAATAAAGCCCAATGTCTGTAATTGTAATTCAGATGTTTTTGTACTTCTTTGAAATGTAGTTTTTTAAATATTTTTGCAGAAGGAGTTTTTAAAATTTTATCGGTAAGCATTTCCATTTCAGGAATTTTTAACCAACTATCAATAGGCGCACCAAATCCCTGTTTCTTTTTATTCAGGATATTGTCGGTAAGCAAATCTCCATATGCTTTTCTCAGAATCAATTTTGTTTGTTTTTTGTTTACCTTATACTTTGAAGGAAGTGAGCAGCAAAATTCAACCAGATTTTTATCTAAAAAAGGAGTTCTTAGTTCTATGGAATGCATCATGGCAATTCGATCGTCTTTTACCATATAATCTCCTGGAATAATGGTGTTAATATCCATTTTCAGGCATGTATTAAGGTTGTTTTTATCCAGTGGAAAATTATAAGAATGACTATAAGGTTTATGATATTTCAACAGCTTTTTTGTTTCCTTTTGAGTGAAATTGTTGTGTACTTTTTCTTTTTGGTATGCAATAATATCCGAAAATTTAGCCCTAAAAATCTTATCCAGAAAATAATTCTGTGGTTTTGAAAGGCTCATTTTCTCACTTATGGAAGATCCCGCTTTGTACAAAGGAAGAAGCGGCGTAATTGAGCCTCCTTTATCCAGAATTTCATGCTCTTTTTGATACCATTTGTATCCTCCGAAAAGCTCATCACCAGCATTTCCTGTAATAACAACGGTCATATTTTTTGAAGCTTCTTTGCAAATGGCATAAGTTGCCAGTATAGCTGTATCTGCAAGAGGTTCGTCTAATTTATGAAGAACTTCTACCAGAATTTTAGGAATTTCAGAATCGGGAATGGTTACTTCTTGGTGGTCGGTGTTATATTTATTTGCAATTGTTCTTGCTTCCGGCATTTCATCCCAGTCTCCTTCGTATTTAAATCCGAGAGTAGATAAATTTTGGGTATATTGTGAGGAGAGTGCTACTAAAGTTCCTGAGTCTAATCCTCCACTAAGAAAAGCTCCTACTTTTACATCTGCCACCATTTGTCTTTCTACCGATTTCTCTACAAGATGTCGAAATTTTTCAATAGCTTCCTCTTCAGAAATTTCCAATTCTTCTTCCGGAAAGTTCCAATAAGAAGATATACTAATCTTTCCATCTTTGTAGAGCAACTGAGAAGCAGGTGGTAATACTTTTATATTTTTATAGATACTTTGGTTGCTGTTGACATACATATGTCTTAAAAAATGGAAAATCGCTTCATCATTAAGCTCCGCATCTACTAAACCTGTTGCTAAAATAGCTTTGATTTCGGAAGCAAAAATAAATTCACCGTTTTTCCCGATAGCATAGTAAAATGGTTTTTCCCCAAAACGATCCCGAACACAAAATAATTGCTGCTTATCCTCGTCCCATATTGCGATAGCGTACATCCCGTTAAGATGCTTTGGAAGATCGGCACCGTACTTTTGGTAAAGCGCAAGTATTACTTCTGTATCTGTATTGCTCTTAAAAGTATAATCTTTGATTTCGGATTTTAATTCTCGGTAACCATAAATTTCTCCATTGAAAACGATACACTCTTTTCCTGTATCGGAGTACATGGGCTGATGCCCTCTTTCTGAAATATCTACTATAGATAATCTTCTAAAGCCTAAAAAGCAATTTTGAAAAAATTCATGACCTTCATCATCCGGACCACGATGACTGATCGAGTCCGTCATATCCTTCAAAATAATTTTATATAGGGGTTCCTTAGCAATATCTTGCTTTACGATTCCTGAAATTCCACACATTTGTTTTTTTAGGGAATAAAGTTAGCATTATTTTTTTAAATTTGAGCTAAATTTTTTTTGAATGGTTTTTTCTATTCTTATTGCCCATTATAATAATTACGAATATTTCAAAGAATGCTACCAAAGCATCTTGAATCAGACTTATAAGAATTTCGAGATCGTTCTTGTAGATGATTGCTCCAATGATGGCTCATTCGAAAAAATAAAAGAATGGACAAAAGATGATACTCGTATAAAGATTTTTAGAAATGAAGAAAATATGGGAGTGGGTTTTACCAAAAGAAAATGTGTACAAAATGCAACAGGAGAAATTTGTGGATTTGTAGATCCGGATGATGCCATTACAGAAAATGCAATACAAGATATTCTCAAAAATTATCATTCTGAGAAAATCGTTGTGGTATATTCCCAATTTCAATTGTGTGATAACGCATTGATCCCAAATAAAATGTTCACTTCTTCGAGGCAAATAAAAAACAACGACCAACTGTTTTTCAATATTTTTCTCGAAGCCAATCATTTTTTTACATTCCGAAAATCTGCCTATGACAAAACCTCCGGAATAAATCCTAAACTGACCTCGGCAGTAGACCAAGATCTATATCTGAAGATATATGAAAAAGGAAATTTTAAATTTCTAAAAAAACCACTCTATCTATACCGCTTACACGAAAAAGGGGTTTCCCAAGAAAAATCCAAAAAAGGAAAACTGAACCAAAACTGGCATTCCGTAATTTTGGATACGCTCCACCGCAGAAATATTTCCAGACTTTATGGTAAAAATATTTCTGAAATTGATAATCTACCAGAGTTTATTTTCCGAAAACAGAATACTATCTTTGCAAAATTATTAAGAAAGTTCGGATGACAGATATTTTTATTAAATCTTTTAATCGCCCGTATTATTTAGATCGTTGTATTTCCTCAGTGTACAAACTGGTATCAGGAGATTTTAAAATTACGGTTTTGGATGATGGAACCGCAGAGAAATATCTGGAAAAAATTCAGAATAGATATCCGGAAATCACGATATTAAAATCAAATTCTTATCCTCAAAAAATCAAAGCTGTTCAGGAAAATCTGGAAACCGGAAAAGAAATAAACGGTTTTGAAATTCCAACGGATTTTTGGATCGAAGCAGCAAAAAACGCTTCGGAATATTTTATTATGACGGAAGATGATGTTTGGTTTACTAGAAAAATTGATCTGGACGAACTGGTTTCAGATTGCAAAAAATGGGAGATCTATCTTTTGAAATTAGGTTGGCTGGGAAATTTTATTGATGATAAGAGCCTTGAAATCCAAAGCATTAGCACCAACATCAATGCTACCATTCCGAAAAATTTTTTCTTGAGCACAGAAAAGATCATGGAAGCCTATTTTTATAATCATTTTAAATTTTTTACGATCCTCTACAAACTTGGAAAAGTAGACAATGAAACCCGCCGAAAATATTGGTCACTGAATTCCATTTTGATGGGGCTTTACAAAAAAGAATACTGGCTGGAAATTTGGAAAAACATGCATGGGAAAGTTGATGAAAAAAGACAACTCATCAATGCTTCTGTGTTTTACAGGAAAAATAAAAAAAATAAAAATTTTATTTCCCGTCTGAAAGATGAAGCTCTGAAAACCACTTTTCAGAGTTCTGCTACCAATTCGTATCATCAATATGGAAATGAGTTTGATGTCAATATATTCAATCATCACATGAATGAAGCCTGGTACAAAGGTGATTTTGATGCAATGCAAAATTTTCCGAAAGATTTTTCCTTAGACTATTTTGAAAAATTTTTGGGCAAAAAAACAAACAAAACAGAATGGAAAAAATGGGTGGAAAATTTCAAAAAGCATTACAAAGAAATAGGTTGCAATGTTGAAAACTGATAAACAATTTTTTCCTGCTCTTACCGGTTATCGTACTATTGCTGCATGGATGATTTTCGTATATCATTTTACACCATTCGGCAATCCGAAATATCCTGAATTTTTGAAAAAGATCATTTGGGAATTTCACATAGGTGTGGATATGTTTTTTGTACTCAGCGGATTTTTAATTACTTACCGCTATTTCAATGATTATCCTATCCACTTCAAAAAATATATGGTAAATCGTGTTGCAAGGATATATCCGATGTATTTTCTAATTACGGCTGCCGTTTTTCTGGTTTGGTTTTTTCAAAATAATTTCTGGAATTCTGAAAAAACCATTGAAGCCATTCTTTCGTTTACCATGACCAAAGCTGTTTTTGAAAAATACGTTCAGGCGGGAATTCCGCAAGGATGGACACTTACACTGGAAGAAATGTTTTATTTTACAGCTCCGTTTTATTTTATTCTTGCCCGAAAAAACAAATGGTGGATTATTGTTTTGCCGATACTTATATTTTTGTTCGGAACATCCTTGAAATATTTTAGCCAAATTCCCGAAAATATTTGGGGTTTTATGCAAAAAAATATTTCCACCTATATTTTTGAATTTTTTGCAGGAATTGGATTGGCTTATCTAATGCTGAAAAAGAATATAAGATTCAAAAAAAATTGGGTTACTTGGTTCGGAGCATTTTTTATCATGGTATATCTTGTTGGGAAACATTACGCTGCCAGTTTTTACAATTTTAAAAGTGATTTTGGGCGTGCTTCTGAAATGATTTTTCTTTCCGTTTTAGGAATCGGGCCTTTACTTTGGGGGCTCATCCATGAAAAAACTTTTGTTCAGAAAATATTGGGAAGCCCGATATTTGTTTTGCTGGGCAAAAGTTCTTACATTTTTTATCTTATTCATAAAGGTTTCATTTCAATTTTCATTAATGATTACATTAGCAGCAACAAATTGATTATCTTTATTTTACTAAACATTATTTCCATCATTTTATTCACTTATATTGAAGAACCGATGAATCATCTGATTCGGAAAAAATTCGGAAAAAAGTAAAAAAGCGATATGAAGAAAGAAAAAAAAATAAAAGTACTTTTCCGACATCGTTCCATGGAAATGGGAGGTGTGGAAAAAGTTCTTTTAAGTATGCTGAACAACCTGAATAAACAAAAATTTGATATCTCCCTGTCTCTCAATCTTTTTCAGGGAGAATTACGAAATGATATACCAAAAGATATTCCTTTTAAAACTTTAGCAAAAGGAAAAGAAGATTTTCCTAAAAACAAGTTTCTAAATAATCTTGCATTAGCATTTCGAAGAATGAAATTATTTGTATATCAGAAATTTCCCATAATTCCGGACAGATTTATTTTAAAAAATAATGCTGATGTAGAAATTGCAACCGGATATACCATGTTTTCAGATGTTCTGAACTCTTCCAACAAAAAATCTAAAAAAATAGGATGGTTTCATTCCGATATTACTTTTCCGAAGCTACAGCCTGCCGTTCCTCTGATTCTAAACCAAATTCCAAAATTTGATTATTTTATTTTTGGTTCTCAGCAGACAAAAGATATTTTATTGAAAACCTACCCCGATATTAAATTACCTGAAAATCAAGTTATTTTAAATGCAATTCCGATAGAAGAATTGAAGGAAAAAGCGTTGGAATTCAAACCTGATTTTGAAACCGAACATCCTGTTTTTGTTACAGTTGGAAGGCTGCATTCCAGAAAAGGGCATCACAAATTAATGGAAGCTCATGCCCAACTTTTAAAGGATGGTTTTCCACATAAAATATTTGTAATCGGTGATGGAGAAGAAAGGGAAAATCTTGAAAAACTTACAAAAAATCTGAATGTAGAAGGTTCATTTGTTTTTCTTGGTTCACTACTGAATCCGTATCCTTATGTGAAAAATGCAAATTTTTTCATTATGCCTTCAGAATCTGAAGGTTGGCCGTTGATAATTGCAGATACTCTGATCTTGCAAAAGCCAATTATTTCGACCAATGTTGGCGGAATTCCGGAAATGATCGAGCATCAGAAAAATGGATACCTCATCCATTATGAAATTTTCGAAATGTATGATGCCATGAAAAAATTCATGACCGATTCTCATCTTATTTCAGAGATACAGGAAAATTTAAAAAACTCTGAAAAGCAGTTTGATAACCAGAAAATTTTCGACGCTGTTGAAAATATTATTGTTAAATTAGTAGAAAATAATCAATGAATTTCCTTTACAGAATTATATTGAAGATCCATACCATATGGCAAAATATCTATGATAAAGCCTATATTGAAAATTGTAAATCCAGAGGTTTGAAAGTAGGAAAAAATGTAATTTTCATTGAGGCTCCGGATTTTGGTTCAGAACCTTATCTTATTGAAATTGGAGATAACACGAAAATCACCGCTGGTTGCAAATTTATTACTCATGATGGAGCTATGTACACCATCCGAAGCATGAAAAAATACGAAGATGCTCGAAACTTCAGCAGAGTAAAAATTGGAAAAAATTGCTTTGTGGGAAATGATTGCATTTTTCTTCCCGGATCACAGATGGGCAATAATTGCATTTTGGGAGCCGGCTCACTTCTCAATTCTTCCATGCCCGATAATTCTGTATATGCAGGAGTTCCGGCAAAATTCATTTGTACTATTGAGGAATATGGAGACAGAGCTTTAGAAAACAATGTGATGTATCCTCGAGAATTGGAGCTTAACCGTCCAAAACTGGATGCTTATATTAAGGAAAATCTGCCCCATATCTATAAACCTGTAAGAAAATAAATGTCACAAAAAAAGAAAATCCTTATCAGAATAGGTTCTTTGCGTCATGGTGGTGCAGAAAAAGTGCTGGTCACTTTTCTAAAAAACATTCCATCGGACAAATATGAAGTTGATCTTCTTCTGAATCTTCATTCCGGAAAATATCTTCCCGAAGTTCCAAATTGGATTACGGTTTTTTATCTGCATAAGGGCGAAATGATTACTACCAACCGTCCAAAAGATATTCCCAAAAAAGCAAAAAGAGTAATTTACGAATACTTGTTGAAAAAATTTCCGAATTGGCTCTATAAAAGAATTTTAAAAAATAAAAAATATGATATAGAATTTGCTGCCATTCATGGGATGAGAGATGAGATCTTGAGTTCTCCTATAAAATCATCTAAAAAAATTATGTGGATTCATAATGATCTTTCTCAGGTGAAAGGATATAACGATTCCGAAATCCTGAAATTTTTTGGTTTTGATAAAATAATGGTGATTTCGGAAAAAATCGAACATCTTTTCATGAATTTAGCAAAAGATGATGCTGAAAAAAATAAGATCATTCGTATTTACAATCCACTGGATACAAATGAAATATTAAAAAAATCTGAATTTCCGGTTGAGAAATATGCATTCGATAAAGATGTTCCCACTTTTATTTCTGTAGGAACTGTATTTCCACAAAAAGGTTTTGACAGGCTTTTGAAAGTGCACAAAAAACTATTGGATGAAGGGTTTCATCACAAAATTTTAATTGTTGGTGACGGATATGATTTTGAAAATATCAAAAAATTAAAAACCGGACTTGGAGTGGATCAAACTGCCACCATGCTTGGTTTTACGGATAATCCTTACCCTTATTTCAAAAATGCGAATTTTTATATTTTAAGTTCGCGATATGAAGGCTTTCCAACTGTGCTTTTTGAAGCCATTACACTGAAAAAAAATATTATCGCTACTGACGTTTCCGGTGTGAGGGAAATGCTGGAAAATGGGAAACTCGGTCTTATTACCGAAAATTCTGAAGAAGGAATATATGTAGGAATGAAAAAGGCTTTAACAGAGTCGCAAATATTTGCAGAATATCAAAATAATTTTCAAAATTATGCGATGCCTTTCAATCTTGAAAATTCTGTACATTCCATTATGAAAATTATAGATGAACTCTAAAATTAAAAAACTAATATTCTTTTCTAAAACTTCCATAAAATGAAATACTCTACCATACAAAAAGACTTTTATCGGGAAAGTGGAAAATGGCTTTCTCCGGTAGAAATATGGAAAAAATGCATCAATCCGAATCTCCATTATATCTATATTTTCAGAAAATGCCAACGCTATCCTAAAAAATCGATAATAGGAATTTTTTGGAGAATGGTTTTGAGGCATCATCAAATTAAATATGGATTTCAGATCTATCCTGAAACTAAAATTGGAGAAGGATTTTATCTGGGACATTGGGGAAGTTTAGTCATCAATCCAAAAACTAAAATCGGAAAAAACTGCAATATTGCACAAGGTGTTACCATTGGCCAACAAAATCGTGGTAAAAATGAAGGTGCACCAGAAATCGGTGACAAAGTATGGATCGGACCAAACGCAGTGATTGTAGGTGGAATATCCATTGGCAATAATGTCTTGATCGCTCCCAATTCTTATGTGAATTTTAATGTCCCTTCCAATTCTGTGGTTATGGGAAATCCAGCGACCATCTCTCCTAAAGAAAATGCTACGGAAGGATATATCAACAATACAATTTATTAATACTTTCGAAAAATTCACTTTTTGAAAAATATTAAACTTTGTTAAATCTTCATTTTTTCGCACCCTAATTATTACTTTTGTACGATTATTGATGCAATCTATCAACACTGGAAATAATTTTAACGAAATAAATAATTATAACCTTTTTAAAATTTTATTTTTATGTCACAGTCGTATAAAGTTATTTTCGAAAACAACAAAAAATGGGTAGAGTCTAAACTTGCTCAAGATCCTGAGTACTTTCATGAGCTTGCCAAAACGCAAAATCCGGATTACCTTTACATTGGTTGTTCAGACAGTCGTGCAACAGCAGAAGAACTGATGGGAGCTAAACCGGGTGAAGTTTTTGTACACAGAAATATTGCCAATGTGGTGAATACTTTAGATATGAGTTCTACTGCGGTTATTCAGTATGCTGTAGAACATCTGAAAGTGAAGCACATTATTGTTTGTGGCCATTACAATTGCGGAGGTGTGAAAGCAGCAATGACGCCTCAAGATTTAGGATTACTGAATCCTTGGTTGAGAAATATTCGTGATGTGTATCGCTTGCATCAGCAAGAATTAGATTCTATCGAAGATGAAAAAAAACGTTATGACAGGCTTGTTGAGCTTAATGTTCAGGAGCAATGCATCAACGTGACCAAAATGGCTTGCGTTCAGGAACGCTACATTTTGGAAGAATATCCTATTGTGCACGGTTGGGTATTTGATTTAAGAACCGGAAAAATCATTGATTTGGAAATTGATTTCGAAAAAACTTTGAAAGACATTCAAAAGATCTATGACCTTACGGATTCTGATTGGGTGATGAGCAGAAAAAAAGAGTAACCTCATCAAAAACAATTCATTATGAAACTTTGGAGTATTTTTACATTGTTTGTTTTTCTCAATTTTACGGCACTTCCGGGAATAGCCACAGTATTTGGTTGGGATTTGCCGCAAATGGATGTAACAATTAATGAAGAAGAAAACCATGCACCAAGTTTCGTTGTTTACGAAAAAACTATTCCCAAAATTCTGGATGTCTATGATTATCTGAAATTTTGCGAAGCAGACTTGCTTGAGAAGCCTTTTGTAAGGATAGATGAAAGTATTCATTGTTCTCCTTACCTTTCCATATTTTCGCCTCCTCCGGAAGTTTAATTTCTGATTTCAACGGAAAACGGTTTTGTTTTCCAAATTTTCTTTCTAAAATTTTATTAAAAATTTCAAAAAATGTTTTTTGACGAGTATTTATTTGTCAAAAAAACAGACAATTATTCACAATCATGAAAAAAGCAAAATCTTTGTTTGGAGGGATTAAAGAAAATTTTCCTTCTGGTTTAGTCGTATTTTTAGTTGCATTACCACTTTGTTTAGGTATTGCCTTAGCGTCAGGAGCACCGCCTTTATCGGGTATTATCGCAGGAATTGTAGGAGGTCTTGTAGTTGGATATATCAGCAATTCCAACATTTCAGTTTCTGGTCCTGCTGCTGGTTTAACAGCAATTGTACTTACTGCAATTACAGATTTGGGAGCTTTTGAACTTTTCCTTTGTGCAGGAATTATAGCAGGAATTATTCAATTGATTTTAGGATTTGTAAGAGCAGGAAGTATCTCCAATTATTTCCCGAATAATCTAATTGAAGGAATGCTTGCTGGTATTGGAATTATCATTATTTTAAAACAAATTCCGCACGCTTTAGGCTTCGATAAAGATTATGAAGGCCATGAAGCTATTTTTGATAAAGGTCTTAATTTCGGATATTTCACAGAATTACTTGATGCTATTCATTTAGGAGCTGTTGTTATCACGTTAGTTTCGGTGGCAATTCTTTTAGCTTGGGACAACATTCCCGCCCTGAAAAAATTAAAAATGCTTCCGGGAGCTTTAGTTGCCGTCATCGCAGGAATGGTAATGAATGAATTATTTAAAATTTCCGGAAGTTCATTAGCAATTGGCTCTGAGCATTTGGTTTCTTTACCGATTCCAAAAACATTAAATGATTTTAAAGGTCTCATTACTTTACCGGATTTTACAGGTTTTGTAAATCCTAAAGTTTGGATTGTGGGTGCTACTATTGCGATTGTTGCTTCTATCGAAACTTTATTGTGTATTGAAGCGTCTGACCGATTGGATGTAAGAAGAAGAATCACAGATACTAATCGTGAACTAAAAGCACAAGGAATCGGGAATATTGTAAGTTCTGTAATCGGAGGGTTGCCCATGACTTCTGTAGTTGTAAGAAGCTCCGCAAATGCAAATGCAGGTGCTACTTCCAAATTATCAACTATTTTGCATGGGTTATTATTATTGATTTGTGTGCTTTCCATTCCATTTTTATTAAATCTGATCCCTCTTGCAACATTAGCAGCTGTGTTGATATTGGTAGGCTACAAATTAGCAAAACCTAGTACATTCAAACATTTTTGGAATAACGGAAAATATCAGTTTATTCCATTTTTAGCAACTGTAGTTGCTGTAGTTGCGACAGATTTATTGAAAGGAGTTGGAATAGGATTATTAATTTCCATTTTCTACATTCTTCAGGGAAATATGAAAAGAGCTTACTATCTAAGCAGAGAGCAACTGAATGACACTGATGAATTCACTATCAAACTGGCAGAAGAAGTTTCCTTCCTGAATAAAGCCGCCATCAAAAAAACATTAAAAAATGTGAAAGCCGGATCAAAAGTTACCATTGATGCAAAATCTACATCCTATATTGCAACGGACGTTCTGGAAATGATTCAGGATTTTGCCAATGTGCGAGCCAAAGAGGAAGATATCGAAGTGGAGCTTTTAGGCTTCCGAACATCATATAAAGAATATGAAGATGATGAAAACTCCCATATTGTTATTACACACAGAAGAGCAATATAAATTATTTCCCATTAAAAGTTGCCATTGTATTCTGCAATCCTGCAAAAACAAAAGATAATGCCGCTTCAGAAAACTTTCCGATTCTTTCGGAAAGTTTTTCTTTTTCTTCATCATTCCATTCTCCTAAAACATAGTCTACTTGTTTTCCGGCAGAAAATTCTGAAGATATCCCAAAACGTAATCGGGAATAATTCTGTGTATTGAGAACCTGCTGTATATTTTTAAGACCATTATGTCCCGCATCAGAACCTTTTCCTTTCATTCTTAATGTTCCGAAAGGAAGAGCTAAATCATCTGTAACTACAAGAAGATTTTCCAAAGGAATATTTTCTTTCTGCATCCAATATCGTACTGCATTTCCGGAAAGATTGACATACGTATCCGGTTTTAAAATAAAAACTTTTCTGCCTTTATATTTTCCTTCTGCCATCCATCCGAAATTAGCCGTCTTAAAAGGTGCTTCTATTGTTTCGGCAATTTTATCCGCAATTTTAAACCCGACATTATGCCGGGTTTCTGTATATTGTTCTCCTTTATTGCCGATACCGACGATAAGATATTTCATAAATTATTGGTATTCATAAATAATATATTCATCTCCAGAAGTTGCCTTTTTTACATAGTTTTTAGAATCATATGTATAACTAGTAATTGTGGTCTCCGTACTTGTGCCTATTTTAATTGCCGTTTTCAATGGGTTATTTAAAGAATGATAAAAGGCTGTCTGTTGTGAAAGACTAGCAAAATAAAGTAAAAATTCCTTCGGTAGAAGTGAATATGGGGAATTCTTATTATCATATTCATAAACTCCTGTTATTACTTCAGGAGATATTTGAAGTTCTCCTGTAATTGGATCATAAACGCCAGCTGTTGTAACGTCTTTCACAATATTATTACCAGAATATTCATAGTTATCTTCTGTATATCCTTTTGTTGGAATTGAAATACCTTCTAATATTATTATTGATTTTGCTAATTTACTTCCGTTGAAAGTAAAAGAAGCAGTAAGTTTGCTTATTCCTGCAACTGTTGTTGTAACTTTTGAAAGAGTATTTCCAGAGTACTGAAAATTTGAAACAAAATCTACACCTGACGAAATTTTAGAAATTTTATTAGAACTATTGTACTCAATAAGTAATGATTCTCCGGATGCTACATCAGAATAACCAATTAACTTATTATTTGAATAATTAAAAATAAGGGTTTCATCTTCCCATTCTCCAGTTTCCTCATCTTTAGTATGAGAAATAATCTTTTTCAATAATCTGGCAGATGTATTGCTTCCTCCATCAGAAGGAATTTCTTCTAAACCAATAAGCAAATCTCCATTAACATCTCTTTTTGCTTCACAAGAAGAAACCGCAAAAGCTCCAATAGACAATACAAAAATTAAAAAAAAGTTTTTCATTGTGTTAATTTGTTGCAAATGTAATAATTAAAAATTTGAAAAAGTCGGCTTATTCTAACATTTTCATTAAGATACGGTTTACTTCATCTACATTTTTTACAGCATCTTTACGCATCATAAGCTGATTATTCTTCTCTTTTAACGTAGCTTCGGCAGGATTTTGTGTAAGATAAGCTATAATTTTTCGGAATTTTTCACTTTGATAAAATTTATCTTGAGGATTTCCCGGAAAATATCCCAAGAAAACTCCGTTTTTCACGACAAGTTTTTCGAAGCCAATTTCGGCAGCCAGCCATTTCAGCTCTACTGATTTTAAGAGGTTCACCGCTTCTTTAGGTAAGTCTCCAAAACGGTCTTTTAATTCATTTTCAAAATTTTGAAGTTCCTTTTCATTCGGAATTTCCGCCAGCTTTTGGTATAAGGACAGACGTTCTTCTGTAGAACTCACATAATAATCCGGAAGCATCAGTTCTAAATCCGTATCAATATTGACATCTTTCGTGGTTTTAAAAAGTTTCTGACGTTCTTCTTCATTTTCAAAAAGATTTTCAAAACTTTCATCATCTTTTAGTTCTTCCAGAGCTTCCTGCATCAGTTTTTGATACGTTTCAAAACCCATTTCATTAATAAAGCCACTTTGCTCTGCACCCAGTAAATCTCCTGCTCCACGAATTTCCAAATCTTTCATCGCAATCTGGAAACCGCTTCCCAAATCCGAAAATTGTTCGATGGCTTCCAAGCGTTTTCTTGCATCGGAAGTAATCATATCAAAAGGAGGTGTAATAAGATAGCAAAATGCTTTTCTGTTGCTTCTTCCCACTCTTCCACGCATCTGATGAAGGTCTGCCAATCCAAATCTTTGAGCATCATTGATGAAAATAGTATTTGCATTCGGGACATCTACTCCACTTTCTACAATTGTGGTAGAAACCAAAACATCATACTTCCCTTCCATAAAATCCAGAATGTTTTGCTCAAGCTGTTTTCCATCCATTTGGCCGTGTCCTGTAATCACTTTAGCATCCGGAGCCAATCTTTGAATCAATCCGGCGATATCTTTCAGGTTTTCAATTCTATTATTTATGAAATATACCTGACCATCTCTTTGGATTTCATAGGAAATAGCGTCTCTCAGAATTTCTTCGTTAAAACCTGTAATTTGTGTTTCTACAGGTTGCCGATTTGGTGGTGGAGTTTTAATGACCGACAAATCTCTTGCCGCCATTAAAGAAAATTGTAAAGTTCTTGGAATTGGTGTTGCCGTTAGTGTTAAAGTATCAATATTCGTTTTGAAAGTTTTGAGCTTGTCTTTTACGGAAACGCCAAATTTATGTTCTTCGTCAATTATCAACAAACCTAAATCTTTGAATTTCACATTATCCGAAACCAATTGATGTGTACCAATTACGATATCCAATTTTCCGTTTTTTAAACCCTCCAAAGTTTCAGATTTTTGTTTGGCTGTGCGAAATCGGTTTAGGTAAGAAATATTTACCGGAAATTCTTTCAACCTTTCTCTAAAACTTCTGTAATGCTGAAACGCCAAAATCGTAGTCGGTACCAAAACCGCAACCTGCTTTCCGTCTGTCGCAGCTTTGAAGGCTGCTCTTATTGCTACTTCCGTTTTCCCGAAACCAACATCTCCACAAATCAAACGATCCATTACTGTTTCGGCTTCCATATCTTTTTTTATATCGAAAGTCGCTTTTTCCTGATCCGGAGTATCTTCATAAAGAAAACTTGCTTCCAACTCATTTTGCAAATAAGAATCCGGAGAATATTGAAATCCTTTTGCGGTTTTTCTCTGAGCATAAAGTTTTATCAAATCAAAAGCAATCTGCTTTACTTTCGCTTTGGTTTTCTGTTTTAATGATTTCCAAGCTGGTGAACCGAGCTTGCTAAGGATAATTTCTTTTCCTTCAGGTCCATTGTATTTTGAAATTTTGTGAAGCGAATGAATACTCACATACAATAAATCTCCATTTTTATAATTGAGCTTGAAACATTCCTGAATTTTGCCATCATTATTCACTTTTACCAATCCCATGAATTTGCCAATTCCATGATCGATATGGGCAATATAATCTCCGATTTTCAGAGACATTAAATCTTTTAATGTTAATTGTTCAGATTTTGCGAAACTGTTTTTTGCCTTATATCGCTGAAAACGATCAAAAATCTGATGATCTGTATATACAGAAATTTTGTAATTCTGATCGACAAAACCTTCATGAAGATCAGATTTAAAAGACCTAAATAAAACTTCATGATTTAGTTCTTCAAAAATACTTTCCAAACGTTCTTTTTGCTTTTCCGAAGAAAAGGAAATCCAGATTTCATAACTTTCTTCTTTTTTAGTTTTTAAATCTTCTGCAAGAAGCTCAAAATTTTTGTGAAATGATGGTTGTGGTGTTTGGTTTAGCTTCACTTCAAAGGACGATAATTCATTAATCTGAAAAGTTCCAAAATCAATCGTCGAAAAATTTTTTAGCCCCTGTATGAATATATCTTCTGAAATAAAAAGTTCTGATGGCTTGCTGTGATTAATATCCTTGCTGAAGGTTTCAAATTTTTCTTCCGCTTTTTGATAAAAATTTTTAATTTTCTGAATAGAAGAAGATCCATCGTCAGTAATTATGAAGCTATCTTTTGGCAGAAGTTCAAAAAGAGAAATTTTATTTCCGGAAGTTACAAAATTCATATTCGAAACCAGTTCGAACTCTTCTACTTTATCCTTGGAAAGTTGAGTTTCGATATCGAAAGTTTTGATACTTTCTACTTCATTTCCGAAAAGAGCGATTCGATACGGAACTTCGCTGGAATAGGAAAAAATATCTACAATACCACCTCTTACAGAAAATTCTCCCGGTTCGGAAACAAAATCAGTTTGATGAAAATTATATTTTTCCATCAATTCTTCAGCAATATCAAAATTGATGTGGTCTCCCATTTTTATTTTTAAAGAAATAGCTTTGAAATCTTCTTTCTTCAATACCTTTTCCGAAAGAGCACCTGCATAAGCCACAATTATTTTGGGAGATTTTTCAGAAGTAAGTCTGTTGAGAACCTCTGTTCTTAGAACTAAATTGGCATTTTGCGTTTTCTCAATTTGATAAGGATCAAGATGAGTTGCCGGAAAATAAAGTACCTGTTCTTTTCCTAAAAAATCCTCTATTTCTGTATCCGCATATAGTGCTTTTTCCTTGTCATCCAAAAGATATAGTATAGTTTTCTGACGGGTAAGAAAAAGTTCGGTTATAAAAAGAGAAACTGAAGAACCAGCACTTCCTTTTACAGAAATATGCTGATGTTTTTCAAAGTTTTCAAAAATTTCTTTTCCAAAATTTTTATGTAGTAAATCCTGAAGCAGAGTTTCATTGATTGTTTTCAGTTGCATATCGAAGTGTATAAAAACAAGAATGCGATTTCGGGATTTTCCGAAACCGTTTTTCAATGCAAAAATAGGGAATATTTTTGGGAGAAATGGAAATAAAAAACAGCCTCAATATGAGACTGTTTTTATTATTTTTTTTGGAAAGTATTTTTATTTACTTCCTTTTACTTTGAAATTATCTACTTCCCATCCAGTTCCAGCTGAACTTGTAGATGTATATTTGAATGCAACTCTAACATTTTTTCCAGCAAAAGAATTTAAATTCAAATTTCCGGAACTAGTCCATTGTCCATACGAAGTAAGTACTGTATCCAAAATAGGATTGAGCTCCGTCCAAGTTGTAGTAGCAGGATTTCCAGTATAATTATCTGTAACATATACTTTTAAAGGATCACCTGTAAATCTTCCATCCGTTTCAAAACTTACATTATAATTTGTGTACCCAGTTAAACTAATTTCTTTAGAGATCAGCCAATCTTCGTTTGCATTATTGCTTCCACTTGCAAATCCATTCATTACTGCACAAGGAGAAGGGTTTCCAAAATTTTGAACATTCCAAACTTGCGCTCCGGTTACATTCACAGTTGTCCAATTTGCAAGATTGGTAAATCCATCAAAGAAAATTGTTTGAGCCGGAGCAGAACCATCACATCTATTGCCGTCCATTATTACTTCGTTAGGTGTTCTTAACCAAACCTGATAAGTACCGTTGAATACACTTAAAATACCTGTAAGTGTTCCTTTTCCTGTTGGTGTGGTTTGACTTTTAAAAGTGGCAAAACTACTTGTTCTAACTATCATGGTATTTCCATTACAATCTTTAAAAGTTCTGTTAGTATCTGATGTAGTAGCATAAGGTTGTTCCGTGCTTGAATCTGCAAATTCTACATTCTCAAACTTTACTAATTTACCTACAGATGCATCTAAACTCGGTGAATTTTGAATGTTGATAACTGTTGGTTGTAATGGTGCATTTGATTTATTATCAAAAACACGAATATTGATTTGATTATCTTCAATATTACCAATAGCTCCTTGATAAAGTGCTCCAAGATGTATTTCTCCACCACTTAATCCAACATATAAATCTTTTGCAGCAATAGTAACTTTCGCCCCAACTTTAAATTTCGGATCAAGGTATAAATTAGTTCTGTTAAGTCTTAAACGAATACCTCCTGTTTCATCCTGAAGATATACCATTTTGTATAAATTACCTGTATCATCATTAGCTGTTACTGTTGCTGTAACATTTAAATCTTCTGTAATCTGAGTAAGAGAACCTGAAAGTTTATTTTTAAGATCCTGAATATTGGCATTATCAGCTGGTGGTTCGCAACTTGGCGTTGTTCCATCGCATCTTGCTCCTTTCATTCCTGCAGTATCATTTGTATCTCTCAGATAAAGCTGATAGTCAGTATTAAATTTACTTAAAATCGCTACAATTGACCCTTTTCCAGATGGAACAGTAACATTCCAGAAAGTAGAATATCCACTATTTCTTACTATGATTGTATTTCCTGCGCAGTTTTCAATGTTTTTATTCACTGTTGTAGCTTCAAAAGCATATGAAGAACATATAACTCCACTTACAAATTGAACATCTTTAATTTCCACTAAAGCTCCAATCAAATTATCATTGTAAGATCCTATAGAAATTGTTAATGGTACTATTTTTTTAAGTGGCTCACAGCTTTTGAAGAATTTTTGCTCGTATTGATCGGATGATATTCTTCCAAAAGAATTATTTCCGCTTTCATCTACTTCTAAACCTCCAAGCTGGATGACACCTCCGTACTGCCCAATATATAAATCTTTAAGTTTGATAAAAATTTTAGAACCAACCGGAAATTTTCCATAAGTATCTGTTGCATTTACACTAATAGTAAGACCTTGGGTTGGATTTTCCGGAGCATCCTGAATATAAATCGTTTTATAGATATTTCCAGTTTCATCAGAAGAGGAAACATATCCTTCCAAAATAAGATCGTTACTAATTTTTACAACCGGTACAATCCCGTTGTTATACATAGCTTTTAGATCTGCTATTTTTATGGTATTGTTAAAGTCTGCACATTCGATAGGAGGAATGTCATATTCATCATCATGAACACAACCTGTATTAAATGCCAAAAGTACAAAGGCAAATAAAAGTGTTTTAATAAGTTGAAAGGTTTTCATATATTTTTTTATTTTTTAAAAATTAATTATGGGGTTAGAATCTTAAATAAACATTAGCAAAATAGGACAATCCTCTATCATACCATAATTTAGGGGTAAATAGTCCAACTGGTAATAATGAATCTTTATAAGAATCTTCGAAATTAGCATTTCTTCCTTGTTCAAAACCACCGGTAACATAATTTCTGTTATCCAGAATATTATTCACAGTAACGCTTATTCCCATTCTGTATTTTCCTATTAGGAATGATTTGCCTGCATTAGCATTCAACATAAATTGGTCTTCGAATCTTTTTTGTCTTAATAATGTTCTCACATTCTGCTCCGTAACATTATCATACGTAACCTGAGAACCTGGTACATAAATAAAATTTGAAGTTCTTGGTATTACAGAAAAATCCAAATAATTGGCCGCAAGATAATTTCCTGAAACTCCTACCCACCAAAATTTTGGTGAATTATATCTCAATCCTAATGAATACCCTTGTTGTGGAGTACCCGCTACTTTGTAGTTTTTAATATATGCAGAACCAAGATCCTGAATAGTTCCGTTATTGACACGATCTGAAGTATAGAAGACGTTAGGATTATTGGTATATACAAATTGTCCATAACTTGCTACTGCATTTACAGAGAATGTTGGAGAAACTTTTATTTCTGCTCCAAATTCGCCTCCTATATATCTTTTATCAACATTGGATAAAACTTCTGCTACAAAAAAATCTCCACCTGCTGATGGCAATTCGTTTGCTGCGATTCCTTGTGCATAATATCTGGAAATTTCAGTTGCTTTACTAATGGTAGTATAATATCCGGAAAGTCTCAGTTTCAGAATCTGCCCTCTATGAATATAACTTAAATCGTTTGAATTAATAATTTGGCTGTTTAGTTTTGGCGTAAGAATATTAGATAATCTTGGACTGATAAAAATTTCATTAAATGTAGGGGCTAAAGTAAAAAATGCTCCATCATACACAATGAAGTTCTTTCCATCCAATCTATATTCTATTCTACCTTTTAGTCCAAAATCCCAAGAATCGTATATTTTACTTTTCCCTTTAGAACTGTTCATATAAAGATAATGTCTGTACATTCCTTCTCTTTGAGACTCTGAATAATTTATATTTACAGATCCTGTTATATTCCATCTGTTAAGTGTAACATTAGTAGAGATATTTCCTGTATATGTATCTCTATAAAGCATATAATTATACTCCATTCTTCCTCCTTCATATACCTTTTTTTCAGGATCATCTACATTATAAGAGCCATAATTATTTAATCCTTGAAAATCATAATCATCCTGATTCAAAGCATAATTTGCTCCAAGCAGATCATTTAGTCTTCTAAAATTATCAGATTTCAATTTTTGATAATTAAAATTGACATTCAATTTCCAGTTGGATGCAAGTTGTGTATCAAAATGTGAATTAATATTCCATGTTTTGTCATCATTCACATCTTGAACTGTATAGTACATTGCATTCTTGCCCTCTAAGTTTCTATTATAATTTTGATGATAAAGATTATTCCAGTCAATCTGGGTTCTGATTGCTCCGGTTCTCCATTCATTAGCATAATTTTCATAGCGTGCATTATATATCTCAAGCTCATTGCTTGTCATCTGAACACCCCCATCACTTGCTAAATCGGTAGGGAAAAAATTTTCAATTGCCTTCCAGCTTGGCAAATTTTTGTAATATGTTGGAGATGGATTAGTCGCATTAAACCAATCTAACCTACCTCTTTTATCAGCACCAAATTGGTATGAAACAGTAGTATTCAATTTTGATTTTTTACCCATCTTCCAGTAATGTGAAAGTTGAAACACGGGTTCAAAAGTTTTTCTAATTCTTTCATTTCTTTTCTCCCCATTTTGCCATCCCCAATAGGAATTATAATCTTTTCCCATCAAATCAAATACTTCCTGAGTATTTGGGCTGTTTGATGCTCTATATGTCGGAGCCCCAAAAGCTGTTAAATTAATAGCATGATTGCTCCCGAATTGTTTTTCTATGGCTGCAAAATAAGCATAGCTATCTTGTTGGGTTCCATCTATCACACCTTCTTCTGCCCATCTTCTACTTCCGGAAAAAGTAAATGCCCATCCTTTTTTGGATAAACCAGTAGAATAAGTTGCCATTACTCTATGATCATAACTTCTATTGGTGATAGAATACGATAAAGAAACTCCTTTTCTAAAGGAAGAAGCCCGAGTATTATAATATACAACACCTCCTAAATTTCCATATATGTAATCCGATGGTGAAATGTTTTCAACGGATTCATAAGGATATCTTGTAATATCATTAAGACCTCCCCAATCAGAAAAATCAATTCTACCATCGTCACTTTTAGACATTGGAACTCCATTAAAAAGGATGTCATTATAACGATTATCTACACCTCTTGCACGAAACCAATATGCTCCCAATTCAAAAGCCGTAGTTCTTGAAAACGCATCTCTACCGGAATTCAAAAGTCCTACTGTAGGCTGCATAGAGCTTTCATCATCATCGGATGATGCATCATCTAAAATAGTAACTCCGCTATCTGAAACAGCTGTAGCGGTATTTAACTGAATTACGCCAAGATCTTTTCGCTTTTCATTTGCGACATCAAAGGTCACTACCTTTGTTTCAAAATTAATTTTAGAAATAATAACCTGGTAACTTCCTGGTTTTAAATCTACAAACTGAAAGTATCCTATTTTATCGGTAGATACTCGCAAGTCTTGTCCGCTCAAATCTACATCAGCATTTTCTACTATATTCCCGGAAGCATCTTTTACATAGGCAAAAACTGTAGTTTGCGCCCATAAAATACTCGTAGAGAACACTATAAAAAATGAGAGTAATGAAAGTTTTTTAATCATACAGTCTACAATTTTTCTCTTTTTTTTATAAAAATTCTGTTTCGGCAAATGTAAATATATTTTAACAAATATTAAGATTTTTTTTTAAGTTAATAAAAAGTTATTAAGCAATGACATACAATATAATTAGCATACTTTTAGCATGTTAATTAAAAAACTTTGAATTAAAAAAGTAGCATTCATATTTTCAAAAAAACTATTTTTGTCATTTATATTTATCATAATGAAAAAAATATTCTTATTTGCTATCTTGTTACTGTCAGTAAGTATCTATTCGCAAAACAAAAAAATGAAACTTGCTGCCACAATCGGCTTTTATAATGTAGAAAACTTATGGGATATTTATCCTTCTGCCGATTATATTGATGGTACTCTTTCAATTTCTGATCCGAAATTCCATAGAAGTGTTCCGGTAGATTCTTTAAAATATCTTGAAACTACAGAAGACTATCATGGACAATGGAGCGATTCTCTTCTTATTGGTAAAAAAGTAATTCGCAGCCAAGGTTCCAATACTGATTTTACACCAAACAGTCCTAAAAACTATACAGCAGAAGTATATCAAAAAAAACTTGAAAATTCTGCAAAAGTAATTTCCGAATTAGGAACACAATACACCCATACATTACCTGTAATTGTAGGATTGATAGAAGTAGAAAACAGAAATGTAGTTGCTGATATCATTAAACAGCCTGCATTAGCAAAAGGAGATTATGGAATTATTCATTTTAATTCTTATGACTATCGGGGAATAGATGTTGCTCTTATTTATCAGAAAAAAAGATTTACACCTATTAAAACTTACAAAAAAGAACTTAAACTCTTCAATGAGGAGGGAAATCGGGAATATACTCGTGATATTCTTATAGCATACGGAATTCTTGATGGTGAAAGAATAGCGGTTTTTATGAACCACTGGCCTTCAAGAAGAGGTGGTGAAGCTATTTCAATGGCTAAAAGAAATGCTGCAGCAGTTGCTTTAAGAGAAGAAATGGACAAATTCCGAAAGCAAGACCCGAATGTAAAACTTTTTGCAATGGGAGATTTTAATGACGATCCTATAAGTCCAAGTCTTAAAAATTATTTAAAGGCAGTTGGAGAAGAAAGTCAGCTTTCTGATGATTATCCATATTTCAATTTGATGTACAAACCTTTTAAAAAGGGAGTTGCTTCTTTAGCATATCGTGATGCACCAAATTTGTTTGACCAAATCATTGTTTCTGAAAATTTGGTTTTGGACAAAGATCCAAACCGTTATTCTGTATACAAGGCAGAAATATATGCACCGGATTATCTCAAAAATTCGGAAGGACAATGGAAAGGATATCCTTTGCGTTCTTGGGACGGAGACCGTTTCACAGGAGGTTATAGCGATCACTTTCCGGCGTTTGTAGTTTTACAACGTGATATTGTGAAATAATTAAAAATGTAGATCATGAAAAGGTTTCTTTTCATACTTTCAATGCTCTTGCTTTTTGGATGTACCAGCAAAAAACCTGTTGCAGATAAAGATGCGAAAAGCGAGATAGTGCCGCAAAAAAATGAAGATGGAGAATGGGATTTAGACGTTTTGGATACACAGTACAATTATTTTTTGAATGCCATAGCAAAACCCATTAACATGTATTCCGAATCATATCTCAAGAATAGAAATACATTTCTTGTAAATGAATGGAATTCTTACTTTTATTCCGGAAGGTACCGTAATATTATAGAAAGCTCTATTGATTATAATCCTCAGGAAAATTACGGAATCAAGTTTGAGTATAAACTCTATCAGGTTTTTGCCTATGTACAATGGAAATACGGACTGCGGCTTAATGGTTTAAGCCAAACTGACGTTCGATAAAAGAG
>NZ_JBXUGL010000008.1:0-87608 GCF_057180505.1 Chryseobacterium sp. HNCC26DJ241 | reverse complement strand
CAATTTTTGACCGAACATTTCATTTTTCTATACTATAAAAATAGTTTAAAACTACTTATCAATGCTTCCTAAAACTTTCTGTGCAAAGGAATTAAGGGCATCTTTTTCGGACATTCCGTTTGCTACATTTGCGTGTACTTCCAGAGCTCCGCAAATATTGGTGATGAGTTCTCCCGTCACATCCAGATCTTCTTCCGAAACACCACGAAATTCTGAAAAACTTTCCAGAACTTCCAATGTTTTTTCAAGATTTTCGGGAGTCTGGTTTTGATACAGTTGTCTGATAATTGGTAGCTTCATTATTTCAATTCATTAAAAAGTTCGTGCAAATTTTCTGCTTTATTGGTCTGAACCTGATTCAATAATTCTCCATTTTTGAAAACGGCAAACGTAGGCAGATTATCCACTTTTGCAAGTTTTCTACTTTCCGGAAGTTTCTCTGCATCTACATACAAAAAAGGAATTTCTTCATTTTCCGAAGCCATTTTTTTAAATTTCGGCTTCATAATTCTACAGTTTCCACACCAAGAAGCTCCGTACTGAACTACCACTTTTTCATTTTCGCTTACAATAGTATGCAGTTGATCTTCTGCTAATTCTGTGTACATAATTTTAATTTGAAAATTTATTAATTTGAAAATGTGTTAATTGCAAAGCGGTCGAGAAAGCTAATTTATATGCTTTTTGTCATTTTACCAGTTAAGAATAGAAGAAAATGAGATAATCCTTAATTTTCAAATTATCTCATTTTCAAATTAACACTTTATATTAGTTTTTTGCCAAATAATCTGCAGTAGAATTTCTGTCAGCTTTCATAGCATCTTTACCTTCTTCCCAGTTTGCAGGGCAAACTTCACCATGTTTCTGAACATGAGAATAAGCATCAATCAGTCTCAAATATTCTTTTACATTTCTACCTAAAGGCATATCGTTTACAGATTCATGGAAAATTTTTCCGGTTTCGTCAATAAGATAAGTTGCTCTATATGTTACATTAGAACCTGTGAAGATTTCGTTTCCTTCATCATCAAAATCAATATCCTGATCTACAATTCCTAAAATATTAGCCAATTGTCTGTGCGTATCTGCTAAAATAGGATAGGTTACTCCTTCAATTCCACCGTTATCTTTTGGTGTATTCAGCCATGCAAAATGTACTTCATTGGTATCGCAAGATGCACCAATTACTTTGGTATTTCTTTTTTCAAATTCTCCCAAAGCATTCTGAAAAGCATGAAGTTCCGTAGGACAAACAAAAGTAAAATCCTTTGGATACCAAAAAAGCAAAACTTTTTGTTGGTTATTTGTAGCTTCTTCGAATACATTGATCTTTAAATCATCACCCATTTCAGACATCGCATCTACAGTAATGTTTGGAAATTTTCTTCCTACTAATGACATAATTTTATTTTTTAAGGTTAAATTTTAATAACACAAAAATAGTAAATTTCATCTATATAAAAATGATTTTTAATAAATAAAATCTATTGTATTGATTAAAACCAAATGAAGTTTATTAAATATCTTCCAAACACTCTTTAATTCTCTTCATGGCTTCGGTAAGATCTTTTTCAGAAGCGGCATAAGAAAAACGAACACATTCCGGGCTACCGAAAGATAAACCTCCAACTGTTCCGACATGTGCATTTTCTAAAAGAAACATGGCAAAATCATCAGAATTTTCAATTACTTTTCCTTTTAACGTTTTGCCTAAATAATAGGAAATATCAGGAAAAAAATAAAAGGCAGCTTTCGGATAATTTACTTTAAATCCGGGAATGTCTTTCATTAGATTATAAACCAGATCTCTTCTTTTTTTGAATTCTTCAATCATGTAATGATATTCGGAAGGATCGGTTTCTAAAGCTGTGATAGAAGCTCTTTGTGCCACTGTATTAGCTCCGGAAGTTACCTGTCCTTGAATTTTTTCGCAAGCTGAAGCCAGCCAATCCGGACAAGCAGAATATCCAAGTCTCCAACCTGTCATTGCAAACGCTTTGCTCATCCCGTTGATTACGGCAGTTTGCTCGTACACTTCCGGAAATTCTGCAATAGAAGTATGTTTTCCTTCATAATTGATGAATTCATAGATTTCATCAGAAATAATGGTGATTTTCGGATATTTTGCTACTACTTCAGCAATGCTTTTTAATTCTTCATAGGTATAAAAACTTCCGGAAGGATTGCAAGGAGAACTGTATAATAAAGCCTTGGTTTTCGGTGTAATTGCTTTTTCTAATTGTTCTGCAGTGATTTTAAAATCAGTTTCGATGGAGGTTTCTACAATTTTGCAAACTCCGCCCATCATTTTCACCATTTCTTCATAACTTACCCAAAAAGGAGCAGGAAGAACCACTTCGTCACCATCATCAATAATGGAAGCCAAAACATTAAAAATAGATTGTTTTGCACCACTGGAAACACAGATTTGCGTTGGTTTGTATTCAAGATTGTTATCTCTTTTCAGTTTGTGGGCAATCGCTTGTCGCAGTTCTAAAAATCCCGGAACCGGAGAGTAGTGGCTGAAATTTTCATTAATAGCTTTAAAAGCAGCTTCTTTTATATTTTCCGGAACATCAAAATCAGGTTCGCCTAAAGTTAAACTTATAACATCAATACCAGCAGCTTTCAGTTCTCGCACTTTGTTACTCATTACAAAAGTTTGTGAAAAACTCATTCGGCTTACTCTTTCAGAATACTTTTCCATATTTGATTTTTAGTTTCCCAAATATAATTTTTTTCTGCATTTTTTAAAACTTGTTTGCTAAATTTGTCTCAATATAATAAGATGTCAGTAGAATTAGTCAAAAAATATTTTCCGGAAATTTCTGAAAAACAGGAAGAACAGTTCCGAAAATTAGAAGATCTGTACAAAGATTGGAATGAAAAAATAAACGTAATTTCCAGAAAAGATACCGATTCGCTTTATGAAAAGCATATTCTCCATTCTTTGGGAATTGCAAAAGTGATGGAATTTGCACCCGAAACCAAAGTTCTCGATATTGGGACAGGTGGCGGTTTTCCCGGGATTCCTTTAGCAATTTTATTTCCTGAAGTTCAATTTACATTAATTGATTCCATTGGTAAAAAAATTACGGTTGTGAATGCCGTTGCGGAAGGGATTGGTTTGCAAAACCTTACAGCCATTCACGGAAGGGCAGAAAAACTGAAAGAAAAATTTCATTTTGTAGTGAGCAGAGCCGTTACACAAATGCCGGAATTTCTACGATGGCTGAAAGGGAAATTTGAAAAAGAACAATTTAATCCAAAACACAATGGAGTTCTGTATTTGAAAGGTGGCGATCTGGCGGAAGAATTGGCAGGATTGAAATGTGAAATTTTCCAATTGAAAAATTATTTTGAAGAAGATTTTTTTGAAACCAAAAAAGTGGTTTATCTTTCAAAAGGGAATTTCAATTCCTGATCTATGTGAATATATTTTGGGATAATTTTTGTTATATAATTAAAAATCAAAAGTTTAGGTTATGAAAAAGATAATAAAATTAGGAATTGCAGGACTTTTTGCAACAGGTTTATTCTCCTGCAATGATGACAATGATAATTTTGATGAAATTACAGACGTTTCAAAAGTTGCTATTGATAGTGTGAAACTCGTAAATGATACTATGCAGCTGTATTCTACACAAAGCATCATTACATATTCCAATTATACTTCCGGATGTGAAGGTTTTTACGATTATGATTATGTTCGAGCAGATTTTAACCGATTTGTGACAGCGTATAAATTTAAAACTAACGGAGCTTGTACAACATCTGCTCCTCGTGCTACAAAATTTAATTTTCAGCCACAACAAACAGGAAATTATACCTTCAAATTCTGGCAGGGAAAAGATGCTTCCAACAATGATATCTGGTTGGAAAAAACGATAACTGTAGAATGATAAAATTATTTTTTACTCTTTTTTTATCTTTTTTCGGAATTCTATTTCATGCCCAGAAAATATCTTGGAATTCCGAAAAAAGATTGAATTGGGAAAATTTTAAAGCTCCGCTGAACTATAAAAAAGATACTGACAGTTCTGTTGCATATACCTATTGCGGTATTTCTTATACTATTTCAAAATCTTCAAATCCTAATGGCAAAATTTCTATAAATGTAAGGGCTATTTTTTATGAAGATAAATCTTGGAAAAAGAGTGAAAATTTAGGCGATTATCTTCTTAAACATGAACAATTGCATTTTGATATAGCAGAGCTATACGTTCGTAAAATCCGAAAAATGGTTGTTCAGAAAATAAAAAAATCATCAGATTTCGATCGTTTTTTTAAGAAACATTACGATGAGATTTATAAGGAATATTTAGCCTTTCAGAAATCCTACGATTTAGAAACTAAAAATTCTACCGTTCCTGAAAAACAAGAAGAATATAATCTTCAGGTTTCCAATATGCTTAAAGATCTGGAAGCCTACCAATAGACATGAAATTTTTAGAAAGAAGCATTTCCGATATTCTTGAAAAGTATTCTGATTTAGAGAATATTACAATTGTGATACCCGGAAAAAGACCTGTCGTTTTCATTAAAAAAATTCTTCAGGAAAAAGAATATTCCGGTTTTCTTCCGGATTTTGTTACGATAGAAGAGCTTATTGCAAAAATATCCGGATTACAGGAAATTAAAGGAGTTGCGCTTTGGCTATTTGCTTATGAATTTTATCGAAAAAAATATCCTTCTGAAGATTTTGCCCATTTTCTGAAATGGTTTCCAACCTTGCTGAAAGATTGGGACGATATGCTGAAATTCACAGAAAATGATAAAAAAGTGCTGGAATATATGCTGGATGAAGAACGCATCAAAAACTGGAGCGAAAATCTTGGAGATGAAACCAATGCCAGAAAGCAAAACCTGAATTTCTGGAAAAAAATGATCGAGTTTCTTCCGGAATTAAAGAAAGAACTTCAGAAAAATGAATTGGCTACTTCCGGAATGATAAATGAAAAAGCAAGGCAAAATACCTCGGATTTTATAAAAAATTCAAATAGGAAATTTGTTTTTTTAGGTTTCAATGCTTTTACTCCGGTGGAAGAAAATCTCGTGAAAAACCTTTTGCAATGGGACAAAGTAGATTGTTACTTTCATGCAGATGAATATTATATAAACGATACACGTCAGGAAGCCGGAAAATTTTTAAGGCAATACAAAAATTGGAAGGAATTTAATGACAGCAGGGAATTCAAATGGATTGATAATGATTTTGTTCAACCTAAAAATATCAATGCTTACGAAGTTTCAGGAAATATTTCACAAACCAAACTTCTTCCTCAAATTTTAAAGAAAATTCCCAATCTTTCAGAAACAGCCGTTGTTCTTCTGGACGAAAATTTGCTTCCTGCTGCTTTAGATGCTTTAAATTCTACCGGTCCGTTGAATATAACAATGGGATTTCCGCTAAAAAATCTTTCTTTCTCTAATGCAGTAAAACAGGTTTTCTATTTGCAGAAACAATTGCTAAAAAAGGATTCCTATTATTATAATGATGTCTTGCCAATTCTGGAAGAATTGCCCAAAAGTGAAAAGGAAGATCAAATTATTTCCCAATTTCTAAGAAAAATTGAGGAACGGAATATTGTCTATATTTCTAAAAAACTTTTAGACGAACTTTTAAGTGAACTTAGTTTTTACCCTCTTTTGCAAAGGCAAGATTCAAAAGAACTTCTTAAATTTTTTATTGATTTTTGCTATGAATTGAAATTTCGAGAATACGCAGACGATATACTTTTTGAGAGCATTTCTCATTTTGAAAAAAGTTTTAAAATTATACAGAATCAAATACAACCGTATGATTTTGAAATCGGAATAGAAACTCTGGAAGTATTGATACAGCAACTTATAAATTCGGAAACTATTGATTTTCAAGGAGAACCTTTGCAGGGTTTGCAAGTAATGGGATTATTGGAAACCCGTCTCCTGAATTTCAAAAATCTGATTATGATTTCTGTGAACGAAGGAAAAATCCCACTCGGAAATTCCCAAAATACTTATCTTCCTTTTGATGTTCGTCAGCAATTCGGGCTTAATACTTTTATAGAAAGCGATAGTATTTATGCCTATCATTTTTATCGTTTGATTCAGGATTCTGAAAATATACACCTGCTTTTCAATGTTTTAAGTTCCGGAGTGAATACCGGAGAAAAAAGCCGTTTCATTACACAAATGGAAATGGAAAGCCCGCATAAAATAGAACATTTAATCATTGAAAATACTTTCGAACCAATAGAGTCGAAAATTATTAGTATTTCAAAAACTCCAAAGGTTTTAGAAAAATTGGAAGAATGGAAGAGTAGAGTTTCCGTTTCCCATCTCACAACTTATCTCTATAATCCTGTTGATTTTTATTTTTCAAAAATTCTGAATGCCTACGAAGCCGATGAAATAGAAGAAGAACTTTCTTCCCGAAATTATGGAAATCTAATCCATTATGCACTTCAGGAATTGTATGAAAAAGTAAAGGGTAAAATATTGTCAGAGAATGATTTGCAAGCTCTACTTCTACAAAGAGATCAAGCAATTAATAATTCTATCGAAAAACTGAAACATCAACCTGAGTTTTATGAAAGAGGAATGAATTTTATTCATAAATCCATTGCTTCGAAAGTACTGAGTGAAATTTTGAATTATGATCTTCAATTGATAAAAAAAGGAAATACATTAGAAATAATAGAGCTTGAAAGGAAATTTGAAAATATAGATTTTTATCTTGATGAAGAAAAAACGGATAAAGTTTCACTCTATGGCTACATTGACCGCATTGACCGATTAAATGGAAAACTTCGTATCATTGATTATAAAACTGCGAAAACAAAAAATCTGAGAATAAGTATTACAGATTCTAATGTAGAGGATTTTTTCAGAAACTATGATAAAAAACAAGCAATGCAACTATGTATATATCAGTATGTAGTGAAAAATATTCCTGAATTTTCTACCGACAATACAGAAACCGGAATCTGGAGCTTTGCAGAAGTGAATAGAGGAGTAGCCGCTTTGGAATTTGCTGTTGGAAACTTAGAAGATTCACTAATTTCTGTAAAAAATCTTATCAAAGAAATACTAAATCCTGATCTTTCTTTTTCAGAAATGCTTCCTGATTTATCAAATGAGTAAATTTAGATCAAGAAAATTCACTTTATCTACCCAAAAAAAAGCACGACAAAAAATATCATGCTTTTATATATATTTTTGGATAAGTTATGGTTTTATCGTGCTTTTTTATAAAATGCTGAATATCAAACTATCAACTGACAACTAAAACCTATCAACTACTAAAATTATTTTATGATAAGTTTTTCAGAAACCCTTTTTCCATCTATTTCAGATGTAATTACATAGATTCCGGAATTTACTTTCATATTCATTTGATTTTTTCCTTTCGATACTTTCGTGGAATGAATCATTCTTCCATTCATATCATAGATCTTAATGTTTCCTGAATTTTTTGCATCTACAATAAAGTCTCCTTTACTTGGATTTGGATATACATTGAAGGCGTTATTTGCAGTTTCAGAAACAGCAAGATACTGAGCATACGCATTTCCGAAATTTAAAATTCCATAACCCATTTGATCTGTATGATTGGGATAAAGAGATGCTTTTTGTCTCAATGTATTTTTAACGGTTTCTCTGGATAACGTTTTCGGCAATACTTGTAACAAACATGCAACACCACCTGCGGAAAGCGGAGTAGAAAAAGACGTTCCACTACCAGAACTAGAAGAATTATTATAAGCGTAATATGTATTACTTCCTCTCGCTGCTGCATCGGGTTTTATAACACCTGCGGAATTAGGACCATAAGAAGAAAATCCTGAAGAATTTCCGGCAGATGTAACGGAACCTATACTGAATACACTTGGACTATCTGCCGGTGTGGAAATGTAATGCCACAGACTTTGTCCTGCATTTCCGGCAGCAATTAATACAAAAATTCCTTTGTCTCCGGCTACTTTTGCGCCTCTTGCTATGAAACTTGTAGTACCATTCATGTGACTATAAGTATAATCATAACGAGCATCATCAAATTCTGAATAGCCTAATGATGTAGAAATAACGTCTACACCTTTTCTATCAGCTTCTTCAGCAGCTTCTATCCAGTAAAGTTCTTCTTCGGGAATTTCATTTGCTGCATCTTCTGTAGCATATAAATAAAAATCTGCATCCGGAGCAGAGCCTACAAATGTTCCGTCAATATATCCACCAATAATACCCAAACACATTGCACCATGACTATTAAGAGAAGTGCTGTATACATTGGTAGTTTTCGAAATAAAATTGTATGTTCCTTTAATGTGTCCGTTATTTCTCATTCTTGAAAAAGCAGAACCTGTATTTACATAAGGAAAACCGGTATCAATAACTGCAATAGTAACTCCAGTTCCTGTATAACCTGCAACATGTAAAGCTCTTAGATTAATCTGATCGATCTGAGCAGCAGAATTTCCGTAGTTAAAATTTGTAAGAGCATCTTTGCTATAGGTTTCTTTATCAAACTTATCTACATGCTGCCTCATTTTTCCGTTTGGATTTTTTACAAAACTTTCCACATGATCTACATAAGAAAGCTGTGATAATTGCTGTATTTGTGTAGTTGTTGCATTTACCGCTACTCCGTTTAGCCACTTGGAATAATCTGCAACAGTGTACCCTAAATTTTTTATATTCTGAATATATGTAGGTTCAATAGGTGCATCCTGATCATTGAGTGGAATTCCTAAATTGGTACGTCTATCCAATGATTTTTGAGTAAGCTCTGACAACGGATTCGAGTAAAAAGCAGCTTTGTTGGGTTTGTCTTTAAAAAACACAAAAACGAGTTCAGTCTGTGCATTTATCAGACTAAAAACGAGAAACATAGAAGAAAATAAAATTCTTTTCATTGAAAAATTTTTATCCAAAGATAAATCAATTTTAAATAAAAGTTGAAGTATTTGGAGAGAGATTTTCTCAACAAATAAATTTCAGTATTTTTACGGAAACAAATTTTTATGAAAAAGATCCAGATGGTAGATCTGCAAACACAGTATTTCAAAATAAAAAATGAAGTGGATAATGCTGTTTTTAATGTTATGGATTCTGCCGCTTTTATAAATGGACCAGAAGTAAAATTTTTCCAACACGAACTGGAGCAATACCTTGATGTAAAGCATGTCATTCCTTGTGCAAATGGGACAGATGCTTTGCAAATTGCATTGATGGCTTTAGATTTACAAGAAGGTGATGAAGTAATTACTGCTGATTTTACATTTGCTGCAACAGTAGAAGTAATTCATCTATTGAAATTAAAATCAGTTTTGGTAGATGTGGATTATGATACATTCACCATTGATATTGAGAAAATAAAAAAAGCAATTACACCCAAAACTAAGGCAATAATTCCCGTACATCTTTTTGGGCAATGTGCTAATATGGAGGAAATTCTAAAAATTGCAAAAGAGCATAATCTTTTTGTGATAGAAGATAATGCTCAGGCAATTGGTGCAAATTTTCATTTTTCCGATGGTACATCTAAAAAATCCGGAACAATTGGAATAATAGGGACGACTTCCTTTTTTCCTTCAAAAAATTTGGGTTGCTATGGAGATGGAGGTGCTATTTTTACAAATGATGATCAATTAGCTCATAGACTCAGAGGAATTGTAAACCATGGAATGTACGAGAGATATTATCATGATGAAGTGGGAGTCAATTCCAGATTAGATAGTATCCAAGCAACTATTTTGCGTAAAAAACTTCCTCATCTGGATTCTTATAATGATGCAAGAAGAAAAGCCGCAGATTATTATGACGAAGCATTTGCTGGTCATCCGGATATTTTAACCCCTAAAAGAGCAGAAAATTCTACCCATGTTTTTCATCAATATACTTTGAGAATCTTAAACGGGAAACGTAATGAATTACAAAAATATCTCACAGAAAAAGAAATTCCTGCAATGATTTATTATCCGGTTGCTTTGCGCAAACAAAAAGCGTATTATCAGGAAAGTAATGATGCTGATTTTGTGAATACCGATAAATTATTGGATCAGGTAATTTCTCTTCCGATGCACACAGAATTGGATGAAGAGCAGTTGAAGTATATTACTGAAGCTGTGTTGGAGTTTTTTACTTTGTCAAAGTTCTAAAATCTTTGACAAAGTTTTACAGATGAAAATAAGAGATGATATAGTAGAAAGTGACAGATTTTATCACCTTTTCAATAGGGGAATAAATTCTCAGCGGGTTTTCCTAAATAATGAAAACTTTTCTTTTTTTCTCAGAAAAGTTGAAAAATATTTATTGGATTATTTTGATATTTATTCATATTGCTTGATGCCAAACCATTTTCATTTTATTGTTAAAACAAAGCCAAATATTGAAAAACCTTCAGATCAGAATTCTTATGAAAAAGGTTTACATTCTTCAGAAGTAATTTTCAGTAAAGCATTTGGTAAACTCATAAGTTCTTATACACAAGCATTCAACAAGGTATATTTGCGATCTGGTCCTTTGTTTGAATCACCGTTTAAACGAATTAGAATCGAAAATGAAGATTATTTGAAAAATTTAATAATTTATATTCACAAAAATCCTGAAGATTATCAAAATTATAAATTTTCTTCCTACCGTTCAATACTGTCTTTGTCAGAAACTAAGGTAAAAAGAAATGAAATTTTAGAATTATTTTCAGGAGTAGAAAATTTTAAAAATTCTCACCAACAAGAGTTTAATAATATTTAATTAAAAAACTTTGACAAAGATTTGGAACTTTGTCAAAGTAAAGAAAACATTAAAAAATGACAATACTTGTAACAGGCGGTCTCGGCTACATTGGTTCTCATACAGTTGTAGAACTTTTAAATAATAATTTTGATGTAGTTATTGTAGACGATTTATCAAATACCGAAAGGTTTATTCTCAATAATATTGAAGAAATCACAGGCAAAAAACCGGTTTTTTATCCTTTCGATTTAAAAAGAAAGGAATTGCTTTCTCAGGTTTTCGATGCTCATAAAATTGAGGGGTGTATCAATTTTGCGGCATTCAAAGCAGTAGGAGAGAGTCAGGAGAAACCATTGGATTATTATGAGAATAATTTATTTTCTCTAATCAATATTTTGCAGGAATTTAAAACAAGGGATATTTCCAATTTTATTTTCAGCTCTTCTTGTACCGTTTACGGACAGGCAGATGAAATGCCAATTGATGAAAACACACCTTTAAAACTTCCTGAAAGCTCCTATGGAAAAACCAAACAAATGGGAGAAGAAATCCTGAAAGATTTTGCAACGGCTTATCAGAAAAAAATTTCTTTGCTTCGATATTTTAATCCGATAGGTGCACATCCGTCTGCAAAATTAGGAGAACTACCAATAGGAGTTCCGAATAATCTTATTCCGTATGTTTCGCAAACTGCTGCCGGAATTCGTGAAAAACTAAGCATTTGGGGAAATGATTATCCAACTCCGGACGGAACAGCAATTCGCGATTATATTTATGTAGTAGATTTGGCAAAAGCTCACGTTGCAGCTTTGAAAAAACTAATACAAACGGAAGAAAAGACTGCGATTGATATTTATAATTTAGGAACAGGAAAAGGTTCTTCAGTTTTGGAAGTTGTAAATGCTTTTGAAACTGCAAATAATGTAAAAGTTCCGTATCAGATTTGTGAAAGAAGAGCAGGAGATATTACTATTGCTTACGCCAATGCAGATAAAGCAGAAAAAGAACTTAACTGGAAAGCTGAAACCTCTCTGGAAGAATCTCTGCGTACTACTTGGGAATGGCAGAAAAGTTTAAAAAAATAAAAAAATAAATCCCGAAAATTTTCGGGATTTTATTTTACATCGGACCTTGATCGTCTCCTTGAGCATTACTGTTAATATCCTTTTTCTTTTTAGGTTGTTCCACTTTTTCACCTTGCTTAAATCGGTAAGAAAATGACAGAGTTGCCTGTCTCGGCTGAAACTGCATAAAAGAATTCATATAATAATTACTATCGAAATTTTCCACGCCTCTTCCTCTGGTATTAAAAATATCCTGAACATTAAATGTAAGTGTAGCATTTCCGTTCAGCAAAGTTTTTGATGCTCCAAAATTGAAAAAATACATTGGCTTTACAGTAAGAGAATTAGTAACTTCTTTACCTCTATATTGTCCCTGAAATTGTAAGCTAAATGTTTTATCCAATTTGAAAGTATTGGCTAATCTTAATCTTACTGTATAACCATCACCATTAAAATCTTTGTAGTTTAAAGGATCTGCGGTATAATATCCTGTTTTTTTGTAGTGAGAAAGATCAACATTTCCTATCATTTTCCACCAAGAAAAAGGATCGTATGTGAAATTGGTATCTAAGCCAAGACGTTGATCTGTTCCTAAATTGATAGGACCTCTTGTAAAAATTCCTTTTGTACTATCATAACTAAATACAAATTTTACATCATCTGTAGTATAACGATAATAAAGAGTAGGATTAAGCGTTATTTTCTTTTTTTGCAGAGAATACCCCAATTCAAAGGAACTTATATATGAAGGATTTAAATCCGGATTTCCTCTAAAATTGTTCTTGCTATCCTGAACATTAAAAAACGGAACTAAAAAGAAAGAACGTGGCCGATCTATTCTTCGAGAATAATTCAAAAGTAACTGGTTATCTTTTCCAAGATCATAGCTTAAGAAGACACTTGGAAAAAGTTGATTGTAATTTTTGTCTTTGACTTTAGTAATACCATATTCCTGATAGGATAAATCAATCACGGTATACTCATTTCGTAGACCTAACTGATAACCAAATTTATCTATTTTACTTCGGAATTGTGCATAAGCTGCATTGATATTTTCTTTGTAAAGACTTTTTCCTGTATAATCAGGATCTATTATAGTATTTTTGATATAAAAATTATCATAATCATTCCTATTGATGTCTATTCTGTACCCGGCTTCTAGTTTAGATTTTTCGCCAATAGGCAATTCATAATCTGTTTTTCCAATAAACGTTTTATTGGTAGTTAGCTGATCTAAATTACTGATTATATTAAGAGTTGGACTCATAATTGTGGAACTTACATATTCATCAAGATCTGTATTAGCATTGGTTCTGTTTCTCTGTAGACTTACCGAAGCAGACAAATTATGCCCTTTATCATTAAATTTATGATCCAAAACTGCATCTCCTTGATATGAAAAATTATTATTGGTTCCTGTACTTATACGCTGAGTAAATTTGTTGTCTCCAAAATATTCCCTGTATTCTGTATTTCCATCAGTTTCACCATCAGTAGAACGTAACATTCCGGAAAGTGTAAACGCCGTTTTAGGAGCAATATCTATAGAAACACCAGAAGTAACATTATAGTTATTATTTGCAAATTTATTTTTAGTGCGTTGCAATTCAAAATTTCCATTAGAATATGTAATATCATTATTACTCTTCATCTGGCTTTCTGCATAGCTTCCGCCACCGTTCAAAAACCAAGTCCAGTTTCCTTTTTTCCAACTGAGGTTAGTGTTTAATCTTGTCGTTGGCAAATAACCGATTGCTCCGTCTATACTACCATTGAATCCAACTTTTTTAGATTTTTTGAGGATAATATTCAAAATTCCGGCTGTTCCGCCTGCTTCAAATTTTGATGATGGGTTGGAAATCACTTCGATTTTTTCAATCTGATCGGCAGGAATACTTTGTAAAGCATTAGCACCGTCATCAATTCCCAAAAGAGCAGAAGGTTTTCCATTGATTAGAAATCGTACATTGCTGTTTCCTCTCATTGTCACAGTTCCGTCTGGTTCTACAGAAACAGAAGGCACATTAGAAAGTACATCTTGAAGCGTACCGCCTTTGCTTGCCAAATCTTGTGAAGGATCATACGTTTTTTTATCCAGCTCTACTTTATAAGGCTTTGTAGATTGCCCTGTAATGGTAACTCCTTGAATTTCCTTAGTCGGAGCGAGTGTAATACTAGATTCTTTTTCTACTTTAAAAACTCCTAAATCGCCTCCTGTAATATTTTTTGTGATTACACTTTTTTGATAATCAATGGCTTCAATCGTTATAGTATAATTTCCCGGAACCAATTGAAGAGTATAATTCCCTTTTTCATCCGTTAAAGCTGCATCGCTGAAAAGTTTATTGATAGGATTTGAAAATGTAACCGAAGCATAAGGTACTGCCTGATTTTGATTATCCACAATTCTTCCCGAGGTTTTTACTTTTTCCTGAGCAAATGCTAAACTTGCTGCTCCCAATACAAAAACCAAACCTAAAGTCCGACTTCTAATGATTGTAGATATTTCAGTTTTTTCATTCATAATTTCTTATTTCTATCCTTTGATATATGTTTTAATCAGAAGTTAAAACAAATGTTTGATTTTTTGATGGATTTATTTGGTTATATTTTTTGAGTTTAACCAATCTTGGTATGCTTTTGCATTTTTAGCATGTTCCGCATCATTATCTGTAAATTTGTGATAGCCAAATCTTGCAGGATCTGCGCACATGAAAATGTAATTGTTTTTCTCTGCTTCTAACACCGCGTCTACAGAATTTATATCTACCACACAGATAGGTCCCGGTGGAATTCCCGCATTGGCATAAGTATTATACGGAGATGGTGTTCTTAAATCTTTATATAAAACTCTTCTGATTTGAGATTGAAAATTGGTAGCTTTATTTACTGCATAAATTACAGTTGGATCACTCTGCAATTTCATTCCTTTTTTGTAACGATTAAGATAGAGACCGGCAATAGTCTTCATTTCATCGGGTTTTCCTCCGGATTCTTTGTAAACAATGGATGCCAATGCATAAATCTGATCTCTGCTTAGTCCGGATTGTTGCTCTTTTGCTTTTCTTTCGCTGTTCCAGAAATCATGGTATTGATCTTCAAATTTTTTGAAAAATTCCTGTGGAGTTACCGTCCAAAAGAAATTATAGGTATCAATGAAAAAATATTTTTTGAGATCTTCCGCATTTTTGAGTCCTTTTTCGGTGGCAATTTTATTTAAATCTGTCGCAAATCTTACAGAATCCAATTCCGTTTTTTTAGAAACTTTCCCGATCATTTGATAAACATCATAAAAATCTCCAATTCTAAACGTATTTTCGGTTTGGTTTCCGGCTTTTATCATATTCACGAGATCGGTATTATTAGTCCCGCTTTTGATATGATAACGACCTGCATTGAAATATTTGTCCAAATTCTTATCCAATGCTACTGCTTCAAAATTTTCTTTGTTGGAAACATATGGTGAAATGGAATCCAGAATCTGACTAAACTTCGCACCATGAGGAATGAGAATATATCCTTCTTTAGCTACATTATTTCCGTAATATTTTTTATAAAAACGGAATCCGAAAAAAGCTCCGATCAAAAGAACAACCAGAGTAAGTAAAATGAAAATCGAACAACCTTTCTTCATGTATTTTTTATCTATTTTAAGTTTTAATTATTTCGGTGCTTCGCACCTTGTTTTGTAGAAAATATTTATAATTCAATTTTTCCTTTGAAAACATATTTTGCAGGACCTTCCAACCAAATATTGGTAAAAGAATCACCATCTTTTTCAGCATATACCTTCAAATTTCCACCTAACACTTTCACTTTTACCGAATGTATATTTCGGTCTTTCAGAAAAGTAATAGCAGCGGCGGTAACACCAGTTCCGCAGCTGTAGGTTTCATCTTCCACACCACGTTCATAGGTTCTTACGAAAATCTCGTCATCAGCAATTTGTTCTACAAAATTTACGTTGATTCCTTCCTTTTGGTAAGTCGGAGAATAGCGGATTTCGTTACCATGCTTATAAACATTATAATTCTTTAACATTTCGACATATTGCACAAAATGGGGAGATCCGGTATTTAAAACAAAATTTTCTCCATCTTTATCAATGGTTTTTACATCAATCATTTTAAGTTTTACAATTCCGTTTTTTATTTCGGCTTCATGCAGTCCATCAATTGCACTGAATGTGCATTTTTCTTCAAAAATGTCCATAAAATGAGCAAAAGCAACAATACATCTTCCTCCGTTTCCACACATTGTGCTTTCATTTCCATCGGAGTTGTAGTATACCATTTTGAAATCGGAATGCTCGTCATTTTCAAGTAAGATCAGTCCGTCTCCGCCAATTCCGAATCGGCGATCACAAAGATTTTTAATGATTTCTGTATTTTTAGGGAAATTGAGATCACGATTATCAATCATTACAAAATCATTTCCGGTTCCCTGATATTTAAAGAATTCCATAGATATAGTCAAAAAATAGCTACAAATTTATGAAAATTTGCGGTAGAATGGTTTTAAATAAAAAAAGGGAGAAATTACCTTCTCCCTGTACTTCTATTATTGTTGGAATTAGAATTTCTCGATGAATTTCTGAATCCGTTATTATTAGAATTTTCTGTTTTTTCGGAATTTGCGTTATCAATTCTCTGATTAGAATTTTGGGAATCATTTCTAAAACCTCCTGAATTATTGGAATTAGAAACTCGTGTGTTTCCTGAATTTCTAAAACCGTTATTAGAATTTTCTGTTCGTCCGGAATTTGTATTATTGATTCTCTGACCAGAATTTCGGGAATCATTTCTAAAACCTCCGGAACTATTGGAGTTAGAAACTCGTGTGTTTCCCGAATTTTTGAATCCGTTATTGGAATTAGGATTTGTATTCGGTCTAGGATTATTAGAATTCCCTGTATGTCTTATTCCCGTTGTATTTCCGGAAACGGCATTACTTCTTTTTTCGAGAAAAATTTTTTGATTGTTGTTTCCATAATAGTACGGAACATCATTGTAATAATAATAGTTTATATTATCTCTGTAATAGTAGCCATCATTTGCATAATATCCTCCATTAGTATAATAAATTTCGGGAGCGTAATAAGCTCCGTTACTGTAATATCCATCATAGTAATCATTTGTGCTATTTCCGGAATTATAAGCAGCACATGAAGCAAGACTTCCAATAATTGCAAAACTGAACGCTATTTTTATTAAATTTCTCATTTTATTGAACATTGTTTTGTTTATAACTTTTTTTCCAATTAATATAGCCAACTATAGCCATTATCGTAAATACCAAATATTGCGCCGAAGTTATACCCAAACCTTTATAAATGAACATCGGAATGCAAATGAAATCTCCGATAATCCAGAAAATCCAGTTTTCGATTCGTCTTTTTGCCATTAGCCACATTCCGACAAGAAATATGGAAGTCGTGAAAACATCCATCCAATTTGCCCAATCCAAATGATGAAGACCAAATTCTACATCTACAGAAGAAAAATTATTATCAATGAAAGGTTTATAATAATAAATTACAGTTACTAAAATTAGACTGAAAATAAAAAGAAGCAAAGCATATATCCATTCCTTTTTTTTAGCCCAAGTTACTTCTACATGGATATGATCTTCAGAATTTTTTGTCCATAAAATCCAGCCATAGACACTCATAATTGTATAATAAACATTGATCATACAATCTCCCAACAAACCTGCAATGAATAAAAGATAGACATAAATTGCTGTCGAAATAATTCCGGTAGGATAGACCCAAATATTTTTTTTAATGGAAAAATAAACACTTAGCAAACCAAATGTAGCCGCTACAAATTCCAAAATAATTTGGTATGTTTCATAGGATTCATACGGTTTGATAAAAAGTTCGTAAAGATCAATATTCATCAATAGTATTTTTAATTTTTATAAATTTCTAAAGCAGGAAGCGCAGTATTTTCAAAATTCCAGAAAGCCTGATTTTCCCATGTGGAACCATCCATTGCAGAATTTCCTTTATAGCTTGTCCATTCGGCTCCCCAATAGCAAAAACCAATTCCGTTCGGAACTTCGGACATCAATTTTTTGATGGAATTCAGAAAATCTTTCTGACCTTGCGGCGATGCCGGATAATTTGGTATAATCTGAGAATTCAGTCCGATAATATTTTGCGTCTGATCATTCCAATTCAATGTAAAAGGGTAGGATGTTTCTGCAATAAGAATTTTTTTGCGGGTTTGATTGGATAATGAAATCAGATTTTGTTTAAGGATATTTACATCTTTTCCATGCCAAATCGGATAATAGCTGATTCCGATAATATCATAATCCAAATCTGAAATTTTATTAAAAAAGGAAGAAGCTCCATCTGTTCCGGCAAAATGGATGATGATTTTTGTTGTAGGATTTGTTTCTCTTACTGCCGAAATTCCACTTTTCAATAATGTTTTGAACTGATTAAGATTATCCAAATTTCCTTCCGGCCAAAGAAAACCATTGTTGATTTCGTTTCCAATTTGGATATATTCCGGATTAATTTCTGTTATAATTTGTTTCGTATAATTGTAAATGTCGGTTTTTAATTCTTCAAAAGAATGATATTTCCAACTTTCCGGTTTTGTTTGTTTTGCAGGATCAGCCCAAGAATCAGAATAATGAACAGAAAGTAAAACCTTCATTCCTTTGAGTTTTATTTCTTGTGAGAGATTTTTAACGGTTTCAAAATTAGAATTAGGTGTGGAAGGATTTACCCAAATTCTTAAACGCACCAAATTGCCACCGGAATTTTTGAATGTAGTAAGCATATCTTCAGAAGTTCCTGTATAATTGTAGTATAGTTTACCGCTTTTTCTTACTTCAGGAAGATAGGAAAAATCAGCTCCTTTTATTTCTAAAACTGCAGGAGTTTCAGTATTTTCATCAGTTGTATTTTCTGCTTCATTTGAAGAGCAGGAAAAACAAAAAACAAAAAAAATAAACAGGATTGAAAATAAAAGTCTCTTCTGAATCATTATATTTAGTTCAATTTTTGTGTAAATATACTCAATACAGTAAAGCTAAAAATAAATTATAATAAAACTTTTCATTGAGAAAAAAAGAGAAAAAATCTTAATACTGGCCTAAAATATCAAAAAATTTTATATTTTCGTGAATCTTTAATAAAATACGTAAAAACTATGTCTAAAATTTGGACCAAAAAACCCATGAGTGCTTTTGAGAGCGATATGAAAAGTAGCCAGCTCAAAAGAGTACTTGGTAAATGGAGTCTTACCGCTATCGGAATCGGAGCTATTATTGGTGGAGGAATTTTTGTGCTTACAGGTACCGGTGCTTATTATCATGCAGGACCTGCTTTGGCTTTATCTTTCGTTATTGCAGGAATCGCTTGTGTATTCGCAGCATTATGTTATTCAGAATTTGCATCCATTTTACCTGTTGAAGGTTCTGCTTATGCATACGCATACGGAACAGTAGGTGAAATTTTTGCATGGATTATTGGTTGGGGTCTCATCCTTGAATATGCAATGGGATCTATGACGGTAGCCGTTTCTTGGTCTGGATATTTTAACAAACTTTTGAAGATGTTTGGTGTTCATTTACCAGATTATCTTACTTCTGATCCGGCAAGTTATACAGGAGAAGGATTTTCTATGAATCTTCCTGCTTTTGTTATTGTTTTAGTGGTGATTTCTTTATTGATAAAAGGTACTAAAGAAGCTGCTAAAGCTAACAACCTTATCGTAATTATGAAAGTGTCTGCAGTATTATTTGTTATTATTGCCGGTGCATTCTTCATTAATGCAGAAAACTGGAATCCTTTTATTCCTGCTGCCAAAATGGTAATGGAGGGAGATAAAATGAAAGAAGCATACGGAATTCAGGGAGTAATTTCCGGAGCTGCTGCCATTTTCTTTGCTTATGTAGGTTTTGATGCGGTTTCTACTCAGGCTGGTGAAGCTATTAATCCTAAAAAAGATGTTCCTTTTGCTATTATTGCTTCTCTTTTGGTTTGTACAGTTTTATACATTTTGGTATCACTTGTTTTAACCGGAATGATGAATTATTCAAATTTTGATCCTCAAGGAAAATATCCGGATGCGATCAAAGCTCCGGTTGCTTATGCATTTGAAATTGCAGGACAAGGATGGGCAGGATATATTATTACCATTGCTGCAACTGTAGGTTTAATTTCGGTATTAATGGTAATGATTATGGGACAATCAAGAATTTTCCTTGGAATGTCTAAAGACGGACTTATTCCTAAAATGTTCAGTGATGTACATCCTGTAAGAAAAACTCCGGCAAAAAGTTTAATGCTTTTAGGAATTGTTATTGCTACTGTAGCAGCTTTTACACCAATTAGTAAACTTGCTGATATGACGAGCTTCGGTACTTTGTTTGCTTTCACTATGGTTTGTATTGCGGTGTGGATATTAAGACATAAAGAACCGAATTTGCCAAGAAATTTTAAAGTTCCTGCATTGCCTATAATTGCAATTTTGGGGATCTGTATAAACGTTTACCTAATTTGGAATCTAAGCCATGAAGCAAAATTATTGTCTATGGGATGGCTTGTTCTCGGAGTGATTATTTATTTCACTTATAGTCTTAAAAACAGTAAACTTCATAAAGTCGGTTATGGAGAGACCTTCAAAGCAGAACAAGAACCTCTGGAAGAAGTCGATATTAATATAGATAACAAAGAATAAATTTTAATTCCGCAAACTTTTTGCGGATTTTTTTTGTATGTATTTGAAAATATGAAAAAAACGCATTTCCTTTTTCTTTTTATTTTATCACAATTGCTATTTTCTCAGAAAGTGGAAATTCAGACACTTTTAAAGGATAAAATCAGTATCAGAGCTATTGAAATATGGAACGGCAAAGTTTGGTATGCAGGAACCGATTCAAAATTCGGATATGTAAACTTGAAAGATACTTTAGATAGAAAGCAGATCAAACTATCGGATAAAGACTTGCAATTCCGAACTTTAGCTCAAGACAAAAAGTATTTTTATACTATTAATATTGAGAGTCCGGCTTATTTTTTTAAAATTGATAAGCGTACACTTCAATCACAAATTATGAAAACAGATACTGCAAAGTTAGCGTTTTATGATGCCATGCATTTTGTGAATGACAGATTAGGGTTTGCTTTCAGCGATTCGGGGAAAGATAGAATAATAAAATTAGAAATTTTTCTAAAAAAGCCTTCAAAAAGCTGGTGTTCAATAATCTATCCTAATCTGGATAATTATAAGTTGCAAGAAAATGAAGCTGCTTTTGCTGCAAGCAACACCAATATTGCTTCTGCTAAAAATTTTATGTGGATTGCAACCGGAGGAGGAGCATCAAGAATTATCAAATTTCCATTAATTCATGAAGGTAGTAATTTTCAAATTATTGAAACTCCTTTTATTCAGGGAGAACCTTCACAAGGTATCTATTCTATTGATTTTTATGATGATAGTTTTGGAATTGCTGTAGGAGGAGATTATACCAAACAAAATTCAAATATCAATAATATTGCAACAACTAAAGACGGGGGAGAAACCTGGCAAATTCAGGCTTCCGGAAAAAATGCTGGATATATGACTTGTGTAAAGTTTCGTCCAAAATCAAATGGAAAAGATATTATTGCAGTAGGAGACCAGCATATTTCTTTCTCACAGGATTACGGAAAAACCTGGACTAAAATCTCAGATGAAAAAAATCTTTATGTTTGCGAATGGATAGATGAAAATACTATTGTTTTTGCCGGAAAGAGTAGGATTGTAAAAATGGTGTTTAAAAAAGATGAAAAATAAATGCATCATTCTATTATTCATATAAACAAAACTAAAATTTGAAAAAAATTATTTGATTATTAGTTTTTGAGTATAAACTCTTTGTTCATTACTTTTCAGATTAATAAAATAAATTCCTGATTGTAAATAAGAAATATCCAATTTTTCTCCATCCTGAATAAATTTTTCCAATATTTTTTTTCCATCTTCACTTATGATTTCGATATCAAAATTACTGGCTGCCAAACCTTTAACAGTAATATAATCTGAAGTAGGATTGGGGTAAATCATGTATTGATGTTTTGTCTGTTCTTCACTTGCTAAAAAATTGGTTTTAACCTTATAAATTTTACCATTATTTACTGCAGCTACATAAAGTTCTTTTTGGATATCTTCGCCAAAAGTGGAAAAATTATTTCCTGAAAAATTAGCAGACCACGCAATTGAATTATCAGTATTTAAAATTCCTATCTGTGGTATACAATAATCAGTGAAAATGTATTTTCCGTGTAGATCGGGGTAAGAACTTCCTCTGTAAACATAACCACCTGTAATAGAACATCTACCTCCGGAATGATTATATGTAGAAATAGGAAAAACCATTGTTGTAGCACTTGCACATCCTAATGTATTGTAAACATTATTTCCCTCATAGCATCTCCATCCATAATTGATGCCTGCTTGTGTTGCTGCCATTCTATTAATTTCTTCTATTTGATTTTGTCCTACATCTGCAATTAACACATTTCCGGAAATAGAATCAAAAGAAAATTTCCATGGATTTCTTAAACCATAAGCCCATATTTCATCTGCTCCGTCTATATTCACAAAAGGATTGGTTGGTGGAATTGCATAAGGATTTCCAGAGTTTAGATCAATTCTCAAAATTTTTCCTAAAAGTGAATTTTTATTTTGTGCATTATTGTTTGGATCGCCACCACTTCCTCCATCGCCAGTAGAAATCCACAAATAACCATCCGCTCCGAAATGTATGCTTCCACCATTATGATTAGTGAAAGGTTTGGGAATATTCAGAAGGATTAATTCTGAAGCGACATTTGCTATATCAGGATTTGAACTTACCGAATATCTTGCTACTGTAATATTTCCAGAAGTATTGTTATAATAAACATAAAAATAACCATTTGAAAAATATTGAGGATGAAAAGCCAAACCAAGAAGTCCCATCTCACCATTGTATGAAATTTTTGTGCTGATATTCAAAAAATTTGCAGAATTGACTGTACCATTAGGTTGAAGAATTTTAATAATTCCATCTTGCTGAACAACAAAAAGACGAGTGTCATTAGTATGAGCAATTTCTACTGGAGCGGTAAATCCTGAAGCAAATTCTTCCAATATGATCTCTTGTGCATAAGATTCCAATGAAAAAAGTATCACAAAAAGAAATATAATTTTTTTCATAACATTTAATTTTATCAGATTGTATTTTTCATTTTTTGGCAATTTTTTTATGCTCAAAAAATTTTAAACGTGGCCTATCTGATATTTTAAATATAAAATAACGTATTGAATTCTAAATATCTGTTATATATTTTAAGAAAATCATTATATTTGCCGACTAAAATTAATGTTGTATTAAAATGCAAGGAAAAGGACTTATTACCATTATTGCTATTGTATTAGGATTGATCTGTATCAATGAATTATTACCGACCTGGTACGCAAGCAAAATTGAGAATCAGATTGAAGCGGCTAACGGAAACGTTAAGCAAATCAAGGCTTTAAAAGAAGATACTTTAAATCTCGGATTCACAAAACTGTATTATTCTAAGGCAAAAGAAAAAGAAATGAAATTAGGTCTTGACCTTAAAGGCGGGATCAATGTTCTTTTGGAAATCAACCAAAGAGATTTGGTGAATGACCTTACGAATTATTCCACTAACGCTATTCTTGTTGAAGCACTGAACAATACGGATGCCGCAATGAAGAACAGTACAAAGCAATACATTGATGTTTTCTTTGATGAATTCAGTAAAGTGAATGCCGCAAAGAAAGCCAATCTTAAACTTGCAGATCCTGAAATTTTTGGTAATACAAACCTTACTGAAGTAAAATACAATACTCCAGATGAACAAGTAAAGAAAATTGTAAAAACTAAAATAGATCAGTCTATTGGTACTGCTTACGAAGTAATCAAAACCCGTATTGATAAAATGGGAGCTGTACAACCAAACGTACAGAGAGTTCCGGGAACAGGTAGAATTTCTGTAGAAATGCCTGGTATTAAAGATATCGATAGAGTGAAAAAATTGCTTCAGACTTCTGCAAAACTTCAATTCTGGGAAGTACAACAAGCGAATGAAACATATCCTTACTTCCAACAGCTTCAATCTCTTATCAGTGCAAAAGCAGATTCTATTGGTGTTGCAAAAAACACGAATATTATCAATATGCTTCAACTGAATAGCTTGAAAGCAAATGGAGTTGCTAATATTAAACTTTCAGATACAGCAGCTTTTAATAAAATTTTAAATTCGAAAATTGCTATCGCAGCAAGACCTTCTAATTTGAAATATACCCAATTTATGTGGGGATATAAACCTGAATCAAATGACGAAAATAATATCGTACTTTATGCAATTCGCGGAAACATCAACCAGAAAGCTCCTGTAGATGGATCTGTGGAAAAAGCCAATGTAAGTTATGATGAATTAGGAAGAGTAGAAGTAACGATGCAAATGGATTCCAGAGGAGCAAGAGACTGGAAGGTTTTAACAGAAAGAAATATTGGTAAACCTGTTGCTGTAACACTTGATAATAGAGTATATAGTGCACCAAATGTACAAAATGCTATTACTAACGGTAGTACAAGAATTTCCGGAAATTTTTCACAAGAAGAAGCTCAGGAATTGGTAAATGTTTTAGGTGCCGGAAAACTTCCTGCTGGTGCTAAAGTAGTACAAGCAGATGTAGTAGGGCCATCTTTAGGGCAACAATCTATCCATGATGGTTTATATTCATTTCTTATAGCGTTTGCTTTAATCATTATTTATATTATTTTCTATTACGGAGGAGCGGGTGTTTATGCAGTAATTGCAATGATTATCAACTTGTTCTATATTTTCGGAATTATGGATTCCGGAGATTTCACCCTTACACTTCCGGGAATTGCAGGTCTTGTACTTTCCATGGCAATGGCTGTAGATACCAATGTAATTATTTATGAAAGAACGAAAGAAGAACTTTTTGCTGGAAAAAGTATTATGGAAGCGTATAAGGACGGTTTCAGACATGCTCTTTCTGCAATTATCGATGGTCACTTAACTACATTATTGACTGCAATTGTTTTGTTCATCTTTGGAACAGGGCCTATTAAAGGTTTTGCCGTTACTTTGATTATCGGTATTTTAATGACATTCTTTACTTCGGTACTTCTTTCCAGAGTAATGATTTTTAGCAGATTGGAAAAAGGAAAATCTCTTTCTGTGTGGACTGCACCTACCAAAAATCTTTTCAGAAATGTATGGATTGATTTCATCGGAAAAAGAAAATATGCATACATTTTCTCATTAGTTCTTACAGGAATTTGTGTGATTTCTATGTTTGTAAATGGTTTTAAATTCGGGGTTGATTTTGAAGGAGGTAGAAACTATGTTGTAAAATTTGAAAAACCGGTAGATGCTGTGAAAGCTGAACAATCGTTGGCTCCGCTTTTCCAGACAGAAAGTGGTAAAAATAATACAGTTGATATTAAAACTTTTGGAAATGACAATCAGCTAAAAATTACTACCGATTATAAGATTGATGATGAATCTTTAGCTGCGGATCAGGATATCGAATCCAAATTATTCCAAGGATTGAAACCATATCTTCCGGCTAATTCTACATTGCAATCTTTTAAAGCGGCAGACAAAGATCACTACGGAATTGTATCTTCTACAAAAGTAGGACCTTCCGTTGCTGATGATATAAAATCTCACGGAACTTTGGCAGTATTTGCTGCATTAGCAGGTATTTTCGTTTATATCTTATTTAGATTTAACAAATGGCAGTTTTCTTTGGGAGCAGTAATAGCACTTTTCCACGATGCAATTATTGTATTGGGAGCTTATTCTCTTCTTTATAAAGTGATGCCTTTCAATATGGAAATCAATCAGGATTTTATTGCGGCTATTCTTACGGTTCTCGGATATTCTATTAACGATACCGTGATTATCTTCGACAGAATCCGTGAATATCTGAGAGAGAAGAAAGCTCTTACACTTGCAGGATTATTTGATGATTCTATTTCCAGTACATTAGGTAGAACATTCAACACTACTTTTACTACGCTTCTTGTACTTTTGGCAATCTTTATTTTCGGTGGTGAAAACTTAAGAGGATTTATATTTGCGTTATTGCTTGGTATTGCATTTGGAGCTTATTCGTCCATATTTATTGCATCAGCATTTGCATATGATTTCCTTAAAGGAAAAGGAAAAGAAGAATCTGTACATGGAAGAACTTCTACGAATAAAGAAGTGGACTCGACCAAAAAGAAATAATAATTTAAAATGCCTTTCAATTTGAGAGGCATTTTTTTTATGATAAATATTAGCAAAAAATTAATTTAACAATTTTGTCAAAACTTTTGATTGATTTATATTTGCACAAATTTGTTTAACAAAAATGTCAAATCAGGTTAAGAAAGATCAAACTCAGGAATTGATTAAGGAAACTGCAAAAAAACTCTTTTTTGTAATGGGAAAATTTGATGCCACAACCCAAGAGATTGCAGATGAGGCAGGAGTAAATAGAACCTTAATTAATTATTATTTTCGTTCGAGAGACAACTTGCTTCAGATCATTTTTGATGAAGCTCAGGAAGTAGAACAAGAAAAATCTAAAATAATCCAGAATTCAGATTTACCGTTTAAAGAAAAAATCAGTAGATTTATTGAAAGCAGCTTGTCTACAAGTCTTCAATATCCTTATTTGGAAACTTATATTGTTTCTCAGATCAATAAAGGAAATTGTTGCAAAAAAGATATAGAAGAGGATATGCTGATGAAGTTATTTAATGATATTGCAACAGAAATGGAAAAAGGCAATATTGAAAAAATGGAACCTGTACAGTTTTTACTGAATATGGTTTCACTATTAGTATTTCCAAGTGCAGTGAGACCTTTGCTGATGGAAAACTTGAAACTGAACGATACAGAATTCGATAGGATTATCTCGGAAAGAAAACAAATTATTTTAAATCTTTTATTCAAAAAATAACAAAGCAAAGCAATCTTGTATTAGATGCATATATGCGGAAAGCAAACAAGAAATGTAAATAATAACGAAATTGATCTTTAAAAAAGACGGTTTCAAGTTCTTTAAAACAAATAAATATCTATATATGAAAAGAAGACTTATCACTGCAAAAAAGCTAAAAAAAGCGATCGTTACAGTCTTTGTTTTTTCAGGTTACCTATCTATACAAGCTCAGCAAAGTTTTACTGTGGAGCAAAGTTTAGATTACGCCGTTGAAAATAATGTAAACGTTAAGAAAGCCAAAATAGACCAAGAAATTGCAGCTCAAAAAGTAAAGGAAACAACAGGAATAGGTTTGCCGCAAATAAATGGTCAAACTCAATATACTTATAACCTGAAAATTCCTGTTACACTTGTGGATGCAAGTAAATTTCCAGGAAGTACAGCTCCGGAAGGTACAATAACTGAGATACCATTTGGATTAAAACATAATGCAACTATAGGAGCTTCACTTACTCAAATTCTTTTCAACGGTTCTTATTTAGTAGGGCTACAATCTGCAAAAGCTTATAAGGAAACAGCTGCTTTAGCTAAAGAAAAAACAGAAATAAGCATTAAAGAAGCTATTCTAATGTCTTACACAGCAGTAATTGTAACTGATGAAAATTTGAAAACTTTAGAAGAAAACAGAAAAGTTGCCGAAAAAACATTGAATGATACCAAACAAACATATAAGGTTGGTCTTATTGAAGAACAAAATGTAGAGCAGCTAGAATATAGCTATAAAAATCTTGTTGTAAATATTGAAAATCTTAAAAGGACAAGAACCAAGTTGCTTATGACTCTTAAATATCTCATGGGATATCCTTTAGATCAAAATATTGATTTAACCACTTCTTTAGATGAGATGGTTCAGAAAAATCAGGTATTAGTAGACCAAAATTCTGATGTAAATATAGATCAGCATATAGATTTAAGACTGAGAAACAATGCAATAAAGTTGTCAGAATTAAAACTAAAACTTCAAAAATCGAAAGCACTTCCTTCATTATCAGGATTTGCAAATTACGGAATCAATTCCGGAAATAATAAATTTACTTTTTTTGATTCAGATAACAGATGGTTTGGTTCTTCTTCTTTAGGTGTACAATTAGACGTACCTATTTTTAGCGGTTTTCAAAGAAAATGGGGAACCGAACAGGCTAAACTTGATCTTAAAAAAGCCCAAATGGATAAAGAAGATACTGAGAGAAACCTGAAAAATGATTATTTTGGAAAGTCTATAGAGTATAATAATGCTTTTGAAAGCTATAAAACGGTTCAGGATCTCATAAAATTATCTTCTAATATTTACAGAAAAGAGCAAATAAAATTCAAAGAAGGTTTGGGTAGTAGTTTTGATTTGCAACAGGCAGAAACACAATTATATGATTCTCAAGCAAAATACTATCAAGCAGCTTTAAGTCTAATTCAGGCAAAAGTAGCACTTGACAAAGCAAAAGGTGAGTTATAAACTGCAATCTTTTAATTTTTTAAATCTTTTCATCATTAAATTAAAAAATAAACAATATTCCATATGAAAAAAATATTTCTTCCACTTGCATTATTGCTATCTCTTGCAGCCTGCAAGAAAGATGATGCAACCAACAAAAACTTGGAAACTTTAATAAAAAATAAAGATATAAAAGGTTTACAAGCATACAAAGACCACCAGAAAGCTAAAATAGACAGCCTTAATAATATCATGGCTGAAGTAGACAAAAATCTTTCAGCATTAGGAGTTAATCAGTCTACAGGTTTTGTTTCCTTACAAAAAATACAGCAAACTTCTTTCAGCCATAATGTAGAAATACAAGGCAATGTAACTACTGATCAGGATATAGTTTTGCAACCACAGTTTAACGGTGTATTATCTCTGTATGTAAAAGAAGGACAAAGAGTAAACAGAGGTCAGATAATAGGTAGAGTTGCAGATGGAGGTCTTAATGATCAATACAAACAAGCTCAAATACAAGTAGCTGCAGCTAATGCAAATTTGCAACAGGTAAGATCTCAAGCTAATTTAGCCAAGGTGCTTTACGAAAAACAAGCAGCACTTTGGAAGCAAAAAATTGGTTCAGAATATCAGTATTTACAAGCAAAAACTACTTATGAATCTGCACAAAAGCAAATAGCAGCAGCACAAAGTCAAGTAGGAGCAGCACAAAAACAAGTAGACTATATCAGAACTAATTTATCTAAAACAGCTATTGTAGCACCGTTTAGTGGAGTTATAGACGAAGTGATAACCCAAAACGGGCAAGTGGTAACGGCAGCACCACCTACCAATATTGTAAAATTGATAAGTCTGGGAACAATGCGTGTAGAAGCCAAAGTTCCTGAAACTTATTTGGCAAATATAAAGCAAGGTACAAATGTAGAAGTTTTCTTTCCAACGCTTAATAAGACCTTAAAATCAAGTGTAAAATTAATAGGGAATTATATAGATCCTACTACAAGAACATTCACTATTCAAATTCCAGTTCCTAATGAAGGAGGCTATGTAAAACCGAATTTATTGGCACAAATCAAAATTCAGGATTATCTTAATCCGTCTGCTATACAGGTAGCTTCACAATATATTTATGAAGATGCAGCACACAGAAATTATGTATTTATTGCGACCAATATAAATGGCGAAAATGCTGTTGTCAAAAAGGTTTATGTAGAGGAAGGACAAAAATCTGAAAACAATGTAGAAATTACAAACGGACTGAAAACAGGCGATATGGTAATTACTGATGGTTCTAAAAACCTTACCGACGGACAGAAAATAAAAATATCCCTATAAAATCTTAATTCATTTTAAAACAAATTAAAAATATGGGCGAAAATAAACACCACGAAAAAGAATCTTTCTTTTCCAGTTGGGCTGTAGATAATAGAACCACAGTGTATGTACTTACTTTCATTATAGTAATACTGGGGATTTTTTCTTACATGTCTATGCCGAGAGAGAGTTTTCCGGAAGTGGTAGAAAACAAAATATATGTATCTTCCATATATCCCGGAAACTCTGCGGAAGATGTAGAAAAACTGGTAACAAAAGAACTCGAAGATAAATTTAAAAACGTTTCAGGAGTAAACAAGGTAACCTCCAATTCTTTTCAGGATTATTGTTTGATTACAATAGAATTCGATGAAAAAGTTCCTTTAGCAGAAGCAAAACAAAGGATAAAAGATAAAGTAGACGAAGCAAAAGGAGACCAGGATTGGCCTACTGTAGATTCCGGATCAAAGGTAGAGCCAAGTGTTTTTGATCTTAACATTTCTGAAGAAATGCCTATTCTGAATATAAACGTTAAAGGAAATTATCCAAAATTTACTTTAAAGCAATATGCTGATGATATCAAAGATGATTTGGAAGACATTTCTGAAGTAAAAGAAGCTGTTGTTTTAGGAGTTGATGATAATGAAGTGGAAGTAGCATTAGATTTATTTAAAATGAATGCGGCTGGAGTAAGTTTCGATCAAGTTATCAATGCCATAAGAAACGAAAACATTACCATTTCCGGAGGAAATCTCATTACAGAAGGCAACCGTGAAAATGTGAGAATAAAAGGCCAGATCTCAAAACCTTCAGATCTTAATCAGTTTTTAGTAAAGCCTGGTGTAAAAATACAGGACATTGCAACTGTAGCCTTTAAAGAAAAAGAAAAAACTACATACGCAAGAGAATCCGGAAAAGATGTAGTAATGATTAACCTGAAAAAAAGATCGGGAAGCAATATGATTGCTGCCATAGAACAAGCTAAAGAAAAAATAAAAAAAGCTCAGGAAACTTATCTTCCGAAAGATTTGGATATTTCGCTTACTTCAGACCAATCTACCGATGTAGAACATCAGGTGAACGAACTTGCTAATCACATATTAATAGGTATTCTTTTGGTAATGTGCGTATTGAGTTTTTCAATGGGGCTTAAAAATGCATTATTTGTTGGAACAGCAATTCCGCTTTCCATGTTAATTGCTTTTGCGGTATTAAGTGCTTTCGGAGTTACATTGAATACAATGGTACTTTTTGCAATGGTAATGGGACTCGGTATGTTGGTAGATGATGGAATTGTAGTGGTAGACAATGTTTACGCCAATATGGAAAAAGGATACAAAAGAAGAGAGGCTTCCAAATTTGGAATCGGCGAAATTGCATTTCCTGTAATTACTTCTACTTTAACAACGGTTTTCGCATTCTTGCCGATGCTTCTTTGGCCGGGAATTATGGGAGAATTTATGAAGTATTTTCCTATTACTCTTACCGTTACACTTTTAGCATCACTTTTTGTAGCATTGGTAATCAATGCTTCTATGACGGCAGGAGGTATGTCACTTGATAATAAGAACCTGTCACAAGGTCAGGCAAAAAAGTATACGTTAATTTTTATCATTACCGGAGTTTTCTTTGGAATAATAAGAATACTTACAAAAATTGATTTTTTCTTGGCAGGTGTAACCTTATCTGTGTTGGCTATTGCCGCTATTTGGCTTTACAAAAACTTTTTCCATGACAGAATAGAGCATTTTCAGTATACATTTTTCCCAAATTTGGCTAAAAAATATCAGGTATTTTTAAGAAATCTTTTACAAGGAAAAAAACCGAGAAATGCCTTTTTAGGAGTAGTAGGTGTACTATTTTTTTCATTTATTTTATATGGTGTAATGACCAGTATAGGACGTTCTAAGGTACTTTTCTTTCCGGAAAACACACCAAAACAAACCATCGTTTATTTAGAATATCCTCAAGGAACAGATATTGCAAAAACTAATAGTGCTACAAAACAGGTAGAAGCGAAGATTCTTAATGTTATTAATAAATATAAAAATCCTAAAACTGGTAAAAATCTTTTGGTTGAATCCATGGTAACCCAAGTTGGAAAAGGTGCTATCAATCCTCAAGTAGATGCAGGTTCACAAGCAGATACACCTTTCAAATCTAAAATTACCATCACTTATGTAGAATTTGCAAAACGTAATGGTATTGATACAGGCGATGTAATGGAAGATATTAGAAAGGCAATTCCTAATATTCCGGGTTTTACTTTTACAGTAGAAAAAGATGCGGCAGGACCGCCGGTTGGTTATCCAATTTCTATTGAATTGAAAGGCGACAACTATGACGATCTGCTTACGGAAGCACAAAAGATGATTACTTATGTTAATGGACAAGGCATTTCCGGTATAGAAAAACTTCAGTCCGATATTAATAAAGAAAGTCCGGAACTTATCATTGATATTGACAGGGAAACCGCAGGAAATATGGGTGTTAATACTGCTTATACAGGAATTACTCTTCGTAGAGCTTTGTTTGGGCAAGATATTTCTACTTTCAAAGATACGAAAGACGATTATGATATTTCCGTAAGGTTGCAACAAGATCAGAGAAGAAATACCAGTTTGTTGTTCAATCAGCCAATTACACTTCAAGGACCTTTTGGATCAGTTTTAGTACCTATGTCTACTTTCTCTACCATGAAAGAAGAAAATACTTTCAATAAAATCAAGAGAAAAGACAATACCAGAACAATTATGATCTATTCTAATGTATTGAAAGGGTATAATAATAATGAAGTTGTAGAAAAAATTAAGACATCTTTGAAAAATTACAAAACTCCTGAAGGAATTACATATGGTTTTGGTGGTGAACAGGAAGAACAGGGAAAAAATATGAATTTCCTATTGTTTGCACTATTTCTGGCAATGGCTATGGTTACGGCTATTATTGTATTCCAGTTCAATTCACTTTCTAAAACCCTTATTATTATGACCACTATTTTCTTGAGTTTTGCAGGGGTATTTTTAGGTTTGTCAATTTTTGGGATGGATTTCGTGATTTTGATGACCATGATGGGAATTATCTCTCTTGCAGGAGTTGTGGTGAAAAACGGTATCGTTCTCATGGATTTCTTTGTGCTAAGACTTGACGAAAAAGTAGCCCAAAAAGGAGTAGAAACCCATGATGATCTTGAGTTGGAAGAAGTAAAAGAAATTATTGTAGAATCTGGAAAAGAGCGTTTGAGACCTGTATTATTAACAGCAACTACGGCAATTTTAGGATTAATTCCGTTAGCAGTAGGATTGAATTTTGATGTTGCTTCTTTCCTTACTACGCTTAATCCTCATTTTTCATTGGGAGGAGACAATGTAATGTTTTGGGGACCATTAGCATGGACCATTATTTTCGGACTTTCATTTGCAACTTTCTTAACATTGATTATCGTTCCGGTAATGTTCTACATTATTTCTAAACGAAAAATCAAAAGAAGAAGAAAGTATGTTGAAAAACACGCACATGATGCAGAAAAAGATGCAGCAGAACAAGAAAGATTAAAAAAACTCTATCCAGGAGAGTTTGAATATCACAAAAAATCGACTCCAGATTTAGAATCATAAGAAGAAAAAGGGACTGCATATTTTATATACAGTCCCTTTTTTAATTAAAGCCAATCTAAATTTTTATCAATTTAAAAATACGCTTTAACCTTTCAATTTTTTCACAAAATTATCGTAACAATATTTCATTAAAAAGGATATCCAAATGCAAAATTCAGAACAGGTTTTAAAGGCTGCCATTTTCCAATTACCCAACGATCACCTATTGCTTGATTGGGATCATAAACTTTATAAGCTGCATCAAGTCTTAGTGTAATATAAGCAACATTTATCCGAAGTCCAACTCCAGTTCCGACACCCATTTGACTAATAAATTTATTGAATCTAAACTGATCTCCAAAACCACTGTCTTTTAAGCTCCAAATGTTTCCTGCATCTACAAAAAATGCTCCTTCAAACATGTTATTAAAAGGCATTCTATATTCGATATTGGTAGTAAGTTTTACATTATCCATAAGATACGATCTCACTCTTACATCGGTTTGCAAATCTGCAGGGCCCAATCCTCCAAAAACTCTCCATGCACGGATATCGTTGGAGCCTCCATTCAGATAAGATCGTACAAAAGGCATAGCGCTGGAATTTCCGTATGGAATTCCTAAACCGATGAACTGGCGTAATACTAATGTATGATGATCAAAAAAATTGAAATACTTTCTCACATCAAAATCAAATTTTACAAATTGTGAATACGGAATCCCAAAAAGCGTTTTGAATTTCCCTGAGGTGAGACCGGAACCTTCATTATTACTCAATAATCCAAGCAGGTTTCCTGCCATTTCAAATTTAGCATTAAAATAAAAAGGATTGGGGTGATCTTTTTTTCCAATTTCATTATAGATAAAATTATAAATCAAAGAACTGATCAGTACATCTTGTGTTTGTCTTTCTTTATTTAGTAGAGATTGTAGAAAACCATAATATAAGTTCTGATTTTCTGCGGAATTGATTACAAAATTTTCTATTAACTCCTGACTTTCCAGAGCCAGTAAAGATGCGTCATCAAATGTAATATTCCCAGAGAGATAGTCTGGATAAAGTTCCGGATGTATTTTAAAATATTCTTCATGAATACGGCTTACAATATCTCTTTCTCCTGTGAAATAATCGTAATATTTTTCTTTATTTCGTGTCAAGCTGAATTGTGTATTGAAAAGCGTAAGTCGATGTGAAACAATATCATTTACATTAGCAAAATAATTCAAACTCCCATTAAAACCTATTCTTCCCAAACCAATATTATCCTGAATGGAAGCTCCCAAAACTATAGATGAAGAAGGAGAATATCTTTTAGGAATGAGCTTGTCATATTTAAACGGCAGAAATAATTTAGGAACATTTAGTGCAACTTGTGTGGAGACTTCATAAGCAAGGGCTCTCTTATTGATGTCTTTGGTATCTACTACCGAACCGAATGTTCCGGCAATAGAAGTAGTAATATTTTCTGCATCTCCAAATACATTTCTGGAAGTGAGGTCTAAAGAAGGTGAAATTCCAAAGTTTAAAATCTGAGAATAATTAATATCTGCAGCAGCCTTAAATTCATATTTAGGAAGAGGAGCTAAAAAGTAAGAAACATCCAAAATGCTATCCATATTTTTCCGGATAGTTTCTTTGTAGCTTATAATACTGAAATTGTTTGTAGAAGCTATATTTCTTTTAGATAAATCCAAATTCCGTTGCTTGTAGATATCACCGTTTTTAAGAATGATGGGTCTCCATAATGACATTTGGGAATATTGATCATCCAAACGGTACACTTGTATACCATCTCGCATTGAGTCTTTTTGAGCAACAGCAGAATCTGCCAATTTTTCCAGAAGATAAACTTTTATATCTCCGATTGTGGTTCTTTTATAAGGAGAGTCAATAGAATCTTTATGAATTTCAAGTGTTAATGGTACTTGTTTTCTGCTTTGCAAAGTATCGGCAGTAAAATAGATATCTTCATTATCAGAATTGAATTTGTAATATCCATAATCCTTCATCAAATCATTAATTCTTTTTACTTCTTTTTCCAAAACAGTCTGATCGAGGATTTGCTTATTTTTTATCAGACTTTTGGTAAGATCTTCTTTGTAAATCCATTTAATTGCTGGATCTGGTATGTCATAATAATATCCATCAATATAAGTAGCATCTTTTGGATTTATATAATATGTAACTTCAGCTTTTTTATTAGCCGAATCCAATTTATGAGTAAATTTAGTTTCTGTATCCCAATAGCCTCTGTAAACTAAATATTTTCTAATAGAATTGGCACTGTTCTCCGTTTTTGCCTGATCTAGAATTACCGGAGGCTGTCCAAAATTGTGACGAAACCTACTGAAAAACATATTTTTTCCAACATATTCTGGATGTCCAGATTTTATAGATAAAGAATCACGAAGTTTCTGATTTCTCATTTCACTGGGAAAGGTAGAATATTCATTTAAAATAGAATCGTATTTCGGATTAGAACCATTGTAAAGCCAAAGCCCAATCGGTAAAAGAAAAAGTTGTTTTTTATTAGGTTTCTGATTTACATAATTAGGAATTTCATTGGCGAAAATTTTTTTTCCTTCATACTTGAAATCGTTTTTGGTAAGCAGATAGTTTCCATCCGGAACTTTTTTCGTTGTACTACAGGCTAAAAGCACAATAAAGGTGGTTGCAGAAGAGAAAAATAAATAATACTTTTGGAGATATTTTATAAAATGCTTACAGCTCATACAATCAAGATTTTAAAGTCTTTAGACAAAAAAAAGTTTAGACAAAAATACAACTTGTTTTTGGTAGAAGGTAATAAAATTATAAAAGAGCTTCCTAATACACATTTCAAAGTTCGAGAAATATTTTCCATAAATCCTGACTCTCTTGACTTTAATGAAGAAAAAATAGTAAAAATTTCTGATCAAGATTTAAAAAAAATAAGTTTTTTGCAAAATCCTAAAGACTCTGCTGCAATATGTGAACTTTATGAAAACAAGTTTTTAGAAAATGTTGCACGACAAATTGTTCTTGACGGAATTCAAGATCCCGGAAATATGGGTACAATTATCCGTCTTGCCGATTGGTTTGGAATTGAACAAATTATTTGCAGCAACGATACTGTTGATTTTTATAATCCTAAAGTAATACAAGCAAGCATGGGATCTTTCACAAGGGTGAATATTGTATATAAAGATCTGGATGAATTTTTGAAAACAACACCTAATCAAAATATCGGAACAGACATGGATGGTGAAAATATTTTTTCTTGGGGTGTTCCTGAAAAATTCAATCTGATTTTAGGAAACGAAGGAAATGGAATACGTCCCGAAACCGAAAAATTATTGCATAAAAAAATTACTATTCCCAGATTCGGAAGCAAAAAAATCACAGAAAGTCTTAATGTTTCTATGGCTGCTGGAATTATTTTAGGGCAAATATTTTCGGGTAAATAAAAAAATACCTGCTCAATTTTTAAACAGGTATTTTTTTTATAGAAATCTTGATTATGTACTTTTAAAATCAATAAAACCGTTTTCGATAGAATTTATTTTTCGTGTCAATTTAAAAACGCCGACACCTTCACGACTTCCGTTGTTATTAGAGTTTCCTTCTATAGTTTCAATATAGCCACCATTTACAGCTGTGATAATACCGGTGTGTCCTTTTCCGCCTCCATAATTTCGGATAAATACAAAGCCGGGTTTTAGTAAAGATGGGTTGTTTACAGCATCAGCTTTTTTTATTTTCTTATTTTTTGTCTCATTCCATTGTCTTAAAACTCCTCCTGTTTTTATCATTGGATTAGGTTTTCCGATTTTTTTGGAAGCCTCATCAAAGCACCAGTAGACAAATGCCATACACCAAGGAAAACTACCTGAGTTTGCATCCAATCCTACCGATTTCAAAAATTTGGCAACGTCTTTTCCTCTATTGCTATTAGGTGGATCTTCCCGAACTCCTAATTGGGAGTTTGCGATTTTAATTACTTCTTTAAATAAATCATTTGTAGGAGTATCAATTTGAGGAGTATCGCTTTCTTTAAATAAAATTTGCCAAGTAATAGGGCCAATTTTTCCATCAACAATCAAAGGAACACCATTAATGTCGGTATTTCTTGATTGAAATAATTTTACAGAAGCAAAAGTTTGATTTCCAAAATCTCCGTCTACTTCTAACGGACCACAGTTTACTTTTAGAAGCTGATTTTGAACGGCGGTTACTATTTTTTTATCTTTTTCGCCTTTTTTGATAATTCGATTAGGGTATTTCATAAGATTAGTAGTTTTTTAATTTTAGAATACTAATTTATGAAAACCTAACTATAAGTTTTTAGGGTTTTTTAACGCAATTTTGTTAAAAAAATGAGAGTTAAATCAACTGTTCCAAACTCGAAGTAGCTTTATTTTTTTGGTATTGTTCCAGTTTTTGGCGAACAAATTTCAGAGCAATTGGCGCAATATAGATCATAGCAAAACCAATAGCTTTTTTCTTCCAACTGGAATGTGCAAGATTTTTTTTAGCATAATTTCCGGCAAAAGCCACTAGTGCTATTTTGATAGCATTTTCTGCAAGAGCAGTTCCTGTATCACCGGTTGCAAATCCTACAACAGAATTTTTATTGACATTATCTTTTATTTTGGCACTTACGTCTTTGATAATGTTTCCTGTTTTCAAAGAAAGTTTAGAGGTTCCGTCTTCCTGTATATTTTCCTTAATGTATTGATCTGTAAATCCATGCGTCATAGCGCTCAAACTTTCTTTAGTATTTTCAAAAGTAATAAGATTTTCCAGGTCTTTAATGTCCTTTTTTAAAAGTTCTTTTTTTCTTTGAAGTTCTGTAAGGTTGCTGTATCGTAGAGACATTTTTTAATCGTTTAAAAGTTCAATGATTTTGTTAGCTACACTTTTCATAATGACTTTTCTGAATATCAGAATAAAAATAAAAATGACAAAATAAAAAATGGAAAGAATGAGAAAACCATATCCATAATTTCCTAAGTAATGACCAATAAAAAAACCAACCGCTATATTGAGCAGAAGTATAAAAAAAGATAGGGCAATGAAAACTAAAACCGAAAAAACAATTAAACCTGAACCTACTGAAGTTTTTTCAGTTGCAGTGAGTTTTAAAAGCTCAAGTCTTTTGGAGCTGTATTCTTTTAGAATCTCAATCATAAATACGAATAATTTCGAAGGTACAAAAAAAAGGAACTCGAAACAAGTTCCTTTTATTGTTTTTAAAAGAAAGGTTTATTGTAAGCTATCTAATTCGTTTTCTACATCTTTTACCACATCTGTCGTTTTAGATATAGCCTGATCTTTATATTTTTCATAACCTTCCTTTACGGAAGATGCCACTCTATCAGCAGTTTCTTTTACCTGTTCAGAAAGATGGTTATATTGGCTTTTTACTTTTTCAGACACATCTTGGTACTGATTTTTTGCCTTTTCAGACACTTTTCCGTACTGATCTACAGCCTGATCTCTGAAATCTTCAGCTTTTTTCTTTATTTTTTTTCTGGTTTCTTTTCCTTCTTCAGGAGCATAAAGCATTCCTAAAACCACACCTGCTGCTGCACCTGCCAATAATCCTGCAAGTACACCGGCTGTATTATTTCTTTTTTTTGACATTTTCTCTTGTTTTTAAAAGTTATTAAATAGAGTTGAATTAAAGTTACAATTTATATACCAAAGGAAATAATTATAAATCTTAAAGTTTGTTAATTGTATTGATTTTGGAAAGTATAAGATCTATTGTTTCTTTTTTGGTAAGGAAGGTATTATCAATTAAAATAGCATCTTCTGCTTGTTTCAAAGGAGCAATTTCTCTTTCACTGTCTATTTTGTCTCGTGAAATCAGATTTTCTTTTACTGTATTCAGATCTGTTTCTATTTCCATTCCCTGCAATTCAAGAAATCTTCTTTTTGCTCTTTCGTCTACACTGGCTGTGAGGAAAAATTTGTAATCAGCATCCGGAAGAATTACGGTTCCGATATCTCTTCCGTCCATTATCACACCTCCTTTTTCTGCCATTTTTCTTTGTGTATTCAGGAGAAAATCGCGCACTTCTTTTTGCTTTGCAATGAGGCTTACGTTATCAGAAACTCTTTGTTCACGGATTTCTTTGGAAATATTTTTGTCATTGAGGTAGAGAATCATTTCTCCGTTTTCATTTCTAAATTCCAGATTAATATTTTCAAATTTTGAAAAAAGAGTCAGAAGATCTATTTCATTGTTACTATCAAGGCAATTTTCTATTGCAAAATAAGTTACACCTCTATATAAAGCTCCGGTATCCAGATGAACAAGACCCAATTTTTTTGCAATAATTTTAGAAATGGAACTTTTTCCTGTAGAAGAAAATCCGTCAATGGCAATCACCAAATTTTTCATACCACAAAAGTGCTGATTTTTTTGAAACGAAAAAAATAGAAAAGCAGATTTTATCTTCGATTTCCGCCAAGTTCTATCAAATCCATTGTCAGTCCAAACATATTTACATTGGAAGAATTGTGGTAACGAACATGAGCATAATCAAATTTGAAATACGAAATTTTGATACCAAAACCAGCAGACAGCCCGGAAAAACTACGCTGATCAATAACAGCAAGCTCATTTCCTCTTTTTACATTATAGCCAAACCTAATATTAAAGGATTGTTGCGGAAAAATCTCTGCACCAAAGGAAAGATGATCGAAAGCTTTGCGTGTCCATCGTACTTCCTGCCCGTTAATATTATAATCTTGAGAAATGTTAAATTTCTGTAGATCATGGGCAGTAATAGTAAGAGCAAGTGGAAACTCGTCCAAAATTTTGGTGTATCCCAAGTCTATTCTGAAAGGAAGTTTTTCACGAACTCCATTATAAGGACGGATTTGATATCCAAAATTTCTGGCAACTAAAGAAAGAGTTTCATTGGTTTTTTCAAAATGATAGGTAACACCTGCACTTGCTGCAACTGCCATTGAAGTATACGTGTCAATTTTTGAGGTCACAAAATTTACATTTGTTCCTATTGTCCATTCATCTTCGAATTGATAGGCATATCCTACACCAAAAGCAGCATCCATTGCACTGAATTCTCCGGAAATATTGGCGGCTTCATCCGTTCTCGGCGTTTTTCCATAATCCATATATCGTGCATTGATGGAAAGCAAATGCCCGTATTGCAAATCTCTTACATAGCTGATTGTGCCGTAATTGGAATCTGCAAGATACGATGCGTAATTAATAGAAAGCATTTTATCCTGTTCCAAATTCATGAGTGCAGGATTGATTCCTGAAAAACTCACATCATTATCTCTTATAGAAACAGCGTCTCCTCCTAAAGCAGCTTGTCTTGCTGAGACAGGAATATTCATAAAAGGATACACTGTAGTTCCATCCTGAGCGAATGAAAACCAAGAGCAGAGTAAAAATGAAAAAATGGAAAACTTCTTCAAAATGAAACTTTAGCTTTGCAAAAATAATTTTTTTTCAGAGGGTATAAAATTTTTCTCTGTAAATATAAATCTATTAACGAAATTATTTGTGATTCCTTATATTTGCAGCACAAATATTTTTTATAAAAGTAGAAATGAAATACAAAAGAATTCTTCTGAAACTTAGTGGAGAGGCATTAATGGGAAACAGACAATATGGAATTGACAACGAACGCCTTAAAGAATATGCCGCAGAAATTAAAAAAGTAGTGGATCTTGGATGTGAAGTTGCCATTGTAATTGGAGGAGGAAATATTTTCAGAGGATTGGCTGGTGCAGCAAAAGGAATGGATAGAGTTCAGGGTGATTATATGGGAATGCTTGCAACAGTAATTAATGGTATGGCTTTACAGGGAGCTTTGGAAGATGCAGGAATTAAAACCCGCTTGCAAAGCGCTATTGAAATGGATAAAGTAGCCGAACCTTTCATCAAAAGAAGAGCAGTGAGACATTTGGAAAAAGGAAGAGTAGTGATTTTTGGAGCAGGAACCGGAAATCCATATTTTACAACTGACACAGCAGCTACTTTGAGAGCAATCGAAATTGATGCAGATGTTATCTTAAAAGGAACTAGAGTAGATGGAATCTATGACAGTGATCCTGAAAAAAATGCTGATGCCGTGAAATATAATTCTCTTACTTTTGAAGAAGTTTTTGAAAAAGACTTAAAAGTGATGGATATGACAGCCTTTACTTTAAGCCATGAAAATAAGTTGCCTATTATTGTTTTCGATATGAATAAGGAAAATAACCTACTGAAATTAGTTCAGGGAGAAAAGATCGGAACATTAGTAGATTTATAAAACAAGTAAAAGAGCAATTAAATAAAAAAATAGTATTTGCTGATTACTAATGACTTATTGCTCATAAAATGTGTAACCTATCAAATTTTAAATATATAATGGAAGAATTAGATCTTATTGTAGAAACCGTAAAACAGGAAATGGATGCCGCTATAAAACATTTGGATCATGCATTTCAAAAAATTAGAGCTGGAAGAGCTTCAACTTCTATGGTTCAGGATGTGATGGTAGAATATTATGGAGCAATGACACCAATCAATCAGGTGGCGAATGTTTCGGTTCCGGATGCAATGACAATTTCTATTCAACCATGGGACAGAACAGCGATTAATGCTATTGAAAAGGCAATTATCATTTCAAATTTAGGATTTGCTCCATCCAATAATGGTGAATATATTATTTTGAATGTTCCACCATTAACAGAAGAAAGAAGAAGGGATCTTTCTAAACAAGCCAAATCGGAAGGTGAACAAACAAAAGTAACCATCCGAAATGCAAGACAAGATGGAATGAAAGAACTAAAAAAACTTGATGGAGTTTCTGAAGATTTAATAAAAAATGTAGAAGCGGATATTCAAGAGCTTACCGATAAATATGTAAAATTAGTTGATGAGCATGTGAAAGCGAAAGAGACTGATATTATGAAGGTATAATAAAATAATGAAAAAATATAAAACCCGTTTCAATATGATTTTGAAACGGGTTTTTATTTATAAGTAGATCAATCAATATTAAATTGGCTTGAATTCTAATCCTTGTTCAGCTAATAATTTTTCAGCCGCAGCTTTATAATGGCCGTTCACAAGTTTGTCATGGATGGCTTCAAAAGCAGATAAAGTCTCATTAATTTCTGTATCAGTATGAGAAGCAGTTGGAATTAATCTTAAAAGAATCATTCCTTTTGGAATTACAGGGTATACTACAACTGATGTAAAAATTCCAAAATTTTCTCTTAGATCTTTTACCAAAAGAGTAGCTTCTACAGGTGTTCCCTGCATCATTACAGGTGTAACACATGTATTGGTATCTCCAATATTAAATCCTCTTTCTAATAGACCGTTTTGAAGTTTATTTACATTTTCCCAAAGTTTAGCTTTGATTTCCGGTCTTGTTCTGAGAAGTTCTAATCTTTTCAATCCTCCGATTACCATTGGCATTGTCAAAGATTTTGCAAAAATTTGAGAACGAAGATTAAATTTAAGAAAACGAATTACATCTTTGTTTCCGGCAATAAAAGCTCCAAAACCAGCCATAGATTTTGCAAAAGTGGAGAAGTAAACATCAATCTGATCCTGACATCCTTGCTCTTCTCCGGCTCCGGCTCCTGTTTTTCCGAGAGTTCCAAAACCATGAGCATCATCTACTAAAAGTCTGAAATTATATTTTTCTTTAAGAGCACAAATTTCTTTCAATTTTCCTTGTTGTCCTCGCATTCCAAAAACACCTTCTGTAATTACAAGAATTCCACCTCCGTTTTCTTCCGCAACTTTTGTAGCCCTCTGAAGATTTTTTTCAAGGCTTTCCATGTCATTGTGACGGTAGGTAAAACTTTTTCCGAAATGCATTCTTACACCATCTACAATACAAGCATGAGAATCTACATCATATACTATAACATCATGTCTGTTTACCAATGCTTCAATAGTAGAAAGCATTCCCTGATATCCAAAATTTAGAAGATAGGCAGATTCTTTCTGAACAAAATCTGCAAGCTGTCTTTCCAATTCCAAATGCTGATCGGTTTCTCCGGACATTGCTCTTGCTCCCATCGGATAAAACATTCCGTATTCCGCAGCAGCTTTTGCATCAGCTTCTAAAACTTCAGGATGATTACAAAGTCCCAAATAATCGTTTGCACTCCAAAAGATCACTTCTTTTCCCTGAAATTTCATTCTTGGACCAATCGGGCCTTCCAGTCTTGGAAAAATAAAATATCCTTCACCATAATCAGCAAATTGTCCAAGTGGACCAGGATTTTGCTTTATTCTTTCAAATATATCTACCATTTTTTTATGTTTGAATTATTTATAATTTACAGACAAATTTAATTAAAATATAAATGATTAAAAAAGCCTTTTGTCATGCTTCAAAAGGCTTTGTTTATATTGAATATTTTTACTTAATATGTTCAGTTTTGAAAACCTCATCGTAATTGTGAAAACAATTATTGATGAATCCTTGTTCTTCCATCCATTTATCACTATAAACTTTGGTGATGTAGCGAGAACCATGATCAGGATATATGAGAACCACAACATCATCTTTTGTAAATTTATGAGAATTGGCATATTGCAACAATGCCTGAGTTACAGCTCCTGTTGTATAGCCTCCCATTATTGCTTCTTTTAAAGCAATCTCACGAGTTCTGTATGCAGACATTTCGTCATTTACTCTTACAAATTCATCAATTTTATCAAAAAGCAAAGCAGTCGGAATCAGATTTTTTCCCATTCCTTCAATTTGATAAGGATGAATATCAAGTTTATTGATTTTTCCTGTCTCGTGATATCCTTTTAAAATAGAACCATCTGCATCTACACCTATAATTTTGATATCCGGATTTTTTTCTTTTAAAAATTTTGCTGAACCTGAAAGAGTTCCTCCAGTTCCTGTACAAGCGAAAAGATGGGTGATTTTTCCTTCAGTTTGTTCCCAAATTTCTGGCCCTGTTGTTTGGTAATGAGCATCAATATTCAGTTCGTTAAAATATTGATTGATGTATACAGAGTTTGGAGTTTCTTCTGCTATTTTTCTAGCAACTTCATAATAACTTCTCGGATCATCCGCAGCTACATTAGCAGGACAAACATAAACAGTTGCTCCTAATGCTTTAAGATATGCAATTTTTTCAGCTTTTGTTTTGTCGCTTACAGCAAGTATACATTTATAACCTTTGATGATACAAACCATAGCTATAGAAAAACCTGTATTTCCGGATGTTGTTTCTACAATTATTGAATCTTTTTTCAGTAATCCTTTTTTTTCTGCATTTTCAATAATGTGTAAAGCTATCCTGTCTTTAGTAGAATGACCGGGATTGTAAGACTCCAGCTTCGCATATACTGTCGCTGGAATTTCACTGGTAACCGAATTAAGTTTTACCATTGGAGTGTTCCCGATTAAACCAAGAATATTCTCGTAAACATTAATCATTTTCTAATATTTTTCTCTAAAAACCGATTGCAAAAATACGAAAAAAATAAATAGTAATTATTTTTTTGTTAAGATTGTGATTGATAGTCTATTATTCAATCTTTGTTTTGCAATGTAACTTGTAGGAAATCACAAATTTCAGACCAAAATTTTTAAATTATGTTAAAATCAGGGTTATACCATTAAAAAGCATTATTTTCGCAACATTGAATTTTTTTAACACTTTATGAGAAACTGGTCTTTTAAAAAATGGAACACTGTTTTAGGATGGGTGGTTTTCATTATAGCATTTTTTACGTATCTTTCTACTATTGAACCTAATTTCAGTTTTTGGGATTGTGGAGAATATATTTCTTCCGCAGTAAAATTGGAAGTAACCCATGCTCCTGGTGCAGCATTGTTTCAATTAATGGGGGCAGTTGCAGCTACATTTGCTTTTGGGAACGGACATCATTATTCCGTAGTAATCAATGCTATGTCGGCACTTTTCAGTGCTTTTACCATTCTGTTTTTGTTTTGGACGATAACTCATCTTGTGAGAAGGCTGCTAAATAAAGATTTTGACGAAATCACAAAAAGTCAGGAAATTTCCATTTTATTTTCAGGGTTGATTGGTGCTTTGTGTTTTACTTTTTCAGATACTTTTTGGTTCTCGGCAGTTGAAGGAGAGGTATATTCAATGGCATCCATGTTTATTGCCCTTTTAGTTTGGATTATTACTAAATGGGAAAACGAATATCACGCTTCTGATAATGAAAGATGGATTGTTTTATTATTTTTTATTATTGGGCTTTCGGTAGGTGTACATATGATGTGTATGTTGGCTTTACCTTGTGTTTGTCTTATTTATTATGCCAGAAATTATCAATTTTCTTGGAAAAGTTTTCTTTGGGCAAATTTTATTACTTTAATTATTCTTGCAATTGTTTTTAAAGTGATTTTCCCATTGATCATGTCACTTTTCGGGAAAATCGAGATTTTTGCGGTAAACGGACTTGGTCTTCCTTTCCATTCAGGAACTATTATAGCATTTTTGATTTTGGTGGCGGTTTGCTATTTCGGAATAAAATATGCCAGAAATGCCAAGAAAAATATTTATCAAACCATTGCTCTTTCAATAGTTTATATGATTATCGGATTCTCGTGTTGGATGGTGATCCCGATTCGTGCAAATGCAAATCCGCCAATGAATTTGAATGATCCTGATAACGCTATCGGAATGCTGGATTATTATAACAGGGAACAATATGGAGATTGGCCAACTATTTATGGACAAAATTATACTGCTTTTCTTGATGCAAAAGGAATTGAAAAAAATGAAGACGGAAGCTATAAAACTAAGAAAGATGAAGGTTTGATGAAATTTGGTGACATCTATGAAAAAGATGAAAAAACAGGAACTTACAGAAAAGTAGGAGAGCGTTTTAATTATATTTTCAGCAAAGATCATGTAAGTTTTTTCCCGAGAATGTTCAGTGAAGATAATGATGTAATGCAGAATTATATTTCCATGTATGGAGCTCCGGATTTTACATTGAATTATGGAAATGAAGATGTTGCAGACAGCCCGGAAGCACAACAGCTTTTTGATGAACTTCACAAAAAATACGAAGATCATTCCATCAAAGCAAAAGATTATCTTCAGATTCGTCAATATGATTTAATCAATGTTCAAAGACCTTCTTTTGCTCAGAATTTGGATTATTTCGTTACTTTTCAGAATGGTTATTATTTCTTCCGTTACTTATTATGGAATTTCGTAGGAAGACAAAATGATCTGGAAGGAAATATGGAAATCACTAACGGAAATTGGATTTCGGGAATTCCTTTTATTGACGAAATGAACGTAGGAAGTGTAGATAAAGCTCCATCAAAATTTTATAACGAATCTACAGTTAAATTTTTCTTTCTGCCTTTTATTTTGGGACTCATCGGGTTTTTCTTCCAATTGAATAAAGATTTCGGAAGATTTTATGCTATCCTTTCTCTTTTTATTTTAACAAGTGTAGGAATTGTTTTCTATACCGGCGTAAAACCTTTTGAAGTAAGAGAAAGGGATTATGCAATGGTAGGTTCTTTTTATGCGTTTGCGATCTGGATAGGATTGGGAGCTGCTGCTATTTTATGGTTTTTACAAAGTAAGGTAAAATCCAATGCTGCCAATCTTGCCTTTGGAATAGTGCTTCTCGGAATTCCTTTTATGATGGGATTTCAAAATTATAATGTGCATGACAGAAGTAAACGTTATGCTGCTTATGATTATGCTTATTCTACTTTAAAATCGCTACCAAAAGATAATATTTTATTTGTTTACGGAGATAATGATACATATCCAATCTGGGGCATACAAGAAACGGAACGTTTTCGTGATGATGTAAAAGTAGTAAACTTTACGCTCATTTCCACACCTTGGAATATCGATCAGGTAAAACGAAAAACTTATAATGCAATGGGTGTTCCTTCCGAATTAACACATGAAGAATATCGTGACGGCACCAATGATCAGATTTATGTGATGACTAAAGAAGATTGGGAAAATGTTTTTGCCAATCTGAAAGATCAAAATGCTCCTGAAGATGCATTTGCACAATTCAGAAAATATCTTGTACAAGATTCTATGACATTGAAAGATGCAGTGAAGTTCCTGAAAATGAAATCTGAAGAAAAGGATGAAATTTTAAAAATGCTTTATGGAGAAAAATATGAAAGAATGAACTTTCTTCCGGTTTCCAAATTTATATTACCTGTAAACAAAGCTAATGCACTGAAAGCTGGGATAATTACCCAAAAAGATCTGCCTAATGTTGTAGATTATATTCCAATTACATACAAAAGCAGTTCTATGTTTAAGAATAATCTGATGATGCTGGATATTCTCGCAAATTTCGACTGGAAACGTTCCATCAATTTTTCTTCAGGCGGAATATACGATAGCGAAAATATTTTTTACTTGGGCGATTATCTTCAGTTTGAAGGATTCAGTTACAAATTAGTTCCTATCAAAACTCCTGAACGTGAAGATGGAGAAATGGGAAGAGTAGATGCAGATCAGTTGTACACTATTGTCAAAAATTTTAAATGGGGCAATTTTAAAGATACCAGCGTTCATTTTGATGGAACGGCACAGCAAAATATTATTGGCTACAGAAGTTCTGCAAGTCGTGCTGCTGAAGCTCTGGCTTTATCCGGACAAAAACAGAAAGCTGTAGAAATTCTGGATTTGGCTTCCAGAGAAATTCCTGTGAAAAAATATAATGATCCACGTTCATTAAGCTCTATAGTTTACGGATATATTGTTTCGGGACAAGAACAAAAAGGACTGAAGCTGGCCGAAGAATTGAAAAAAGGAATTTTTGAAGAATACGACTATTACACCAGTCTTCCGCTTTCAGATCAAAAATATCTTGGAAAACAAATGAGAACTAAACCTCTGGAATATTCTCTTGTTTTGGGTGCAGTTTCAGATGCCTATAAAAAAATCGGACAAAATGATAAAGCGTATTCTTATTTGGTAAAATCCATTGAGCCGATAGATAAAAGATTCAATAGCTTCATCAAAGATCTACAGATGATGGGCAAAGAAAAAGCTATGAAACAATCTGAGAATGTGCAAAAAATAACGCCATTTTACCAATATATTTTTGAAGTTATGAATCCTTATGATTCTACGTATGCTGCGGAAAAAGAAAACCAAATTACCAATGCTATTATAAAAGCAACACAATAAAATGAGAACGGGCTTCAATGCCCGTTTTTTCTTGTAGGAATTTAGAGTTATATTTGCTGAATCTTTTTATTAAAATATTAAGTTTTGGAACAAAACGATACAAAATTCCGTAATCTTCCTCTATTTGCAGTTGTTTTTACGGTTCTGGTAAAGCTCTTATTTCTTCTTACCCATCATATTCAGGAAGATGCATTCATCACTTGGAGGGTAGCACAAAATCTTTTGGATTACTGTGTAATAGGATTTAACGGAGAAACGAAAATTTCGGCTTCTACTACACATTTGTATGTTTTTGTTTCCTATTTTTTCAATCTAATTTTCGGAAAAGAGAATTTTATTGAACCTCTCTTGATTTTCAATTCCGCTTTATTTACCATTGGGAGCTATTTTCTTTCCAAAATGGTTTTGAAAAATCCGGTATTACAGGCTTTATTTATTTTTCTTTTCGGGATTTTGCCACCTGCAATTAAAATTTCAATTTTAGGGATGGAGTACGGAATTCTCTTCTTTCTGGAAATGAGCTTATTGTATTTCGGATTTTTAAAAAATTTGAAATGGGCTCAGATTATTTTTCCGATTCTTATTTTATTTACAAGGATTGATACTGTAATTTTTCTGGGAATAATTTTTCTGGTAGATATTTTTTGGAACAAGAAGATAAAATGGTTCTATATTTTAGGTGGATTTTTAGGAATTTTGGCTGTAATGAGTTTCAACTGGTTCTATTTCCATGAAATGGTGAATAATACAATTCTTGCCAAAAAATTAAGATACGATCAGGAATTTACACCAAGAATAAGCTGGATCTATTTCCTTAAAAATTATGGAAACTATTGGGGAATGCTCAAACTTCCGGGAGATTTTAATCCTTTTACCATTTTAGTTTTGGTTTTTGAATTTTTGTGTTTTATTTATTTGATGAAGATTAAAAAATCAAGAAATTATTTTCTTTGGATCATTTTTCTTTTTGGATGGGTAAAACAAATTATTTTCATCTCTCAGAAAAGCTATTTCGATTGGTATTATTGGGTACCGCAAATTCTCCTTTTCGTTCCTGTTTTGGTATTTGTTCTTGAGCAGAAAAAAAGAAAATACCTTTGGCTTTCGCTTTTATTTGCATTTTATATTTTGCCAATGTTGGCTTTTCAGACTGTACATTCTATTGCATCAGGAAATGGTGAATGGAATTACAGACGAAGTATCGGCTTGTTTCTGAATAAGTATGAAAAAGATAAAAAGCAATGGATTTTGCTGGAACCTGCCGGTTATGTTCCGTATTTTTCTCACTTGAAAGCGATTGACGAAGTTGGTTTGGTAGATAAAGAAATTCAGAATGAGATAAAAAAAGACAAACCAAATTATTGGATTAATACTGTGAAACATAGGCAGCCCAAATATTTACTTTCTTATGAAGATTTATTTGAAGGAAAAGATGCGGAATACTATAAAGCTCATTATAAATTACTGAAAGAATTTAGAATTAAAGATTATCTGAAAAGTGACAATAAAATTTTGGATAAAATTTACAAAATGAAGCCTTCCGGAACAGATTATAACCTTTATGAAAAAATCAAGTAATCAGTAATCAACACTGAACAAAAATAAAAAATAATTGCTAATCACTAATTTCTAATTACTCATTACAATGGACTATTGCGCTTTTCTCCGTGGTGTAAATGTAAAAGGAACCAACATGAAAATGGTGGATGTTTGCAATGTTTTTAGAAATGCAGAAATGCAGAATGTGAGTTCAGTTTTGGCATCGGGAAATATTCTTTTTCAGTCTGAAAAACCAGTAAGCGAGTTAAAGAAAGTTTTGGAAGAAAAAATGTCTGAAGCATTCAGTTATGAGGCATTTTTATTCATAAAATGTAAATCTGAAATTTCTGAAATGCTTCAGCAAATGCCTTTTGAGAAAGAGGATGGTTTTCATAATTATGTTTTTATTTCACTTCCGGGAACTGAAAAAATCTTGATGGAAGAATTTGAAAAATCAACAAAAGCAGAAGATGAAAAAGCTCAGATAATTGGAAATGCATTTTATTGGAAAGTTCCAAAAGGAAATACTTTGGATTCGGAATTTGGTAAAATTCTTGGTCGTAAAAATTTGAAAGACAAATTTACTTCCAGAAATATCAATACTTTTGAGAAAATCATCAATAAGTTTAAATAAATTGTAGGAACACGCCACAAAGGCGTGTTCAGCTTTAAATAAAACCCATCTTATTATTTCTATATTTGCATAAATTTATTAAAAACGAAAATGATACAACATTTAGAAAAAATTCATCATAAAGATTCCAGAAACTTTTTCCTTATTGCGGGACCTTGTGCAATTGAAGGAGAAGAAATGGCTTTGGAAATTGCAGAAAAGATAGTTCAACTTTCTAATAAATATGAGATTCCATATATTTTTAAAGGAAGTTTTAAAAAAGCGAATCGTTCAAGAGTAGATTCTTTTACGGGAATTGGTGATGTAAAAGCATTGGAAATTTTAAAAAAAGTAGGAGAGACGTTCAACATTCCTACAACTACAGATATTCATGAAAATGAGCATGCTGCTTTAGCAGCAAAATATGTAGACGTTTTACAAATTCCGGCTTTTTTGGTTCGCCAAACAGACTTATTGATTGCTGCTGCTGAAACTGGAAAAGCAGTTACTTTGAAAAAAGGGCAATTTCTTTCCCCCGAATCCATGAAATTTGCAGTGCAGAAAGTTCGGGATTCCGGAAATAATAAAGTTGCCATTATAGAAAGGGGAAATTCTTTTGGATATACGGATTTGGTTGTCGATTTTAGAGGAATTCCTACAATGAGAAATTACGCTCCAGTAATTTTGGATGTAACACATTCGCTTCAGCAGCCAAATCAGAATTCTGGAGTGACCGGAGGAAGACCAGAACTAATTGAAACTATTGCAAAAGCCGGAATTGCAGTGGGAGCCGATGGAATTTTCATCGAAACCCATCCCAATCCTGAAAATGCAAAATCCGATGGAGCAAATATGTTGAAATTAGATTTACTGGATAACTTGCTCGGAAAATTGACAAAAGTGAGGGAAGCTATTTTGTAATAATTGTCATCTATCGGTATTGGTGTCAAATAATCCTAATACGTTTTAAAACTTGTTATAATAAGATAATTCATCAAATACTGTACATGTATTTTCCTGAAATCAAGTAAATAACATTCGATATAATTTATGTAAATTGTACAGCATAAATTTTAGAAATAAAAATAAGCCGGTTCATCTCTTATGAGTTTGTCCGGCTTTTTGTTTTTAAATTATTTTTTATTGTGTCAATTTGTCATATTTACCTTTATGGTATAAAATTGGAAAAAATGAAAGCATAAGTTTTAATTTAAAATAAAAAAATACATAACATTATCATGAGTAAAATAATTGGAATTGACTTAGGAACAACCAACTCTTGTGTTGCTGTAATGGAGGGAAAAGACCCTGTTGTTATTCCTAATGCAGAAGGTAAAAGAACGACGCCATCTATTGTGGCATTTACAGAAGATGGAGAAAGAAAAGTAGGAGATCCTGCTAAAAGACAAGCTGTAACTAACCCTAAAAAAACAGTTTATTCAATCAAAAGATTTATCGGAACTCATTTTAAAGATGATGCTTCTGAGGTTTCCAGAGTTCCTTATCAGGTAGTAAGTGGACCAAATGATACTGTAAAAGTAAAAATCGACGATAGAGAATATACTCCACAGGAAATTTCTGCAATGATTCTTCAAAAAATGAAGAAAACTGCGGAAGATTATCTTGGTCAGGAAGTAACGAGAGCGGTAATCACTGTTCCTGCTTACTTTAACGATGCGCAAAGACAGGCTACTAAAGAAGCCGGAGAAATTGCAGGTCTTAAAGTAGAAAGAATCATCAACGAGCCAACTGCTGCTGCATTAGCTTACGGTTTGGATAAAAACCATAAAGACCAAAAAATTGCGGTTTATGATTTAGGAGGTGGTACTTTTGATATTTCTATCCTTGATTTGGGAGACGGTGTATTCGAGGTATTGTCTACAAATGGTGATACACATTTAGGAGGTGACGATTTTGATGACGTGATTATTAATTGGATGGCTTCAGAATTTCAAAGTGAAGAAGGAGTAGATTTAAAAGCTGATGCAATTGCTCTTCAACGTTTGAAAGAAGCTGCTGAAAAAGCAAAAATAGAATTGTCTTCTTCTCCACAAACTGAAATCAACCTTCCTTATATTACAGCTACAGCTACAGGTCCTAAACACTTGGTTAAAACTTTAACTAAAGCTAAATTCGAGCAATTATCTGCTGATTTGGTAAGAAGATCAATGGAACCAGTTGCGAAAGCGTTGAAAGATGCAGGTTTATCAACTTCAGATATCGACGAAGTAATTTTGGTAGGTGGTTCTACAAGAATCCCGATCATTCAGGAAGAAGTAGAAAAATTCTTCGGTAAAAAACCATCTAAAGGAGTAAATCCTGATGAAGTTGTAGCTATCGGTGCTGCTATTCAAGGTGGTGTATTAACAGGTGATGTAAAAGATGTATTGCTTCTTGACGTTACTCCGCTTTCTTTAGGTATAGAAACGATGGGGTCTGTTTTCACTAAATTAATTGAGGCGAATACTACCATCCCAACTAAAAAATCTGAGGTGTTCTCTACAGCTTCAGACAACCAACCGGCTGTAAGCATCAGAGTAGGACAAGGAGAGAGACCAATGTTCAATGACAATAAAGAAATCGGTAGATTTGATCTTACAGATATTCCACCTGCACCAAGAGGAGTTCCTCAGATTGAAGTAACATTTGATATTGATGCAAATGGTATTCTTCACGTTTCTGCAAAAGATAAAGGAACAGGAAAAGAGCAGTCTATCAAAATACAGGCTTCTTCAGGTCTTTCTGACGAAGAAATTGAAAGAATGAAAAAAGAAGCTCAGGAAAATTCTGCAGCAGATGCTAAGAGAAAAGAAGAAGTTGAAATTTTCAATAAAGCTGACGGATTAATTTTCCAGACTGAAAAGCAATTAAAAGAATTTGGAGATAAACTTTCTGCTGACAAAAAAGCAGCGATCGAAAGTGCTCACGCAGAATTAAAAACTGCTTTTGAAGCTAAAAATTCAGATGATGTGAAAGCTAAAACAGAAGCTTTAGACGCAGCTTGGATGGCAGCTTCAGAAGAATTATATGCAGCAGGACAACAAGCTCAGGGAAATCCTGGAGCTGATGCTAACGCAGGAAATGCAGGAGGTACGGAAGATGTACAAGATGCGGATTTTGAAGAAGTGAAGTAAAGATTTAGCGAATCAAACAATAAATTTAATCCCGACTGAAAAGTTGGGATTTTTGTTTTAATAAAAAAATAATTTAAATTTGTAACCATTGTGTAAGGTTAGATAATTGGGTTATGAAAGAATATATGACGTTATCAGAAACATCTGAATATATTGGTAAAAGTAAAGAAACATTAAGACGTTGGGATAAAGAAGGTAAACTGATTGCTGTTCGTGAACCGGTAAGTAATTACAGAGTTTATAAAAAATCAGATGTTGATGCTTTATTTGCATATTTTTTAGACAGAGACATAGAAGAAACTACCTCGAATTATGTAGAACCGGACAATGATTACACAGTTTTAGAACTTTTTGCAGGAGCAGGAGGTTTGGCTGTTGGGATGGAAAAAGCAGGATTAAAATGCACTGCACTGAATGAGATTGATAAATGGGCTTGTCAAACATTACGAAGAAACAGGCCAAATTGGAATGTTTTAGAAGGCGATATTAAAGATTTTAATTTTTCCGAATATAAAAATAAAATAGATGTGGTAACAGGTGGATTTCCTTGTCAGGCATTTAGTTATGCAGGAAAAAAACTGGGGCTTGCCGATGCTAGAGGAACTTTGTTTTATGAATTTGCAAGAGTGGTAAAAGAAGTAAATCCTCCAATTTGCATAGGCGAAAATGTGCGTGGTTTACTTAGCCACGACAACGGAAAAACACTTCAAGGAATGATTTCCATATTGGATGAAATCGGATATAATGTTGTTCCTGTAGAAGTTTTAAAAGCTATTAATTTTAATGTTCCACAAAAAAGAGAGCGATTGGTTTTGGTAGGCGTTAGAAAAGATATTAACGTACAATACGAATATCCAAAACCTTACAAAAAAATATATAATTTAAAAGATGCCCTAAAAAAAGGAGAATTATTTGATTGTGATGTTCCGAAATCTGAGGGTGCAAAATACCCTAAAAGTAAAATAGATGTTTTGAAGTTAGTTCCACAAAAAGGATACTGGCGAGATTTGCCTTTAGATATTCAGAAAAAATTCATGGGTGGAAGTTTCCATTTGGGTGGTGGTAAAACAGGAATTGCGAGAAGAATTGGTTGGGACGAACCTTGCCTTACTCTCACTTGTAGTCCTGCACAGAAACAGACGGAAAGGTGCCATCCCGAAGAAACACGACCGTTTACAGTCAGGGAATATGCTAGAATACAAACCTTTCCGGACGATTGGCAATTCGCAGGATCTATTGCACAACAGTATAAACAAATTGGTAATGCCGTTCCTGTAAATTTAGGAAAAGAGGTGGGGTATTCTATTATTAAATTCCTGAATAGCTATTATAACTTATCAAAACCCAAATAGTAGCCATAATTTTCAAAAGTTATTTGGTCTAAAATTGTTCTTTGAGAAATTTCGGTTTCGGATCTAATTTCGTTTAATGCCGAATTTTCTTTTGCAGATTCATTTTTTTCAATAGAATTAAGATAATCTTTTATAGCAATTGGAAGACTTTTATAAAGCTGAAAAAGAGCATCTTCCTGTCCTGAAAGTAAAGCATAGAATTGATCTCCAGAAATTTTGTAAACCCTACTGTGGCTGTATTCTTTACCATTAATTTCTCCTTTCCAAAGTTCGCAAAAGCTATTTTTTGCTAAAATCTGAACCCAATAACATTTAGATTTTTTATAAGAATCAGCATATCTTGCCAGTTTTTGGAAAAGAGCTTCGGCAGAGCTACTATTCATTGTATTGTGTTTGTTTTTAATATCGGCAAAAAGGGTATCATCATTCGCTTTTATATCGAAGCCACTTAATTTACCCACTTCAAAACCCTCAATTCCTCCTAATATTTGTTCGTGAAAAGTACCAATAGAATTATTAATAGATTTATCAATTTGCCGTAGAATTTCTGCCTGTATCAGGCTTTCTTCATCTATATCATTGAATTTTGAATCAAAGGTCAGTTTTATAGTGTCAACTTTATTGGAATAAAAATTCCTTTTTGTAATGTTATTTTTAGCTTTCAGATAAGCGCTGTGAAGATTGGCTATGCAATCTAAAAAATGCTCATCCGAAATGAAATCAACGTATTTATTTTTCATTCTTTTTAAAGTTTACAATGCTAAAATAAAATATTTATTTTTGCAATCCTAAACAAAAAATAATGTTTTCAAAAATTACAGTTCATAGAGTAGGAAATAAAATAAACGGTGAATCTTTAATTCTTTCGCAAGAAGAATTGCAGTTGGATGAAGGAATGGCAGAATTGCTTGAAAATTATTTTTTAGGTGCCTTCAAAACGGAGGAACAATATCAGTTTTACAGCGATTCATATTTGGTGAATAATCCGGTTTACAGTTCTATTTCTGAAATTTTTGAAGACAAGACCAAATTCCAATGGGAGTCTGAAAACATCGCCAAACATCTTTATGAAATTGCCGAAAATCCAAGAGTTCAGTCAGGTGAATTGTTTATTGTATATTTTGAAGGCGAAGAAACCGATGCCGGGAAAATAGATTCCATAGGGATTTTCAAAACTGAAAAAAGAGAATCTTTCCTGAAAATTTTCCCGCAAAATGAAACATTTGACATAGAAAAAGATCAGGGAATCAGTCTTTATAAAATCGACAAGGCAGCTTTAATTTACAATAACAGTAAAGAAAACGGATATGTGCTTTCGGTGGTAGACAATAATAAAAATGGAGATATGTATTATTGGTTTGAAGATTTTCTGAAAGTAAAACAGCGTGACGACGAATATTTTCACACTCAGGAAACATTGATGGTATATAAAGATTACATCACCAAACAGCTTCCGCAGGAATTTGAAGTTTCCAAAGCAGATCAGGCAGATTTTCTCAATAAATCAATCAACTTTTTTAAAGAAAAAGAACAATTTGATTTTGAAGAATTTACCAATGAGGTATTAGAAGATAAAAATGTGATAGAAAGTTTTGTGAATTTCAAAACAGATTACGAACAGGATATGCAGATTAACATTTCCGAAGAATTTCCTATCAATACAGCCGCCGTAAAAAAACAGCAAAGGCATTTTAAAAGCATCATCAAATTAGACAAAAATTTCCATATTTACATCCATGGAGATCGGAAACTTATTGAAACCGGGCAGGATGAAAAAGGAAAATATTACAGACTTTATTTCGAAGAAGAGAAGTAGTTTTATTCATAATGTCTGAAAATTCCCTTATCTCTAACCGTCCAAAATGCAGCTTTTTGATTTGCACTTTTTAGTGCGTCATTTGCCCATGTGTTGCAAGAATAAAATAAATTGTAGCTGCCTTTAGCTTCATAAAAAGCGTCGTTATTACCATAGACAGCTTTGGTTGGGATAAAAATATTTTTACCATTCATTTTATTTAAAGAATTTTCGACAAAATGGATTAGATTACGATATTCTTCTTTGCTTATCATTATTTTTTTGCAATCTTCACCTTCCATCATTTGCTGATAGTAGGTTTCGTGGATGGCAGATTCACTTAACCAAAAAGCTGCCTTGAAAGCTGTGCTAAATTTGAGATCTGCCCAAGTTGGAGTATTAAGATAAAAACCTTTGTCGCCCCAACCAACAGCAGTATATTGATAGTCTGATTTTTTTGAAGAAATATTTTCAAATGGAAAATCCTGACTCCAATCTTTCATTTCGGTTTTAGTGGGCATTACAATGTCGGTATGTACACCATTAGTCAATATGTATATAGGAATCTCAGGTTTACTTTGATGATCGGAATTAACGGCAATTACTGGAAGCAAAAACGCTGCTAATAAATAAATTGCTAAAAATAATATAAGACAGCCAATACTTTTTAATAAAATCCTAAACACTCGCTTCATAATTTACATTTTTTAACGAAAATAATACTTTTTTATAAATTTTGTTAATTTTTTGATTTTTTATAAATTATGATTATTTTTGAGGAAGTTAAAAATAATAAAATAAATGAAAGTAACCGTAGTAGGAGCAGGAGCAGTAGGTGCAAGTTGTGCCGAATACATTGCGATGAAAAATTTTGCATCAGAAGTTGTATTAGTAGACATTAAAGAAGGTTTTGCCGAAGGTAAAGCTATGGATTTGATGCAGACTGCTTCTTTGAATGGTTTTGACACCAAAATTTCAGGGACAACAGGAGATTATTCTAAAACAGCCGGTTCTGCTGTTGCTGTTATCACTTCCGGAATTCCAAGAAAACCAGGAATGACAAGAGAGGAATTAATCGGCATCAATGCAGGAATCGTAAAAGAAGTTACGGAAAATCTGGTAAAACATTCTCCTGATGTTATTATTATTGTGGTTTCTAATCCGATGGATACAATGGCATATCTGGTTCACAAAACTTCGGGATTACCTAAAGAAAGAATTATCGGAATGGGTGGAGCTTTGGATTCTGCACGTTTCAAATACAGATTGGCAGAAGCATTGGATTGCCCTATTTCTGATGTTGATGGAATGGTAGTTGCGGCTCACAGCGATACAGGAATGGTTCCTTTAATGAGCAAAGCTACAAGAAACGGAGTTCCTGTTTCAGAATTTTTGAGTGAAGAAAAGCAAAATTATGTAGTGGAAGAAACAAAAGTGGGAGGTGCAACTTTGACAAAATTATTAGGAACTTCTGCTTGGTATGCTCCAGGTGCTGCAGTTTCTGTATTGGTACAATCTATTGTTTGCGACCAGAAAAAAATGATTCCTTGCTCATTAATGTTAGACGGAGAATATGGGCAAAGTGATATTTGCCTCGGAGTTCCTGCTATTATTGGGAAAAATGGTGTTGAAAAAATTGTAGATGTTCCGTTGACAGACGCAGAAAAAGAAAGTTTTGCCACTGCTGCAAATGCAGTAAGAGAAATAAACGGAGATTTGAAGTTTTAAATTAATTAAAACATAAAATATAAGAACACGCCTTTTTAAAGGCGTGTTCGTTTTTACATACATTAATCATTCATTTTTTTCTTTTATTGCAATTAATTTTTTAGATCAGGTTTTGATATTAATTGTGCCTATCTATTTTTTATCAAAAAAGCTCTAAACTTCATTTTAATTAATCGGAATACAAAAATCAACATTCATTTTCCCTTCCGGATGTTCTTTGTAATTTGTGTGATAAATTTCATAAGGAAATGATTTTCTGAATTGGTATCCCTTCTCATTCATCCATAGAAATAATCCATTCCATGCTTGTTCAAATTCATCAATTCCAATAAAATAATTACCAACTATATATTTTCCCGATGGCAGGATTTCAGGAAAAATTTCACCTTCATTTTTAATAGGCTTGTCCAATAACATACATGCATTGATTCTAACTTTATCCGGAGATGTCACTTTAAAACTGTCATGATAAACCGAAATCATTTTCACATTTTCTTTCGGAAATAAATTTTTTGAAATTCCCCAATTCATCACTTTTTTAAAAGCATTTTCTACATTTTGTACACCAATGCTTGTTACAGAAGCAAGATGCATTTCGGGCATTAACTTCACTTCGATTTTAGCGTTTTGCATAATTTTTTCTATTTGTTTAACATTGTAAATGTATTGCTCAAAAACTACCTGATTATGTTCATTATTGCTATTGATTGGTGAAATCTTGCTAAAATGTTCAGGAGATATTTTTCTGAAAGCAGTGGGAGATAAACCATAAAATTTTTTAAATTTTTTGCTGAAAGTGGAATGGCTGTTAAAACCGGATTCCATGTATATTTCCACGAGCGGTTTATCTTTATTTTTAGACAACTGCAATGCACATTTTTCGAGTCTTTTTCTGGTAATAAATTCTTGAAGAGTTTCTCCAATAATCGCATTAAAAATTCTATGAAAATGAAAAGGAGAGTAGTAACCTTCACCTGCAATTTTTTTCAATGATAATTCTGATTGAAGATTATTTTCTATGTAATCTAAAACTCTTCTTATTCTTTTGATATGTTCTATATTTTCTCCCACTATTTTTTTGACTAAAATAAATTATATGATTGATTCATACTTGTCCATTATTGCTTTTTTGTTTTTAAATGAAATAATGGTAGTGGAGATTTGGTGAAGTGTTGATTGAAAATGTACCAAAAACGATAAATGTAAAACTTTCCGTTTCTCTATTATGCAGAAAATTATTCAGACTTTTTTACAATTAAAATCCAGTCTTCTTCAAGAAATTTATAGCCAATTCCATAAATAAATCGGTATTCTGCACCGTTTTTGTAAACCTTAATATTGGTGAAATAGTCAAAGTCAAAACCTTCTGCAAGCAATTTTGAACGGTTAGTTTTGGCTTTTCCTTCTAAAAAATTCTGCTCATAAAGAATCCTGTAATTTTTGCGCAAACGATTGTTGATATTTCGCATCAGGTTGGTAGAATCCTTATTCAATTTGTTATTGTAAGAATTTCTACAATCATCATTGCAAAATTTTTTATCGGAACGCCCGATTATTTTTTTACCACACTCAAGACAATTCATTAGTAAAGCAATATTGATAAAGGTACAAAATATCCGTTTACAAATGGTTATTCTTTCAAAATATTTACAAAGCGTATCTTTGCAAAAATGTTTAGATTTTTAAGCATTTAATTTTTTATAAAGATGATAAATAAAACCACCTTTGCTGATTTCGATTTGCCTGAAAAAATCCTTGATATACTCGCTGATCTGGAACTTTTTGAACCCACACCAATTCAGGAAAAAAGTTTTAAACCCATACTTTCCGGTCGTGATATTATGGGGATTGCACAAACCGGAACAGGAAAGACATTAGCCTATCTTTTGCCAATACTGAAAAACTGGAAATACAGCAAAAACGGAAATCCTACAGTTTTGATTTTGGTTCCTACAAGAGAACTTGTGGTTCAGGTAACGGAAGTTTTAGAAAAACTTACAGAAAATATCACAACCAGAGTAATTGGAGTATATGGTGGAAAAAACATCAATACTCAAAAACTTCTTTTTGATAATGGTTGCGATATTCTTGTGGGAACTCCGGGAAGAGTGATGGATTTGGCTATTGATAATGCTATTTCTCTAAAAGAAGTTCAGAAATTAGTTATTGATGAATTTGACGAAATGCTGAATCTTGGTTTCCGACCGCAGCTCACCCATATTTTTGAAATGATGAAAGAAAAAAGACAAAATATACTTTTTTCTGCAACCATGACAGAAGCTGTTGATGAAATGTTGGACGAATATTTTGCAAATCCTGTAGAAATTTCATTAGCAAAATCAGGAACTCCGTTAGAAAAAATAGAGCAATCGGTTTACAAAGTGGCGAATTTCAATACAAAAATTAATTTGCTTGAACATTTATTAAAAACTGATGCAGAGCTTTCAAAAGTTTTAATTTTTTGCAACAATAAAAGACATGTAGATTTGCTTTTTACAAAAATAGATGAACTTTTTCCTGAAGAATTTGATGTAATACACTCCAATAAGTCGCAGAACTATCGTCTCAAAGCGATGAAAAAATTTGGAAGTGAGGAGATTCGTGGTTTAATTACTACTGATGTAATGGCAAGAGGTTTGGATATTTCCGATATTACCCATGTCATCAATTTTGAAGTTCCTGAAATTCCGGAACAATACATCCACAGAATCGGTAGAACAGGACGTGCAGATAAAGACGGTAAAGCCATTACTTTTGTTACCAAAAAAGAAGAAATGCCGCTTTTGGAAATTGAAATGCTGATGGATAAAGAACTTTCATTAATTGATTTTCCTGAAAATATAAAAATCAATCCACAGAAAATAGCCTCCGAAAAAGAGGAAATTACCATGAAAAACCCTGTAAAAGTAAAGCTAAATGAAGGAGAAAGTGCTTTTCACGAGAAAAAAGATAAAAACAAGAAAATAAACTTAGGTGGTCCTTCTAAAAGAAAACCACCGAAAAAATATGGAGCTAATAGAGCTCAGCAAAAAGCAAAATCAAAAAGCAAACGAAAAAAATAAACCTCAGAAATTTCTGAGGTTTTTATGTATTATTTCAAATATGGATTCATTACTTCTGCCCAAATTTTGTAGCCTTCAGGTTTCATATGAAGCATGTCTTCGAGGAAAAGATCATTCCGTACTTTTCCATTAGAATCCTGCATTGCTACAGTAATGTCTATATAATGAGCATTTTTTTGTTTTAAAATGTATCGTTCAATTAGTTTATTTGCCTTTGCTATCTGTGGCCAAAATATTTCGCGACTTGGAGAATATTTCATAGAAACATAATCTACAGGAATATTTGGATAATATTTTCGTATTTCCTTATAAAAATTTTTAAAACGATCAAGAACCATTTTGGGTTTTATATGATTAGCAATGTCATTTTCACCGCAATAGATAATAATTTGTCTTGGATGATATGGCTCTAATAACTCTTTGGAGTATAAATTGAGATCATAAAGTGTAGAACCACCGAAACCACGATTAACAATATTTTTTCCCGGAAAATAGTCCGAAACATCCGTCCATTTTGTAAACGAGGAACTTCCTAAGAATAGGATAGCATTTTCAGAGGGTGGATTATCTTTATTTAATTTTTTAAAATTCTGAATGTCATCCCAAAAAGCAGGTTTTTCTTGTGCAAAAAGGATTATGGAAATTGTCAGAAATAGTATTGAAAGTAGCTTTTTCATAAAACTAAATTTATATAAAATTACAAAAAACCGCTTCAGGAAAGTGAAGCGGCTTTGTTTTTTTATTGTTTTAATATCTTATGAACTTCTTTTTGATTGACAGTCAGGTAATAGAGTCCCGGAGAAAGATGCTTAATATTTAAGGATGCTTTTTTCTCTGCATTTAATGTCTTGCTCAAAACTTGTTTCCCTGAAGAATCGGTAATGGAAAGTGAATTTATTTTTTCATTTCCGGAAATGTTTATCACATCATTTGCAGGATTTGGATAAGTTTTGAATGAAGATTTTGAAACTTCATTTGTGGAAAGCGATTCACTACTATATACAGCAATATCTCCCTTATTATTTTTTATTGTGAGTGTTTTTCCATCATTTGAAAGGGTATAAGTGAAAGGATTATTCGGGACAATCATCATTCCATTTTCGTTATCGCTATTTCTAGTTCCAAAGAAGTTTTCTAAATAAATAGAATTAAAAGTTGCAACTTCAGGTTGATCCCATGGATCTATAAAAGTAACAGATGTATTGTATATTTGAAATTTGTTTCCATTTTCATATAAAATAGAACTGTTCAGACTATTAAAATAATAGACTGTACAATTATCATTACCGAAACTTGCTTTTTTATCAACCAATGTTGGATAATATGTCTGATTATTGAAGGTCATACTTCTCAAATACCAATCTTTCTTAATTGCTGTTCCTTCAGTATTTGAAGTTTTATTATAGAAAGCTTTGTCTCCTTTCATATTACTAATGACAAGTTGATTGCCAGATATTTCATACGAAAAAGGATTATTGAAATATGATGCATTTCTTAAAAATTTATTGTGATAAAGAGAATCAAAGTAATTGACTTCAATATTATCATCAGCAATCAAAGTAGTAGCTCCTTCTAAAATATGAAATTTTTGGTTTTGCAAATATCCTACTGAAGACATAGTACTATTAAGATAAGAGGTGTTAAATTCAGAACTTTTAAAATTTGAACTTCCTTCTGAATAAGCAGGACTTGGTTTAGTATAGTTAGTTCCTGAAATTTCTAAAGATTCTAAAGTCCAGCTCGAAGAAGATATTTCACTCTTCGGAAAATTATATGTATAAAATACTTTTTTTCCAGAAGCATTGGTAATTACCATTTTATATCCAGTAGATGTGGAAGAAAATGAATAATTAAATTTATTTATTCCTGATGCATTTTCAGTAAAGAATTGGAAATAAATATTCTCAAAATTACTGGTTTCGGAATTTCCACAATTTGTATAGCTTTTATTTGTAGAAGTAATTATAAAGTCTTGGTTATTTGAATTAAAATTAATATTTCCCCAAATACTGGAACAAATACTTGAAAAAAATGAAAATGTAGATGTAGGCTTGAAATTAATATAATAAACTTCAGGTTCAGCAGGAGCGGCAATTACATTAAAGCCATCTACTACTGCTTTAATTTGCCAGTTTTTATTTAGTAAAATCTGGTTTTGTGCAAAAGAAAAATGGCTTATAATTAGAAAGATAAAAAATAATAAAGTTTTTTTCATAGATATAAATTTTATAATTATTTGTCAAAATTAAGAAAAACATATTAAAAATGATAGATTTTCAATATAAAATCAATAAAAAAAATGTTTTTATTACGAATTTAAAATTAAAAATAAGAAATATATTTTTTTTAATCACTACCATGTTTATGGTATTTTTCTGTTTTCTCGTTATTTATTGCCTTTAAGAGTTTATATAAAAAAGTCTTAACTTTGCATCTTATATAAATTTAAGTATGCACAAAGCAGGATTTGTAAACATTGTCGGAAAACCCAATGCAGGAAAATCAACACTTCTCAATCATCTGATGGGAGAGAAGTTGGCAATTGTTACCCAAAAAGCACAGACCACCCGTCATAGAATTTTTGGTATTTATAATGAAGACGATTTGCAAATTGTTTTTTCTGATACTCCCGGAGTTTTGGATCCGAAATACGTGCTTCAGGAAAAAATGATGGATTTTGTAAAAGATTCTTTGCAGGATGCAGATGTTTTCCTTTTTATTGTAGACGTTACAGACAAATCCGAGCCTTCAGAATTTTTAATCGAAAAACTGAACAAAATTCCTGTTCCTGTACTTTTACTTTTAAATAAAATAGACCAAACCGATCAGGAAAATCTTGAAAAAATAGTAGGAGAGTGGCATGAAAGAATTCCAAAAGCTGAGATACTTCCTATTTCTGCCCTTAATTCTTTTAATACAGATATTATCCTTCCAAAATTAAAATCTCTGCTTCCGGAAAATCCGCCTTATTACGATAAAGACCAATTCACCGACAAACCGGAACGCTTTTTTGTAAATGAAGCTGTCCGTGAAAAAATCCTTCTGAATTATGAAAAAGAAATTCCGTATTCTGTAGAGGTAGTAACAGAACAGTTTAAGGAGAAAGAAGGCATCATCTTTATTGATTCTATTATATATGTAGAGCGTGACACACAAAAAGGTATTATTATTGGGCACAAAGGTGAAGCTATTAAAAAAGTGGGAACAGAAGCAAGGCAGGATCTTGAAAAATTCTTCGGGAAAAAAATTCATCTTAATCTTTTTGTAAAAGTGAAAAAAGATTGGAGAAAAAATGAAAGAGATCTTAAAAACTTCGGATACCGCTAAAATAAATCCCTATATAAAAGCGTTTTTTCAGAAAAGTATTTTATATATTTGATGAAAATACGATGAAATGAGCTATCTTACATCTATAAAAACTAATAAGGCTTTTTGCAATATAGTTCTTTTATTAGTGAGAGTTTTTATAGGGTTCGCTATGCTTTCTCATGGCTATCCAAAACTTCAGATGCTACTTTCGGGTAAAAAAATCCTGTTTTTTAATTTTTTAGGATTAGGAGATAAGAGTACATTGATTCTTTTTGTTTTTGCTGAATTTGTTTGTTCCATATTTTTAATTTTGGGACTTTTCACAAGATTGGCAGCATTTTTCACATTTTTTACAACAGCCATTGCGTTATTGGTAATAAACAGCTCCGATAGTTTTGATAAACAAGAAATGAGTTTGCTTTATCTTTCTATTTATTTGATGATAATAGCCTTCGGATCAGGGAAATTTTCGGTAGATGGAATGATCAGTAAGCGAAAAGAAACTTCGCACTGGTAAAAATTATGCTTTTAATAACAAGGCTTTTTTATAATTTAAATATATTAATACAATGAATGACAGTTATTTAGACTCAGAATTTGATAGAGCAGATGATCTTATATCTCAAGAGTTGATAGAAGAGGGAAAAGCAGTACTCAACAGTATTTTGGAGGAAGATCCGAAATATGGAAAAGCTCATAATCACCTTGGATGGATTTATAAAACCAAGGAAAATAATCCGAGAGTTGCAGAAAATCACTACAAGCAAGCATTGGAACTTACACCGGAATATGGTGCTACTTATATGAATTATGCTTATCTTTTATCTGAAGAAAAGAGATTCGGAGAACTGGAACAACTGCTTAGAAATGCTGAAAATATTACCGATGTCAATAGAACCAATCTGGCTCGTGAATGGGGATATTATTTTGAAGATACAAAACAGTATGATAAAGCCATTGAAAAATACAAAGAATATGCTTTAACTCTTTATGACAATTCCTTGATCGAAAAAGCGAAAGAAGCTATCTTACGATGCAAGCAAAAGCTGGAAATTCTGAATTTATAGAATAAAAAAAAATCAATAAAATGCTTCAATATTTTTGGAAAATACTATGTATACTGATGGTTACTTTTGGGAGTAACATTTTTGCACAAAATATTGATTCAAGTAATGTTTCCAAAAATGACAGTCTGAGAATTTTAGAATCCCAAAATGGTAAATTCAAATATAAAAGATTAATTGTTCCTGCCATTTTGATAGGCTATGGATTTGCCAGTTTGGAGATTTCTGGTCTTAAGCAACTTAATTTTTCAACAAAATACGAAGTTTTAGAAGATAAGCTCAATAGAACAAAATTAGATAACTATACACAATTTGCACCCGCAATTCTTTTATATGGTCTTAATGAATTAGGAGTAAAAGGAGAGCACAATTTTAGAGTCAGAACTATTATATATACAACGTCTTTACTGATTACGTCTTCCTTAGTAATTCCGCTAAAGCACATTGTAAAAGAAGAAAGACCAGACAATTCTAATAATTTATCATTTCCTTCCGGTCATACTGCAATAGCTTTTGCATCTGCGCAGTTTATGTTTAGAGAATATGAAAATATAAATTTTTGGTTAAGTATTTCCGGATATTCTTTTGCAATTTTTACAGGGATTTACAGATCGATCAATAATAAACATTGGGTTGGAGATGTTGTTGCAGGAGCAGGTTTTGGAATTTTATCCACAGAGTTGGCTTATTGGCTATATCCAAAAATAAATTCAATTTTAAATTCTAAAAATAGAAATTCTCGCCAAACCATGATTTTACCATTTTACCAGCAAGGAAATTTTGGAATTGGTCTTGTAAAAAATTTTTAAACAAATTTTGAAAGTTTATTTATGCTTATCAAAATGGAGTCAATGTTTTCAAGACCTTTAAGATTTATTTGAAGAGTATGATGTAATAATGATTTATGTAAGTTAATCAAATATGATAACAAATACAATTTAACATAATATAAATTATAGGACATTTATCTCTTTTGTAAATTTAACTCAATTCCTGTTTTCAGATTCACCATAATTATTCGGTTTTTGGAAGACTCCAGTATCTTATAGTCACTATAATTAAATTCAAAAATTTCTGAACTCCAATGCAAATCATAAGGATACTTTAAAATTGTATTTTCTTCGTATGCATATCCATTTTCATTAAACCTCAAATAAACTGTTTTCAATTTCCCAGGATTTGCGAGATCTTTACTGCTTAAGATCCAAACATCATTATTGGCAACAAGATCCGATGAATTGATCTTCGTTTTTGAACAACAAATAAAAATTAAAAAAATGCCAATATATACTAAATGCTTATTCTTCATTTATACGTCACTTTATAAGATTAAATTTTTTTTAACGGATTCTCAGCGATTAGAAATTTTATAGTAAATTCTTTATTTAACATAATATTAAAATTTATTTTATTTGTAAATTGGGCTCAAATTTCAGTAATTGAAAAATAAATTTATGAAAAGAATTTTGTTTATTGCTGCATTAGTCAGCATTATTGTTAGTTGCAAAAAGAAAAACAATCAAGATGCAATTTTAAAACCTGATTTTGACAGTACCAGTGTCAATGCAACTCCAACAACAGAACCTATTGTAACGAATTGTTATGCAGCAATTTCCGAAAATGACACGCTTTTTTTATCCTATGAAGATAATTTAGGAACCATTACAGGAAAGATGTCCTTCAAAAATTCTCGAAAAGAGAATTCTAAAGGAGAATTTTCCGGATTATTGAGTGGTGATACATTAAAAATTACTTATACCTCTGAAACTGATGGCTCTTCTAAAAATCGGGAAATTTGGTTTCTTAAAAAGAAAGATGAATTGATTGAAGGAATCGGAAAATACGATGCAACCGGAGAAAATTATACCGATGCAAAAAGTGTAAAATTTGAAAATGGACATATCCTTAAAGCCGTAGATTGCAAAACAATTGAAAAAGGTCTATAATCAACAATGCAGCTCTAAAAGCTGCATTGTCTTTGAAGAAAAATAAAAATGTTAATATAAAAAAGCTATAAAATTATAGTCTGTATAGAATGTGCAGGTGCAGAAAGTTTTGCAGACATCCCTTCAATCCAAAGGTTTACATCGGTGTCTTTATCAGACTCGTTCATAATAACGGTTACTAACTGTCCGTTTTCGTTCATAAAAGCAGTGGAAATCAAATCTGCTCTGTTTGAAGAATTTCCGATTCTCTGTGCATTGGGTTTTACAAATTTTGAAACCTGCCCGATGTAATAATATTCATACGTGTAATGAACCTCTCCTGTTTTTGTATCTGCAATAATGGGCGCAAAACATAAATTCCCAACATGATTTGGACCTCCTGTTTCGTCTAAAAGAACATTCCAGTCTGTCCATAATGCGGTTCCTTTGTTGAAATCATTCAGCATATTTCTGCCGTACAATTCGCCTAAACTTACATCATAAATTTTAGAAAAATCAAACTTTTCTTTGCAACCTTCTGTGAAGGCTAAAAACTTATTGGGAAATGCTTTCTGGGTTTCTGATAAATTGTCAAAAAGCTGGGTTTTGTTATTCCATGTTTCGTACCAATGATAGCCAATTCCGGAAGCATATTTTGAAGTTTCGGGATCGCTTAAAGTAGTAGTGGCTCTTTGATAAATCAAATCTCGGTTGTGATCCCAAATGATTACTTTTTTATCTTTATACCCATTTTTCCAAAGTGTTGGTCCTAAATTCTTTTTAAGAAATTCTCCTTCTTCTTCAGCAGTGTAAATACAAGATTCCCAAGTTTGCGTTGCCATCGGTTCATTTTGGATGGTTAATCCCCAAACTTTGATGCCTCTTTTTTCATATTCGCGGATAAATTTTACATAATAATCTGCCCAAGTCTGGTAGTATTGATTTTCCAGCCTTCCTCCTTTCAGCATATTTTTGTTGGATTTCATCCATGCAGGCGGACTCCAAGGCGAAAAAAATAAAGTGAAATTATTTCCTATTAATTTTTGCGCTTCTTTTATCATCGGAATCTTATACTTTTCGTCGTGTGCAACTGAAAAAGATTTCAATGATGCATCATTATCATTCACATACGAATAAGAATCGCTTGAAAAATCGCAGGAATTCATGTTGGTACGAACCACATTATATCCCAAACCGCTTTTTCCGTAATAGGCTTCTAATATTTCTTTTTGCTTATTTTGGGGCAGTTTGTACAATGTTTCTGCAGCTGCATCAGTAATCGCTCCTCCTATTCCTACTAATTTTTGATATTTAAAATCCGGATCTACAAAAATACAGGCATCCACTTCTTTCGGTTGATCCATTTTTTCAAATTTTATGATTCCTTTATCTGCGAGTTTTTCATTGGCTTTAGAATTGGTCATAAATACTTTTGCGGTTTTCCCTGCATTTTTCTTCCAATAATTTTGCGCATTTGCATTAAAAACAACTCCAACAAAAAGACAACTTACAACTATTTTTTTCATATTTAATCTATTATTTATTTTGATAGACTCTTACATAATCTATATAAAATTTCTGTGGAAATATAGCATCATCTATTCCCTCTTTTCCACCCCAGTTTCCTCCTATTGCTAAATTAAGAATCAGGAAAAAAGGTTGGTCAAAAGGCCATGCTTCATAGGTTTTTTCTTTATTTTCGTAAGTAAAATATTTAATATTATCTACATAAATATCTATTTTTTCCGGACTCCAGTCTGCTTTATAGACGTGAAATTTTTCTGAAACATCTTTTACTTCGAGTGTGTCCGTTTTCTGGGAATTCATCACCCAATTGTATTTTTTGGTATGAACCGAAGCATGAATAAATCCCTGATGAAAACCTACATGTTCCATAATGTCCAATTCTCCATCATCCGGCCATTCTTTCATATTTTCGCTCATCATCCATATTGCAGGCCAGGTTCCGCGTCCTTTTGGAAGTTTTGCCCTCACTTCTAACGTTCCGTATTTAAAGGAATATTTTCCCCGAGTTAAAAGTCTTGCAGATGTATATTTATTTTTCTCCCAATGTTCTTTTCGGGCTTCTATGATAAGATTTCCGTTTTCTACTCGGGCATTTTCAAGGCGGTTTTTGGTATAAAACTGTGCTTCATTATTTCCATAACCGTCTCCACCTACATCGTAATTCCATTTTGAGGAATCGGGCAAACCTTTATAGTTGAACTCATCACTCCAAACCAACTTTTTCCCATCTTTTATTTGCGAAACGGAATTACAGCCTGACAATGTGAGTATTGCCATTGAAAGTCCTAATCCTATATTTTTATATGTCGATTTCTTTGGAAGCATTATTCAATCACAATTTTATATTTTTCATCTTTCGTGATGGTTTTGAAATCATCTGTTCTGAAAGGTGAAACAGGCAGTCCGTCTTCTGTAAAGAGATTGCAATCAGAATCATCACCTTTCCAGCCAAACCGTACTGCAACAGGATTTGTAACATTCTCCGAATATACTTCTACTCTATTATTTATGATTTTGGCTGTAGTAGGATAAAATTTTTGGTCGCTTCCCGCTAATTCAAAACCTTTTATATTTCCGGATTCATCTGTTGTTTTTAACTTAAATTCAGGAGCGAATGAAACAACTACCTTCTTTCCTTCTATTTTAAAATTATTTAAAACAGGACTTTTTGTACCATTATTTAAAGCCAAATTTGCCAACCTCTCTCCTACGCTTTTTTTGTTTCTGGGATGAATGTCTTTCGGATTTCCGATGTCGGTAGTTACTGCCATTCCTGTATTTTTCAGTTTCAGGGTATTGGTTTGTGCCTCCCGAAGTTCACACCAATCGCAGCCTTCGTTGCTGTTTCCTTTTGTAGTAAAAGTTGCTAATTGTACGAAATAAAATGGCAGATCTTTCCCAAATTTTTCTCTCCAAGTATTAATCAATAAAGGAAAACTTTTTTTATACTCAGTTGCTCTTTTTGCATTGCTCTCGCCTTGATACCAGATAAAACCTTTAACAGCAAAGGGAACCAAAGGTGCAATCATGCTGTTGTAGCAAAGACTTGGGAATTGGTTTTCATTAATTTTACTTTGAATTTCTTGCACAGCAAATTTCCAGTTTCCGACTAATGATAGGATGTTTTTGGCAGTTGTTAGTTTTAAATTTTCCGGATCTCCCCAAATTCCGCCACCACCTCCTGTATCGGTTACCTGAATGGCAATTACATTTTTCCCAATTTTTAATACATTTTTAGGAATGGTGTATTTTCTTATTGCATCAAACTGATTGGTTTCTCCTATTTTTACTCCATTGAAGTAGGTTACATCATTATCGTCAATCTGTCCTAAACTAAGTTGTGCATCATTTTGAATATCTTCGGCGGTAAGTTCTATGGTCTTTCTGTACCAAGCAATGCCATCGAAATCTGTTATTTGTTCTTCCCAAACTTGAGGAGCTTGGATATTGCTCATTACATTTTCATCGAAACCGAAATCTAAAAGTTCTTCTTTTTTATATTTACCAATTCCTGATTGGGTCTTATTTTCTATTAGATTTACTTTCGATTGAAGAGCCAATTTTTCCAAATCTTTTATACTGATTTTTGGCATTTTGGAAATCATGCTTTTAAAATCTTCAGAATTTTCGAAGGCTTCCCTTGGAATCCAGGTTTCTATATTGGTTCCACCCCATGAAGAATTGATAAGACCAATCGGAACTTTTGTTTTTTCATATATTTTCTTAGCAAAAAAGTATGCAACTCCCGAAAAATCCCCTACCGTAGACAGATCGGCGATTTTCCATTCTGATTTCTCTGTATTATTTTGAGGCGTGGTATTTATCTGATGAGAAATTTTTATATGCCTAATTAAAGAAAAGTCTTTCTGATTGCGTTCGTTTTCGTAGCCTTCACTTTGTGCCAAAGTCCATTCCATATTACTTTGTCCGCTACACAGCCAAACATCGCCAATTAAAATATTTTTTATGGTCAATTGGTTTTCTCCTGAAATTTTCATTTCAAAAGGTCCTCCTGCTTTTTCTTCGTTCAATACAATTTTCCAATCTCCGTTTTGGTTTGCAATTACCGACTCTGTCTGATTTTTGAAACTAACCGTAACTTTTTCATTGGGATTAGCAAAACCCCAAACCGGAATTTTGGCGTTTCTTTGTAAGACCATATTATCTGAAAAGAAAAACGGCATGGAAACATGAGCCTTTGTCATTCCAAAAACTATAACCATAATAAGTATGAGTTGTTTCTTCATTATTTTTCTTTTAGTTTTAATAGATCATCAATCACAGAGTTTATTCTTTTTATTTTGGTATCATCAGTTTTTGCGGAGTAAATCCATTTAATATGTTTTTCCTGCTCATTTTCTTTAAGGCTTAAAAAATTCTCAAATACAAAAGAATCTTCTTTAAGACAAAGCATTAATTCTTCAGGGATTTCCAAAGGAGTTTTATCTTCATATAAGACCACTTTTATTATATCTCCTGCTTCTTTTTTTATTTTTTTCCGGATTTCGGCTTTTACAGGAAGGAAAAGTTTTCCGTTTCCCATAGGTTGCAAACGATAGTTTTTGATTTCATATTCATCTATGCTTCCTCGTACTTTCACCCAGCCAAATGGTGAATTTTTATTTTGCACTATTTCCGGGATTTCTGCATACGTCCATCCTCCTTTTCCCGGTATTTTTTTTAAAAGATATTCTTTATTTACTAATGGTTTTTCCATTGTAAATTCTATTTATTCCATGTAATTCTTTTGGTCTGAACATCCTGAGAATTGGTTCCCACCATTACATCAAACTCTCCTCCTTCCCAGTCGTAATTGAGTTGGTCGTCATAAAATTTTAAATCTTCCGGAGTCAATTTAAAGTTCACGGTTTTGCTTTCTCCTTTTTTCAGGGATATTTTCTGGAAGCCTTTTAATTCTTTTACAGGATGAATCACTTTTCCATATAAATCTCTTACATAAAGTTGTACTACTTCTTCCCCATCATAATTTCCAGTGTTTGAAATAGTTACATTAATATCCAAAGTCTGATTTCCTGTAAGATTAGCAGAACTTAAGTTAAAATCCGAATATTTAAATGTAGTATAACTCAATCCGTAACCGAAAGGAAATTTTGGATCATTATCCAAATCGATATAAGCTGAAACGTAGTTTCTGTCGGTTGATTTTTGAGCTGGTCTTCCTGTATTGTAATGGTTGTAGTAAATAGGAATTTGCCCTTCTGTTCTTGGGAAAGTCATGGTAATTTTTGCACCGGGATTTACATTTCCAAACAAAACATCTGCAATAGAATTTCCGGCTTCTGTTCCTAACCACCATGTATAAAGAATAGTAGGAATGGTATCTGCAGCCCAATCAAAAACCAATGGTCTTCCTGCATTTATCATAAGAACAATCGGTTTTCCGGTTTTATAAATTTCTTTCAGTAAATCTTCCTGAACTCCGGAGAAATGAATATTACTTCTACTTTTTGCTTCTCCACTCATAGCGTGACCTTCACCTAAAGTCATAATCACAACATCCGCTTTTTTTGCAGTTTCCAGCGCTTCTGCAAACATGGATTTGTCTTGATCGTCCACATTACAGCCTTTTGCATAAAGCAAGGTCGAATTTTTGTCTAACTGGTTTTTAATTCCGTCGAATTGTGTAATAATTCTTTGAGCATCATCTTTAAAAGGAACTGACCAAAAACCGTGCATTGGAATGGTTTCTTTCCCGAAAGGTCCAATTAAAGCTATCGTTTTTGTAGATTTTGAAAGGGGTAAAATATGGTCTTTATTTTTTAGTAAAACAATACTTTTCGAGCCAAATTCTCTTCCGAATTTTCTGTTTTCGGCATTATTGGTTTGCTGTTGTTGTCTTTCGTCATTACAAAATCTGAACGGATCATCGAACAGTCCTAATTCAAATTTTTTGGTTAAAATTCTTCTTACCGCATCATCTACAAATTTTATATCTACTTTTCCGTCTTTCACTAATTTTGGAAGATCATTCATGTAGATTCTGCTTTCCATATCCATATCCGATCCTGCTAAAATTGCTTTTTCTCCGGCTTCTGCATTATTTTTTGCATATCCGTGAGCTACCATTTCGTCTATACTTCCCCAGTCTGAAACCACAAAACCTTTAAAGTTCCATTTCCCTTTCAGAAGGTCTCTCAAAATATATTTGTTGCCTGTTGCCGGAATTCCGTTGATATCATTGAAGGAGTTCATAAATGTAGCAACTCCTGCTTCTGCAGCTGCTTTGAAGGGTGGTAAATAGGTTTCGTTAAGCTGTCTCAAGCTCATATCTACAGAATTGTAATCTCTTCCACCGACTGCTGCTCCATACGCTGCAAAATGTTTTGCACAAGCCATCACCGCATCCACATTTCCAAGTCCTTTTCCCTGAAAACCTTTCACTCTTGCTTTAGAAATTTGAGTTCCCAAATAGGTGTCTTCGCCTGCTCCTTCCATTACTCTGCCCCATCTCGGATCTCTCGCAATATCTACCATCGGTGCAAATGTCCAATGGATTCCAAAAGCTGCGGCTTCAGTAGCGGCAATTCTTTCGGATTTTTCAATTAAATTCATGTCCCAAGTTGCAGCCTGACCTAAATTTACAGGAAACGTAGTTCTAAATCCATGAATAACATCCTGCCCAAAAAGCAAAGGAATTTTTAAACGGGATTGCATGGCATATTCCTGAAGCATTCTTGTTTGTGCAACAGAACGTACATTAAGAATTGATCCCAGTTTTCCTGCTTTGATAAGTGCTACTTTATCTTCATCTTTTTTCTGCAAAATGGGTCCGGTAAGATCTTCCCAATCGGAATTGAGCTGACTGAGCTGTCCTGCTTTTTCTTCCAAAGTCATTTTTGAAAGCAATTCATTTACTTTGTCATTTATACTTTTTTGAGCATAGACAGAAAAACTAAAGCTCACAATACATATCGAAAGAAGAAATTTTTTCATGAATTTTTGTTTATTTTTTAGAAAATATAGGTTGCAACTGTACCTCCATCCAAAGAAGCAGTTGCTGTTTTTCCATTATATTTGATATTGAAGTTTTGCGGGGTGTTTCCATCATTAAGCACAATAAGAGCAATTTTTCCTTGTGGTGTTTTGAATGCAACATTTCTTAAATTCCCATTTTGGGAAGAAGCAATTCTTACGGAATTTTGAGGAATAAATTTAGAAGCATGGGCTATAATGTAAAAAGCAACATTTTTTGTAAAAGTTGTGTATGAGTTCACTGTAATGGCTCCTTTACATTCTGTACAACCTCCGCTGGTATGTGGATTATACTGTGCATCATTCGCAAGGTTCCATTCCAAAGCAATTTTGCTCCAGTTTCGCATGGAGCCAATAATTACATTTCGGGTATGCCACAGCAAATCTCCTGAAAATGTTCCTGTAGAACCTGTCCATTGTTCTGTAAAATACAGATTTTTATTAGGATAAGCGTTTTTTACGGTACTTAATGCCGAAATATCTCCTGCATACAAATGAAATGCTGAACCGTCCACATATTTTGCAGCATCTGTATCTGCAAGTATGTTCATCGGATAATCAGGTTTATCGCAATTGTGATCGTAAGTTACTATTTTGGTTGCAATTCCTGCCGTCTGAAAAGCCAGTCCCAAGTAATTTTTTATAAATTCTTTTTGCTGATCCGAAGTCATCAACATACTGGGATTATTGCCTGGATGTAAAGGTTCATTTTGAGGGGTTATAGCATCTATGTTTATTCCCTCTTGTTTCATTGCCTTAATGTATTTCACAAAGTATTGTGCATACACTCCATAATACTCAGGTTTCAGACTTCCACCGATGGAATTTCCGTTGTCTTTCATCCAAACGGGAGGCGACCATGGTGTTGCAATGATTTTGATGTTGGGATTAATGGCTAAAATTTCCTTCAACATATTGATTAAAGGCTGATCTTTTGCAATACTGAAATGCGAAAGTGTAGGATCTGTTTGCCCAGAAGGCATATCGTCATACGAAAAAACATCGCTGTTTAAATCGGATGCTCCAATACTTAATCTTAGATAGCTTACACCAATTGCTGAAGATGAATTTCCAAAAACCTCCTGTAAAAGTTCTTGCCTTTTAGTCGAAGCCAAAGAATTGATAACTTGCACACTTCCACCTGTAAGTGAAAATCCAAATCCGTCAATATATTGAAATTTTTTGGTATCATCAATTTCAATATTTTGATAATTGTTTGAAGTGGTAGAAAAATTAATTACCGGTTGCTTTTGAAGTTTTACCGATTCATCTGCTTTTGTCATCCAAGATTCTATACTATTGGACGATATATGATTTTCATCTGTAGTTGCAGAATTTCTATTTCCGCAAGAATTTAAAGAAAAAATTGCTGCACCGCAAAGTGCAGCAATTTTATATAATAATTTGTATGAATGTCTATGCAACATTAATATCCGGAATTTTGAGTAAGATTTGAATTCTTATCTATCTGAGCTTGTGGAACCGGCCATAATAATCTATTTTGGTTAATATTTCCTGCATAAGAAAGAACAGTTCCATTTCCATCTTTTTGTTGAGAAAGAATTTCAACCGCTTTTCCTGTTCTCTTTAAATCAAACCAACGGTGTCCTTCAAACGCCAATTCCATTTTTCTTTCTTTTAAAATTTTATTGATAGCGTCATCAACGGAAGAAAAAGTGACATCTGCCAAACCTACTCTGCTTCTTACCAAATTAACTGTAGTTGCTGCTCCTGAAACATCTCCAGTTTTTGCTTGAGCTTCTGCTTTTAAAAGTAATATATCTGCTAATCTGAAAAGATAGAAATTTTGTTTACCATCAGTATCTCTTTGTTTATACATGAAAGGGTAATTATTGGAAGACCAAAAAGCATCTGACCAGTTTACTGTAGAAGTTGAGAACCAAACGGAAGAGGCTTTTCTTTGTGTATCACCTTCATCATTAAATGTTTTTACTAAATCATTGGAAGGAGTATTGAATTTTTTCCAATCTGTACAATAGAACATAAAAGTTCCCCATGCACCGATAGTACTTCCCCATCCTTCTCCATTGGCTTCCCAAATAGACTCTGAGTTTCCTTCATGGGCATTATCAAACAAAAATTCATATGTTGGAACTAAAGAGTATCCTTCTGCCATTACCTGATTACAATATTGTAAAGATTTAGCATAATCTGGGCTTGGTTTTGTAGCATAGGCTTTTGCTAGCATAGACAAAATAGCTCCTTTATTCACCTTAAATTTATTAGAACTTGCAGGAGCCGTAGAAATCACTGATTCTAATTCTGAAATGATAAAAGCATACACCTCAGAAACTGATTTTCTTGTAGGATATAATTGAGAATAGGCTTCATCAAAATTTTCTGACCCTACAGATGTATAGGCTTTAGTAACAATTGGATAATCTCCCCAAAGTTGAACTCCATGAAAATTAGCCAATGCTCTCATCGTTTTAGCTTCTGCTAAAATTTCAGCTTTTCTCGTGGAACTTAGATCTTTAGCCTGATCTATATAATTTATCAATAGGTTACATTTATAGATAATCCCTGAAAGGTAATTCCAATCTCTATTTACATTGGTATTGGTAGATAAAATACGGTATTCATCCTGTTGAAAATTTTGAACGTTATCTGCTCCTGCATAAGCAATATCAGTTTGAGCATCTCCGTTAAAAAAGTAATCTAACTGAAAATACTCTCCTCCAAATTCTGAATAGATGGATTTCATTTTAGATTCTGCATCTGCCGCATCTTTTACCACAATTCCTTGTGCGTCTTGTTGTTCTCTATCTGTAATTGGTTCTGTATCTAAATACCTGTTACAAGAAGTAAGTGCAAAGCTTGACATCGTAAAAGCCAATACACCAATTAAAATTTTAGTATTATGTTTCATTTTTTTAAATTAAAGAATTAAAAACTGGCTTTTAAACCAAAAATAAATGTTCTCACCTGTGGAAAAGTTCCGTAATCTATTCCTAAAACACCTTGTGTTGTTGTATAATTTACTTCTGGGTCAAATCCCGAATACTTAGTCCAAGTATGTAAATTTTGCCCTGTTACATACAGATTTAAATTACTAATTCCTTTAAATGATTTCTTGAAATTGTACCCTAAAGTTACTGCTTTTAACTTTATATAAGAACCGTCTTCTATAAAACGATCTGATATGTGTTGTGCAGTAGGTGTGCCAGCTTTTGGTACATCAGTTATTTGTCCCGGCGTTGTCCAACGATTGAGTACAGCTGTAGACTGATTTTTGAAATCACTCATTAGTTCTAAATCCAGTCTGGAAGCATTTAGAATATCATTTCCTTCAGAGCCTGTAACCAAAACGTCTAAATACCAATTTTTGTATTTAAAATTGTTAGAAAAACCAAAGGTAAAATCCGGATTTGGATTACCAATAGTGGTTCTGTCACCAGTATCAAAATAACCATTTCCATTCAAATCTTTATATAGTAATTCTCCATTCGCGGGGTTTACTTTATCTATCATATATCCGAAGAAAGCACCTACAGGTTGTCCATTTTGTAAACGTACTGCATCTTCTCCTACTGTTTCGAATGTGGCTTTATCTATAAATGGCTGATATGAACCTGTATCTATTATTTTGTTTTTATAAAAAGAAATATTAAAGTTGGTATTCCAAGTGAAGTCTTCAGTTTTAAAATTTTTGGTATCTATATTGAATTCCATCCCTTTGTTTTCCATACTTCCCGTGTTATACAGAATGTCTTGATTCGCAATAAGTTGAATTTTCATTAACAAATCTTTAGTCTTTCTTTTAAAGAAATCTGTAGACAGTTTAACTCTATTATTTAATAAACCTAAGTCGACCCCAAAATTGATATCATCTGTTGTTTCCCAAGTCAAATCATTACTGCCTGTTTGAGAATAATTCCAAACTCCAGAACCAAGAAAAGATTCCCTTTGCAAATCAAAATGAGAATAGGCAGGGATTCCCGAAACATTACCTGTTCTACCCCAACCTCCTCTCAGTTTAAGTTCTGAAATAGTTGAGTTATTTTTTAAGAAATCTTCATTAGATATTAGCCAAGACGCCGAAACCCCTGGAAAAAATCCCCATTTATTTCCCGGAGCCAAAGCAGATGCACCTGTTGCTCTCATCACTCCCATAATTGTGTACTTGTTTCCATAGGTATAGACAATCCTTCCGTAGAAAGATTCAAATCTATTTTTTTCTTTAAGAAGATTTTCAGTTTTTGTTTTAGCTAAATCATAATTAAAGGTAGTAATTCCAGATTCAAATTCCCTTCCATTGAATCTGTCTCTCTTGTAGTAAAATTCCTGAAAAGAAAAACCTCCTAATAAAGATAGATCGTGTGACTCTTTTTTGAGATTATAACTTAACGTATTTTCAAAGTTATAATTGGAGTTAGTTACATTTTCTCTAAACCCAATCCCTTTATTTTGTCTTCCATAGTTAGTCTGATATCCATCTTGGAAAACTGTTTGGTAAGAATCTGTTACATCATACGAAATAGTAGGTTTCCATGTAAGTCCTTTTATTAATTTTACTTCAAACCCCAAATTACTCATAAATCTGTTCTTGGAAGTATCATCGGTAGAAGATTGATAAGCTACAGGATTTTCCCATGAAGATTGAAAAGGATTCGGAGTAAACTGTCCCGGATTATATCCATCTTTTACAGTTCCATCAGTATTATAAACCGCAGTATCTCCACTAATGAAATTAATCTGGCTTCCATATACTGGTAAAAATCTTGGTGTAACCAGTGAAGACAATACAACACCTCCTCTTGCAGTACTTAAGTTGTCTGAAGTATTTGCTAGCTGAGTATTAAAATAATTTAAAGACGCATTTAATTTTAGCCAAGATGCTAAATCAGCATCTAAATTAATTTTAGTGGAAATTCTATCAAACTTAGATGGTTTTATTACTCCTTGAATTCCCTGATATCCAAATGATGTATATGCTCTTACTTTTTCATTTCCAAAAGAATATCCAACATTATAATTCTGATCAAATCCTGTCTGATAGATTTCGTTCTGCCAATCTGTATCAATCCCTGCATATCTTGGATTATTTGCTGTATCATAATTAGACATATTGATCTCTTTTAAAAGAGATTTATATTGATCTATATTTAAAACATCCAAAGTTTTTACTACTTTCGAAACCCCTAAATAAGCATTAAAAGAAAGTTGGCCTTTATTTGCCTTAGCTCTTTTAGTAGTGATAATTACTACCCCACTACTTCCATTTACACCATAGATCGCCGCACTTGTACCATCTTTCAAGATGGTCATATCCACAATATCATCTGGATTAATACCTGAAATATCATACGTCTGAATACCATCTACTACTTATAAAGGAGAAGTACTAGAATTCACAGAATTATTACCTCTGATCTTAATTTCCAATGCTGAACCAGGTTTTCCTGATGGTTGTACAACATTTACACCAGCAGCATTTCCTTGTAATGCTTGTCCTACATTATAAATAGGTCTATTATCAAATGCATCAGACTTAATAGTAGAAACAGCACTGGTTAGGTTTTGTTTTTTTACACCTCCATAACCAATAAGCACTACTTCCTCAATCTTTTTTTCTTTTGCGGCAGTATCTTGTTTTACCTGTGCATTTATATTTGCTGAGAAATACAATGCTGCAATAAGGCAGATACTTTTAGAATAGTTTTTGTTCATATAGTTTAATTATGTTATCTCATTTTGAGACAATAAAGATATTAATTTTTTTTTAACACAAAAAATATTTTAATTTTTTTAAACTTTTCGTTTATTTGTCTATGTTTGACGTATGAATTTTTGATTAGTGCCTTCTAATTTTGTGAATTATTAATTAACTTTTTTAATGATGGATAAGAAAATACCCGACAATTTCCAAAATTATTATCCTCTGCAACTCTCTTTTCTTATATTCTCAATGCTATTGAATTGTATGGGTATTGTAATTCTAAAATATTCAGGATCAGATATATCGTATCAAAAGTTAGGGATTTTAGAGGCTTTTAAAGATATACCTATTGCTTTAGTTTCATTGCTTTCAATCAATTTCATCAATAAAATAGGAACCAAAAATGCTTTAATGCTATCACTTTCTGTTGTTTTTATTTGTTGCATACTGCTCCCTTTTCTTGGTGAATTTTGGTTTTTCAAAATATGGTTTGTAGCAATAGGAGTATCTTTCGCTATTGCAAAGATTTCAGTTTTTGGAATAATCCGGAATAATATTAAAAGAGAAAAAGAACTTTCTAAAGTAATGAATCGTGTGGAAGCTTCGTTTATGATCGGAATTTTTTGTGTGAACTTGGGATTTGGATGGCTTCTTAGTAGCCAATATGAAAGCTACTGGAAATTTGGATTTTGGTTTATCGCATTTTTATCAGTTTTTACTTTATTTAAATTACGAAAATCAGATTATGAAGAAACTGCATCGCAAAGCCTTCAAAATTTTCGGGGAATAGGAAACATTTTCACCATGAGAAATATATTATTTTTTATAATTCTCTTTTTTATTGTATTCTTGGAACAATGTTTCAACTCATGGCTTCCTACATTCTATAAAAAAAATCTGAATGTAAATTCGTTTTACGCTTTGCAATCTAGTGCATTTCTCGCTCTTTTTTCTTTTTTGGGAAGATTTTTAACAAGCAAAATTATTGCAAAATTTTTATGGTTTCGCTATATTCTATTTTGTCTTGTTACACTCCTTGTATTGATGATTGCATCACAGTTTTTGGTAAATAATAGTGGAGAAAATATTTGGATATTGCTTATATTGTTTCCTATTCTTGGACTTTTTCTCTCACCTCTTTATCCACTTTACAACTCAAAATTTCTCATACATATTGAAAAGGAGAAAGTCAATATTTTTGTTTCTCTTATTGTGATATTTTCTTCTTTGGGTAGTTCTTTTGGTTCAATAGGGATGTCATACATTTTTGAATACGAACTTGACCGTTATTTTATTTTATTTGCTACGTTTCCTTTGGTATTAATATCCGGTTTAACATTTATTTTTTTGAAAGACTTATTTTGAGACAATAATTTTTTTTATTTTTGAAATATTATGAAGATAGATGATTCAAAAAATAAGCAATCCCTACAGGAGCTTATTGACACTAAAAATTTTGTATCGCATATTTCGGTAGACTGTGTGATTTTTGGCTTTGATAAAGAGAAATTGAAACTGAAAGTTTTACTTTTAAAATATCATGATCTGGATTTATGGTCACTTCCGGGAGGTTTTGTATTCAATGATGAAGATCTTCGGGAGGCTGCAGCAAGAGTTCTCTATGAGCGTACTCATCTCAAAAATCTTTTCTTAGCTCAGTTTCATACATTTGGAAGAATAAACAGAACCGAAAATAATGTACATCAAATTTTACTAAAAAATAAAGGAATAGAAGTTTCTCCGGATCATTGGATTTTTCAGAGATTTATTACAGTTGGGTATTGCAGTCTTATTGACTATACTTTAGTACAAACACTTCCTGATTCCTTTAATGAAACCTGCGAATGGTTTTACGTAGATCAATTACCCAAAATGGCTTTCGATCATAAAAGGATCATAGAAATTGGTCTAAAATATCTTCAAAAAAATATTGATACACAGCTTGTTGCATACAATCTTTTGCCGGAAAAATTTACGATGAATGATTTGCAGAATCTTTATGAAATTGTATTAGGAGAAAAATTCAGGAGAAATAATTTCCAACGAAAAATGCTAAGTCTTAATACATTAGAACGCCTTGAAAAATTTTATAGTGGTTCCGCAAATAAAGCGCCTTATCTCTATAAATTCAAAGAAAGTGAAATAAATTTTCAGGATTACTAAAGTATTATTCCATAGTTTCTTTGTACAAAATAATTTTGGATCCGCTTTTCGTATCCGTTATTTTCATTTTTCTCGCACTTATTTCGTTTACCATATATAGATGGCCATCCATTTCAAACTCTTTATAGTCTGCGGACATACTCCATTTATATTTTGAAGCAGTGTTTTCTTCATAAACATATCCATCTTTTTTAAATTTTAATCTCATTATTTCGGGATTTTCAGCATTTTCATTTTGAAATATCCATGTAGAATCATCCAATGTCATCCATGTTTCTGTTGTTGTTTTTTTATTTTGACAATTAATGATCAGCATAAAGCCAATAAGAGCTAAGAATTTTAAATATTTAAAAAATTTCATAAATGGCATTTTAGATTCTTTTTCGTAAAAATAAATTTTTTTGATTAATCGGAAAACTTTATTTTAGGCAAAAAAATTTCATGTCATATTATCCTCTTACTTCTATCCCAGATTATTACGGAATAGATTCTTTACTTACCGATGAACACAAGCTTATTCGTCAATCTGTAAGAGATTGGGTAGAAAGTTTTGTGATGCCAAAAATAGATGAAGCTGCTCAAAATCACACCGATTTGCCAAATCTGATGAAAGAATTGGGAAAAATCGGAGCTTTGGGACCTTACATTCCTGAAGAATATGGAGGTTCTGGTCTAGATCAGATTTCTTATGGACTTATTATGCAGGAATTGGAAAGAGGAGATTCGGCTGTGCGTTCTGCTGCTTCAGTACAAAGTTCGCTTGTAATGTTTCCAATTAATGAGTTTGGTTCTGAAGAGCAGAAAAGAAAATATCTTCCAAAATTAGCAGCCGGAGAAATTATAGGTTCTTTCGGATTAACAGAGCCCAATCATGGTTCTGATCCCGGTTCTATGGAGACTAATTTCAAAGATATGGGAGATCATTATCTATTGAACGGAGCAAAAATGTGGATCACTAATTCCCCACTTTGTGATATAGCTGTAGTATGGGCAAAAAATGAAGAAGGAAAAGTTCACGGACTAATTGTGGAACGTGGAATGGAAGGTTTTACTACTCCTGAAACTCATAACAAATGGAGTCTTCGTGCTTCAAAAACCGGAGAACTTGTATTTCATAATGTAAAAGTCCCAAAAGAAAACCTCTTGCCTAATGTTTCCGGATTAAAAGGGCCACTTTCTTGTCTTAATTCTGCTCGTTACGGAATTTCTTGGGGAGTAATTGGTGCTGCGATTGATTGCTATTGTACTGCTCTACAATATTCTAAAGAAAGAAAACAATTTGGAAAACCAATTGCGTCTTATCAGCTTCAACAGAAAAAATTGGCTGAATTTGTAACAGAAATTACAAAAGCACAATTGCTATGTCTTCAATTGGGAAATCTTAAGAATGATCACAAAGCTACTCCATCTCAGATTTCAATGGCAAAAAGAAACAATGTAAAAATGGCGATAGATATTGCAAGAGATTCCCGTCAAATTCTTGGCGGAATGGGAATTATGGGCGAATTTCCGATGATGCGTCACGCTGCCAATCTGGAATCTGTAATTACCTATGAAGGAACACACGATATTCATCTCCTGATTACCGGATTGGATATAACGGGAATCAATGCGTTTTCTTAAATAATTTTTGAAAATTTATAAAAACAAACGTCTTACGTTTGAGAATGCTTAAATTTTTGAAAATAATAAAATTGAACGCGCCTTTTGGCGCGTTTCTACATTTATGGATAGTTATTTTTAGGCTGAATTTCTACTTGCATTGATATTTCCGAATAATGAACGCATAACCAATTTTTCGTATGCTTCCCTATTTCCCTCATTCTTCTGAATTTTCATTAAGGCATATTGCTGAATGCTTAAAAGCGGTAATACAATTTTCTCCCTGATTTTTACAGATTTTCTGGAAAGCGGCTCTTCTTCCTGAAGCATTGTATAGCCAGTAAGTTCCAGCATCATTTCTTTAGAAAGTTGGAATTCGTCAAACAATATATTCCAGAATTCTCCAAATTTTTCATTGTTTTTCATGTAATATGTCAATGGAAAATAGGTTTTGTTCATACTCATCATTGAGTTGAGTACGAGCGTTTTAAAGAAATCTGAGTTTTTATATAAATCTTTTATTTCGTGGAATCTTCCTTGTTTTTTTAATTCTTCTAAAGCAGTTCCGAAACCATAAAATCCGGGAATATTTTGCTTCAGCAAACTCCATGAACCTACAAACGGAATTGCCCGCAAATCTTCAAATTTTAGTTCATTATCTCCTCCTCTTTTGGATGGGCGGCTTCCGATATTGGTTCGTCCGTAATATTCCAAAGTACTCATTTCCTGAAGATAAGGTACAAATTTCGGATTCGCCTTTAATTCAGAATATTTTCTGAAACTGATTTCAGCCAGCTCATTGATTAATTCTCGATCTTTTTTAGCCAAATCTTTTTTTGAACTTTTAAAAATATCATTCTCAATTCCGGCAGTAAGAAGTTGTTCAAAATTATATTTTGCCTGATCTTTATTTCCGAAAACAGAGGTAATGGTCTGTCCCTGAATCGTTAATTCAATTTTGTTATTAGCAATTGTATTTCCCTGCGAAGCGTAGAAATCGTGGGTTTTTCCGCCTCCTCTTGCTGGTGGACCGCCTCTTCCATCAAAGAAAATTACTTTTACACCATTCTCTTCAGAAATTTTTGTAAGCCTTTCTTTAGAAGTATAGATTTCCCAATTGGCTTTCAGATAACCACCATCTTTGGTTCCATCGGAAAATCCAAGCATAATGGTTTGGTAATTTCCCCGCCTTTCCAAATGTTTTTTATAAACCGGAAGCTGATATAATTCCTGCATTACATTTTCCGAATTGGCAAGACCTTCCATCGTTTCAAAAAGCGGAACAATATCCATATTGATTTCTTCATCTTTGTAGCCACACATTTTGAACAAAGCAAAAACATTCAAAACATCTTTTACTTCATCGGAATTTGAGATAATGTATCGGTTCATTCCACGTTCTCCGTTTCTTTTTTGAATGGTTTTTACATGTATTACATTTTTTATGGTATCATTTGTAATGCCTTCAAATTCGTCAGGATTTAGGATAATATTGGTTTCCAGCATCCATTTCAGTTTTTGTTCTGTGGAAAGCTCATTTACATCCAAGCCGGATTTTTTGGAAATAATTTCATCAATTACATTTTGGTGAATTCTACTATCTTGGCGAATATCCAAAGTAGCGAAATGTGTCCCAAAAATTCTCACCCGATCACGATAATCATCCAACAAATTTTTGAATAATCCATTATGGTTTTCCGTCAAAATTTTATCAGCTGCATCTAGTTTTTTTAGGATATCTTCTGAAGTAATTTCTACTTCTTCCTTGAAGATGGCATCATACAAATCATGGCTCAAATCTTCCAAAACTGCTGAAACACCTCGAAAACTCAATCTTCTTCTTAATGTTTTCAGATTTCCGTAATAGCATTTCAGAATACTGGTACGAAGTTCTGCCGCTACCTGAAGCGTAGTTTCTGCTGTTACAAAAGGATTTCCGTCTCGGTCTCCACCCGGCCAAAAACCTAACTGAATAATATCCTGATGCGGAACAAAATCTTTGGTTTCAAAAATATTTTTGATTTTTTTGTAAAGTTCACCAATCGTTTCATAATACACATAACGCAGATAATAAATGATGCTCATGGCTTCATCTAAAGGAGTTGGGCGTTCTTTGTTTACAAAAGGAGTTTTCCCGAGCTGTTGCAAAAGCATATCAATATTCGTGACAGAATCTTCCATAATGGCTGTTCTCAAATCATGGATAATCCGCTGAACAGAATTAGGATAAAATTGAGTTGGGTGAGCCGTAAAAACCACTTTTATAGCAAAATCTTTCAGTTTTTCACGAGCTTTTTCCAGTTCATGTTCCTGAAGACTTCTTTCGTATAGCTGATTTACAGTTCCTGCATCACTTTCAGAATGCAACTTGCTGAATGCCGCATCTTCAATACTATCAAAAAGCACCACTTGTCTCTCTATATATTGCACAATTTTGAAAAGAAGCTCCAGTTTCTGATCTTCTGTTTTCAGATTGGTATGTTTTGCAAAAAAAGTTTCTATAATTTCTTCGGGACTTTTGCCTTCTTTTTCATATCCTTCCTTACTTTCTTCATACAAAAACGGAAGGAGCATCCCAATATTCGTCATTTTATCGTACGGCAAACTCATGAACAATGAGTTGTAAATCTGAAATTTATTCTCTACAATCTGCCGAAATTTTTCTGTTCTTTGGTTGTTTATCATAGAACAAATTTAAGATTTTAGAATATTAAAAGTATTTTGTATTCTAAAAAATTCTAAGAAGTAAACGTTTTTGTCAGCTCTAACTTAAAAGTTGTACCGTCCGATTTTATTTCTAATAAGTATTTTTGATTTTCTGATAGTTTATAATAAATTTCTTTAAATCCTTTTATATAAAACACTCCTCTCCTGAAAAAGGATTTATACAAATCAATAGTTGTATTACCAAAATCAAAAGAAAGTGTGTTAAAATTATTTTCATTTTTAGTAATATATCTCGTCTGGTTTCCGTTTATAAATATAGATTGAGGGATGTTTTTTAATTGGGTAGCGTATACTTTATTTGATACAAAAAATTCTATATCCAAGCATTTCTGAAAAAACCATATTTTGATTTTTTCATTAAAAAGAAAATCTAACTTTGAGAAAAATCCCTTTTTACGAATCAGGTACTTGTCAATATAAAATTGACTGGGAACTTCTTCCCAATTTCGTTTTAGGGAAAATAAATTTCCTTTATATAATATTAAATGATAAAATAAAACTTCAAATTCATTTTTGAAAGATAAAAATCCGTTATCCCAATATAATTTCCCAGGTAAACCTTCTATA
>NZ_JBXUGL010000007.1:0-97587 GCF_057180505.1 Chryseobacterium sp. HNCC26DJ241 | reverse complement strand
AAAAACTTTAAAATAGGAGCTTTTATAGGAATTTCTTATAATCTAACGCCAAAACAACAAACAACCTTAGGGTTATAAACAGACACTCTCCCATAAACGCGTAAGTTAAAAAGCAGCCTTCTTTTTTTCAAGGTTGCTTTTTATTTATAATCAAACAGATTCTTAGTTTTTATAAACATCACATTTCAAAGACTTTACATTCCATACACCTAAACTTTTGTCCCAGAAAATAGTATAACAGAAATTCGTTTTTAAAGAATAGGCGCGCTGTTTTCCATTAGTAGCAATGATGAAATTTTCCCAATTGTCATAAGCAAATCCACTCCATACAGAATATGGCTTCATTTCCACAATTTGCATCACATTCGAATTGGAATAAGCAAAACGAATTTTCACATCATAAGGATTAACAATAGTAACAGACATTTCATCCTTATCTATTTCAGTAAATTGTATATTGCTGTAATCGGCTTTTTTATCTCCTTCTATAGAGTTGTTTATTCTATCTGCTTCATTTTTTTGGAGTTTGATATCAATCATTCTTATTTTGCCACCTATATTTAATTGGGAAAAACAAAACAGCGGAAATACCAATACTAAAAACAAAATGAATTTTTTCTTTTCCATAAATTGTGTATTTTATGTTCCTTAAAAATAATAAAAAAATCTGTTTATCTAATATCTACGCTTTTTTACTAAATTTGCACCTCATTTGTGAAAGAAAATGGAAGAAGAAAAAAAATCACTGAATTTTATTGAGCAAATTATTGAAGAGGATTTAGCTAATGGTCTGGAAAGAAACAAGATCCGTTTCAGATTTCCGCCGGAACCTAATGGTTATCTTCATGTTGGCCATACAAAAGCAATCTGCATCAATTTTGGTTTGGGAGAAAAATATGGAGCTCCCGTAAATCTTCGTTTTGATGATACAAATCCTGAAAAAGAAGAACAGGAATTTGTAGATTCCATCAAGAAAGATGTGGAATGGCTCGGTTTTAAATGGGATAAAGAATTGTATGCATCCGATTATTTCCAGCAGCTTTATGAATGGGCCGTTCAGATGATTAAAGAAGGAAAAGCGTATGTAGACGAACAATCTTCCGAAGCAATTACAGAACAAAGAAAAAATCCTACAGAACCTGGAATAGAATCTCCATACAGAAATCGCCCAACTGAAGAGTCTCTCGATCTTTTTGAAAAAATGAAAAACGGTGAATTCGAAGAAGGGGCAATGTCGCTTCGAGCAAAAATTGACATGACCTCTCCGAACATGAATATGCGTGATCCTGTAATGTACAGAATTTTGAAAAGACCTCATCACAGAACCGGAACAACTTGGAAAATCTATCCGATGTACGATTGGGCTCATGGTGAAAGTGATTATTTGGAGCAAGTTTCGCATTCATTATGTTCTTTAGAATTTGAAAACCACAGACCTTTGTACAATTGGTATCTCGATCAGGTTTATGATGAAAATAAGGTGAAACCAAAACAACGCGAATTTGCAAGGATGAATGTATCCTACATGATTACATCCAAAAGAAAATTGCAAAGATTGGTTGCCGAAAATGCAGTAACAGGTTGGGACGATCCGAGAATGCCAACCATTTCAGGAATGAGAAGAAAAGGATATACTCCTGCTTCCATCAGAAATTTTATTGAAAAAGTAGGGGTTGCAAAAAGAGAAAATCTTATTGATATCCAACTTTTGGAATTCTGTGTTCGTGAAGATCTGAACAAAGTTTCCAAAAGAATGATGGTGGTTGTAGATCCTGTAAAATTAATAATCGAAAACTATCCGGAAGCGAAAGAAGAATGGCTGGAAACAGAAAATAATCCGGAAGATGAAAACTCAGGAACAAGGCAAGTTCCTTTTTCCCGTGAATTGTATATTGAAAGAGAAGACTTCAAGGAAGATGCAGATAAAAAATTCTTCAGACTGAAACTTGGAGGAGAAGTACGGTTGAAATCCGGCTACATCATCAAAGCAGAAAGAGTGGAAAAAGATGAAAACGGAAATATCACCACTATTTTTGCTACTTACGATGAAAAAAGCAAATCTGGAAGCGGAACTGAAGAAAGTTTGAGAAAAGTAAAAGGAACTCTTCACTGGGTTTCTGCAAACCATGCTGTTCCTGTGGAAGTTCGCGTTTATGAAAAACTTTTTACGGTAGAACAACCTGATGCTGAAAAAGAAACCGACTTTTTAGAATTTGTAAATCCGAATTCTTTAAAAACCATTACTGCTTATGCAGAACCGGGAATCAATGATGTAAAAGTTGGCGAACCGCTTCAGTTCCAAAGAATTGGTTATTTCACTAAAGATCAGGATTCTTCTGCTGATAAAGCGGTATTCAACAGAACTGTAACGTTAAAAGACTCTTATAAGCCAGAGTAAAAAATAATAGTAATTAACTATTTCAGACAGGGCTTATTTTATAGGCTCTGTTTTTTTTATATAAAAATATTGAATTTGGCTAAAACCTTAATTCAACATAATCCGAAGCGGGCTAAAGCCCGCTCCAATTAATAAAAAATAAAATGAAAATTTTAAAAATCTATATAGATTCATTCAAAGGACTTTCGGCAGAAAGCTGGATGCTCGCTTTGGTGATGCTTATTAACAGATCCGGTTCAATGGTTTTACCATTTTTAGGTGTTTACATGACAGATCATTTACATTTCAGCATCAAAAATGCAGGACTTGTTCTAAGTTTTTTCGGAATTGGCTCTGTAATCGGTTCTTGGCTTGGAGGGATGATTACGGATAAAATTGGGGAATTTAAAGTCCAGACTTTCAGTTTATTGTTGAGTGTTCCTTTATTTTGTTTGATTCCACTTTTTAAAACAGAAGTTGGTTTGGCTTTAATTATTCTTTTACAAAGTACTGTAAGTGAAGCATTTCGACCTGCCAATTCGGTAGCCATCACCAAATATGCAAAATCGGGAAATATTACCCGTGCTTTTTCTTTGAACAGAATGGCAGTAAATCTCGGATTTTCTATAGGTCCTGCTTTGGGCGGTATTCTGTCGGCTATTTCATACGATTTTTTGTTTTATACCAATGCAACGGCTGCTTTTTTTGCAGGAATTACTTACATCCAATTTTTTAGAAAAAGAAACTATCAAAATAAAGAAAACCCTAAAAACAACAGTGAACCAAAAACCGAATCTCCGTACAAAGATTATAAATTCATTTTATTTTGTGTTTTCTGCATGATTTTCTCCATTTGCTTTTTTCAGTTTATGAATACGCTTCCTATTTTTTATAAAGAAGAAGCTCATCTTTCGCAACAGAAAATTGGCTATTTGCTTGCGTATAGCGGAATCATCATTGTAGTATTGGAAATGCTTTTGGTACAAATTGCAGAGAAAAAATTTGGCTTGAAGTTCACGCTTTTTCTGGGAACTGTTCTTTGCGGAATTGCATTTGCAATGATGGGATTTAATTATTCTTTACCTACACTTGTAATATCTATGACTATTATTTGTGTGGGAGAAATCTGGACACTTCCTTTCATGGCAACAGTAACGGCAAAACGTTCCGGAACTCATAACAAGGGAGTTTATATGGGACTTTTAGGGATGGCTTTTTCGCTATCGTTTATCATCACACCTTATATCGGAACTCTAATTGCTGAAAATTATGGATTTGTTATTTTATGGATCGGAACCGGAATTGTCATGACTTTAGCCGCAATCGGATTTTATTTTATTATTCCGTGGATGTTGAAGGAGAAAGAAAGCAATGATGTTTAATTGGAAAGTTTTTAATTTTTCTCTTCTTTTTTAATAAATTTCAGCTTTAATGTGACATTCCATACTTTTGTATTGCTTTTTGTTTCAGGGGATTTTTGCTCCATTCTTCCCATTCTCCTGTGTAAGGATTGTAGCCACATTTTAGAGGTTTGGATAATTCATTGTCAGGATTTTCTACATACGCTCTGCAATCGGTACAGATATAACGGAATTCACAATCTTTGCAAACTTCTATTTGGTCTTTGGTGATGTTCCAATATTTTTTAAAATCTTTATGATTGAGAGCTTCTTCTAATGTTGTATCTTTTATATTACCAAAACTTTGAGGCATTGCAGGACAATTTTTAATATTGCCGTTGATGTCAATCCCAATTTTTTTGTGTAGGCAGGAGTTGTGATTGATGGCTTCTAAAACTTTGGGGAGGTTGGTATTGAAGTATTTTAAATCAACCTTTCCACAAGAATTTATCTGTATTTGTTCTTTGACAAAATTAACTGTAAATCGAAATTCATCTCTTACTCTAAAAGGTTTTTTTCCACAATTATAAAAAACCAAATTATAAATTCTCAAGGCTTTAGAATCCACATTTTGTATAAATTCTTTATCAATCTTATCATGAAAGGGTAAGAAAATTTCAATTCCTGATAAAACTGATGTCTCAAAATATGCTTCTATTTTTATAAAATCTTCAATTGAAAAATTTATTTTACTATAAATAACCAAATGCTTAATCGCAAGATTTTCAATAGGAACAATTAGTTTTTCTAAAATAGAAATATCATTTAGCTCAATAAAAATATTAGATGCATGAGAATAATCGTGGTATTCAAGAGAGAGAGGCGGAAAATTTCTATCCCATTCGTTTTCCGTAATAAAACCATATTCTTTTTCCAAAAGGAAATCCAGATATTCTTGTGCAATTTTCTTAGATTCATCATCATAAAAATCAAGAACATTTTCAATAGAGTCGGTTTTCAATTCTTCTATGAAATCTGATAGTTCCAAAGGCATTAGTTCAGAAGCATTTCTTTGAAGATCGGAAATAAGAATTCTAGTTTTTCCTTTTGTAATGAAAATGTTGCTGAATAAATTGAAATAGGTCATTGATTATTTTTTTTAAATGTTTTTTGGGGATAAAATCAATATTATAATAGCAAAAAATAAAATTTTTTATTTTTTATAATCAATCTTATAATTTAATTCCAGAGGATTATTCATTTCAAGTATCCTATTTCGAATTTCTTCAATCATTTCTTTAAAATCCGTTTTAATAACATTTCCACTTTCATCATATTGGGTAATACTAGATCTTTTGATATTTGAAAAAGGATCTGCATAAAAATCTTTTTGTAGTTTTTGAAATTCTTCCCAAGTAATAGTCTTTTGAGGTTTTGCAAAATACAAACTCTTCCATTCAAATTTTCTAATTTGTGCTAACTGAAAAGAATAATCATTGATACTGTCATGAATTTCTACAATTAATCCTGGCAAACCATGAAATACATAAGGACCATCTTGGATAGGAATTTCATTTGTAAACCATGCTTCCCATATTCTTCCACCATATTCTGTAGTTGCTTTTTGACATTTATAAATTCCTATAACGTTGCTTTCTTCAGATATCTTCCAATCCAATTTTTCAGTTATTGGAATAGTATAAACTCCATTGTTTATAAGTGGAACAAACACATATTTAAGAATTTTATTTTCTTCGAAATTTTTATATAAATATAGTTGCTTATTATTATATTGCATATCAACTCCACCTATAAGTCCTTTGATAGCTAATGAATCAGAAGATTTTAATTGCTGTGATCGAAAGACAGATTCTCCTTTCATAACATCGAGATAAAAGGTTATATTTTCAACTTTATCAGCGTTTGTTTTGTGTTTGTAGCTGAGTTGATACAAAAAAGTAGTAGACTGTGCTTTATTATGGGATGTACAGAAATTTATAGTTGATAAAATTATAAACAGATAATTAAAAATTTTATATAAGCTCATATTTTCAAAATAATCTTACTAAATGCTTTAAAGGTTTTTCTCTTACATGAAAATCGGTTTGATATTTTTTAGACTTAACATAGTAAATTACTTTGTTTCTCGAAGCTCTAATTCTTTTTGTCCTTATGACTTCCATATATTTGAAAGTAAGAGGCAAATTATTTTTTTCTTCAAACATATTTTTCATAGATATGTCGCTATCTCTTTTTCCAATGAATAATTACAAATAGATGAAAGTTGTAAAAATTGTCCAACTGGATTTACTTCTAAAAAATAATATCTATCTCCACTCTTGATAAAATCTAAAGAACCACAATTTAAGTCTAAAGAAAGCATTAATAAACGAATATTTTCTTCAATACTTTTTGGCAGATTATACCTAACATTTCTATTAGGCACTTCATTATTATATTTTCTAGAATCAACTTTAGTTTGCTCATCATTTTGGGAAAATATTGCAAAAGACCAACATTTTCCATTAAAATAAAATGTTCTGATTTCAAAATCTTTCTCAATTTTTTCTTGAAAAAAAGAAATAAAAAAATCATTTTTTATATATTCATCCACAATCGCAGTATATAATACCCCGTTAGTATCTTTTGCAATAGACTCTAGCGTTGGGTTTCCAGCGATTGGTTTTGTAATGGTTTTTCTCAATTTAACATTTTGTGTGTTATTTGATAGATAATACTCTGGCACATCTAAACCTACTTTTTTTGCCTTATCTAAAACTAATAATTTATTAACATGTGATTTAGATTGTTTGTTAAGATGTTTTTTTGATTCTAAAATGTGCATCACATATTCTTCTAACCAATATTGAGTTTCATTCATGTGAATATTTACTCCCTCATTTTCGTAATAAAACCGTTTAAATTTTAGTCCACCTCTTCTGTACCAAACACTAGTAATTTCATCCAAAAAGAATTGATTTTTTTCACTTTCGAGAAAAATCTTAGAGTCTTTCATTTTTATTTCAAATGTTTCTTCTTCATGAATAAGAATAAATTTTTTATCAAAACGAAATAGCCATTTCATAACTTCTGTTGTCGTAATTTCTTTTTTTTCCGAAATAATTAAAATCATCTTTAGTGTGGTTATTTCAATTATAATTTATTTTATGATTTAATTCAATTGGATTGTTTTCTTGTAAAATATTATTTTGTAGTTCTTTATTCATTATAGAAATATCCGTTTTATTACCATTCGTGTCGATAAATGTAGCTGTTTTCCACCCTCTTGAATTTATATTAAATGGATCATTAAAATATGATTTTGCAAGTGCTTCATATTTTTTCCAATCAATTTTTATTGTTTTTGCACGTGCGTCAAAAATATTCCCGCCTTTTTTGACTTCTATCAAATTAAATGAATATTCATTGTTCGAATCTTGAATAGAAATAATCAATCCAGGTAAACCATTGAAAATATATGGACCATCTGCAAAAGGTAATTCTGTAGTAAACCAAGCAATCCAGTTTCTTCCTCCATATCTGGTTTCTGCTTTTTGAGATTTATATTTTCCAATCATTTTTTGTTCGGGAGTTATTTTCCAATCTAATATTTCCTCAATGGGAAGAAGATAATCTCTTTCCAAATAAGTTATTACTTTTTCAATTTTTTTTTGAGCAAGATTCTTTTTGACATAGAATTTATTTTCAACACCCATATTATACCTTCCGTTTCCATTATTCAACTTTATTGAATCGTTTTTTTTGTCTAGTGAATCTCTAAAAATTGAAACATTATTTTTTAAATCCAAAATCATCTTCTTGGAATAAACTTCATCTGTTTTTTCTGAATTTAGTTTGTATTTTGTTTCGTAAATAAAACTAAATTTTTGTGAGAAGCAAAAGGTAGAAATTTCAAGAAAAAATATTATAAATTTCATTTGAAAAAAGTTTTGTTTAAAGTTTGTGATAACAGAAAAAGTATCAGCGAAGTTCTAGCTAATGGGATTGAAAGCTATATTTAAACTCAACGAAGCAAACACTTTTACCGTTATTTATTTTTACAGAATCGGCTTTTAGTTCGTTATTTTCTCTAAATATTGATTTACTTTTATCTATATCCAATGTCATAATAGTCAAAAAATGATCTTTTTTATATCTGGATGATATTTTACTTCATAGAGAATAGACATACTCTGAACTAAATAAAAGGAACTTAATGATACAAAAAATAAAATTTTAAAAAAACAATTGGAGATAAAACAAAAACGTATGAAAAAGGGCTTTTACACCCTTTTTCTTTTAATTTATAACTTATGTAACTAGGGGAAACTCAATCTCCTGCCCAGACAAACGCCAGCAGTAGTATCGACGGTCTTTTCAATTACACACCGCCAACCACTCGTCCTACCCACTTCCAAGAGCCTGAAGCGTCACTATAATAGTCTATATCTGACCCAGGACCATACGCATTGGATCCCACTGAGCTAGCACTTCCTCCTACAACTCCACCTTGGATAGATTTTAAATCTCCTAGTTTTTTGTTTTCCAAAGAAGAAAAATTCTTCTTCATTCCTTTTAATGTTTTCATTTTGTTGAATTTTAAATTGTTAATGATTGTTTTAATGTCAAAGTATTTTCGAAAATATTTACTACAAACGTAAATATTTAATTCATATTGTTCAAAACAAAAATTATTCGAATTTATTTGAATAATTTTATATTTGCATTTCTATTATTTGGTTATTTTAAGATCAAATTTTATTTCAGATATAAAAAAATATTGTATGATAAAGGAAAAACTCATCAAAGCAAGAAAAATTAAAAAATTTTCGCAGCACGATATGGCAGAACATCTCAATATAAGTCAGACTCAATATCTTCGTAAAGAAAAAGGCGAAGTGGAAATTCGCGACGAAGAGTGGGAACGTATAGCTAAATTATTGGAAGTAGAGGTAAAAGATATTAAAGATGATAATATTCCTGCTCAACAAGTAATAAATAATTATGATAACCAATCAGGAAATTATGTGGGAAGTAACAATTATTTCTATAATATTCCAGATTTTATGTTGGAAAACCAGCAAGAATATATCAATATACTCAAAGAGCAGATCGAACTTCTGAAAGCGGAAATCCAATCTCTGAAAGAGAAAAAATAATCAACCCTAATTTCCCTTTCTCAAAATATGATTTATAATCTTTTCCGCATGAATTCTGGAATTTTCAATAAACCATAGATGTGTGTCTTTTCCGCCACAAACTACACCTGCCAAATATAAACCGGAAATGTTGGTTTCCATTGTTTCCGGATCATAGGTAGGATTTAAATTTTCTCCATTCAGTTCAATTTCGGAATTTTTTAGAAAATCAAAATCCGGAAGATAGCCTGTCATAGCCAGTACAAAATCATTTTCAATTTCCAGAATTTCTCCTTTTTCGTCTCTAAAAACTACAGAATCTTCCTTGATTTCTACAATTTCAGAATTGAAATATGCTCTTATACTTCCCTCTTTTATTCTGTTTTCAATATCCGGTTTTACCCAATATTTTACACTGTCGGAAATTGTATCATTTTTAATAATCATGGTTACTTCCGCTCCTTTTCTGTATGTTTCCAAAGCTGCATCCACAGCAGAATTACTAGAACCTACTACTACAATTTTCTGTTTTGAATAAGGATAGGGTTCCGTATAATAATGCCTCACTTTCGGCAAATTTTCTCCGGGAACATTGATAAGATTAGGAATATCATAAAATCCTGTTGCGATAACTACGTTTTTAGCAAAATATACAGATTTAGAAGTTTCTATTGTAAAGACATCATTTTTTCCGGAAATACCAATTACTTTTTCATAAAGATGGATATGGATCTCTCGCTGCCTTGCAATTCCCTGATAATATTCCAGAGCTTCTTGTCTTCCCGGTTTTGGTGCAGTGGAAATAAAAGGGATGTTTGCAATTTCCAATTTTTCGGCAGTAGAGAAAAATCTCATGTACAAAGGATAGTTGTATAGCGAATTGACGATAGTTCCTTTTTCAACAATCAAATAAGAAAGATTATTTTTTTGAGCTTCAAGAGCGCAGTTCAGACCGATTGGTCCGCCTCCTACAATAAGAATATCTAAAACTTCCATAGCACAAAAATACTGAATATATACATAAAGTAGATTTAACGTAAATTTAACTGGGATAATATTTTTTCATAAAAAAAATTTCACTAAATTTGGTATAGAAAGAAATGATATGAAAAATTTAGTGCCTTTATTTTCTATTTGGGCATTGTTAGGCTGTAACCCAAATGAAAACCCGCCTTCCGAAAAAACATTAGCCTATATTGGAGCCAAAGAAAAGATTCCCGAGATCAGCAAAGAGGAAACTTTAAAGACGATGAACGATAACCTTTTGGTATTTCTAAAAAATCGTAATTATCAAAAATTTGCCAGTTACATCCATCCGGAAAAAGGTATTACCTTCTCGATGTATGCTTTTACCAATCCATCTTACAACAAACACTTTTCCAAGTCAGAATTTTTAAAATTCATTCCTACCAATATAAAATTTATCTGGGGTGAAAAAAAAGGAAATAATGAAATATACACCGAAACTATTTCAAATTACCTAAGTAATTGGGTATGGAAAAAAGATTTTTCTCAATCCAAATACAATCTCAACGGAAAAGTCAGCTATGGAAATTCACCGGATAATTCCAGAAAAATATATCCCAATTCTGATATTACTGTAAATTTTGTTCCCGGTGTAAAAACATCTAAAGAATTGGATTGGGATACTTTGAGCTTTGTTTTTGAAGAATTCCAAGGGAAATATTATCTAATTGGCATCATTAATGACCAATGGATTATTTAAATTAAAGTTTTATAGTTCAAAAAAATAGTTGGTGAAAAATCACCAACTATTTTTTGATCACATTATCTGAATTAATTTCTGTTTTTCAAAACAATCCATCCTTTAAAAGTTCTACCGTCAGGAAGACTTAATACATACCAATAGGAAGTTGTTCCCAGTTTTCTTCCACCCATGAATCCGTTCCATTCAATTCTGGAAGTAGTTTCCTGTTCAAAAACTTTACTACCATATTCATCATAAATCTGAATTTTTACAGGTACTCCTCCAAAAACTTTAAGATCATCAATATGCCAAATATCATTGTAGCCATCTGCATTTGGTGTGAATGCATTTCGGACATTCAAAATCAATCCCTGCTTAGTAAGTCCTAAACAATCTTCTCCTTCAAATTTTACATAGAATGTAACAATCCCCGGTTGCAGATTATTAAATACATTAGAGTATTGCCAATTGATACCATCAATAGAATATAAAATGGTATGACTTCCTGTTGCAATCACTGTATAAGAATTTCCACTCGGAATAAGCTCTGTAATTATAGGAACTTCGTATGTCAAAACATCAAAAGTAGTGGAAAAAGTACAACCATTGGAAGCAACAACCGAAATGCTATATGTACCGCTTACATTGACATCCAAAAGTTCGTTTGCTGTGGAAATTATTTCTCCGGAAGGATTTTTCCATTCATAAGTGACAATATTCAACCCCGAAAAATCCGGCTGTATATCCACATCGCCATTATATGGACAATAATAATAATCCGGTAAAGAAAACATTGGAGTTGGTTTCAGTGTAATATGAATTTTCACCAAATTTGGACAAAAGCCAGAAACTATTACTTTTACATAAATTGTATTTTCTCCCGTATTTGTAAAACTATAGTTGGACGGATTGGTAATTAGATTAGTTCCTTCATTTAAATCAGAAAGTGTTGGATAATATTCAAATGTAGCACCCGGTAAAATTTCATTTTCAAATTGGGTGAGATCTACCTTCTCAGTATTATCATTTCCTTCATCACATTCATCATTAATTTCGAAAGGGCCTGGATTTACAACATTTGCTTTTGTTCCGAAAATAATATTGATTGGTGCCACATCAAAACATCCGGGAATAATTTCTATTCTTACCCAAAGTGTAGAAGGAAACGGATTAGCTTCATAATTTTCAGGATTTGGAATAGCATTTTGGGCATTTAAAGCGTCATTTTGGTTTAAATAAAAACTAAAAATATTTTCAGGGTTCGGAATGTCTACCATCTGAGAAATATAATCGGGTAAATTCACTTCATACGCAGAGTCTAAATTACTATCACAAACTGTAATGGTAGAAACTATTGCTTTTGGAGGAAGATAAGTTCTCAATCTGATTGAAGCCACAGAAAAACATCCGTAAGTATTAGATTGAAATCTTGCCCATACATATATATCCGAAACTTCTGTAACCTGTGTTGAACTGATTTGTGCAGCAGGCAATCCGAGATTAGCATCTGTCTCTGTTCTATAATAAGTGATTGTCATATCCGAAAGCAACATTGTATTTTCGGATTGAACAAAAAGCTGTGGAGTTGCTTCATTAAGGTTAAATGTTTCATACAAATTGAAATCATAGTCACATTTCTTCAATGTTGCATCATCATTGAGATTAATAGCCGGAAGAAACTGATTATGAATCGTAATAGTAGAAACAGAGAAGCAACCTCCTGAAGAAAATTTTACCTGTGCATATACTGTAGAATTAGTTCCTACTAAATAATTTGTGGGATTATTAATTAAGCCGGTAAGTGTTTCTGTAGTCGCATTATAATTAGTATAAAAAGAAAAAGCAACAGGATCTGTTCCGGAATAAATCTCTGATTGAAGGGATGTCAAATCAAAAGGCTCAGTTCCATCAGCGTTATTATCACAAATATTTTGTTGATTGGCAGAAATATTTGGATCAATTACAGGAACTGGTGTTAATCCAACTTTAATAGCATATACTTCCACACAACCAAAAGATTCCATACGGATATAAAGTGTAACCGGATTGGTAATTGTAATAGGGTTCACAATCGGATTTACATTATTCTGTGCATCACTTTGTGTATAAAAATATTTCACAGTAGCAATTTGAGTTCCAATAATATCCGAATTAAAGATGGACAAATCTACAAGCTGAGTTCCATCATTATTTTTATCACAGGCTTTATGGTCTGTTTTTGCAGGAGCAGGATGCACTAAAGCTACAATAAGTTTTCGAAGTGCATAACACCCTTTATCATTTTCAAAACGAATCCAAAATGTTTTGGAAACAAAGTTTCCATCATCTGTTATTGTCTGTACTACAGGAATATAAAATATGGGACTTCCAGAATCTGCATTATAGTAATTGTCGTAATAAGTTTGCGTAATTCCAGTTAGAGGATCTATTAACATTCCTTGGGAAAGCACACTGATATCAAAAGTTTTATCCTCAGTTCCGTCAAAGCATATATAAACAGTTTTATCGCTGGCTACTATCTTTTCAAATTTTACATTTAGCTTTACTTCAGCAATTGAGAAACATCCTCCTCCCGGAAACTCCACTCTCACAAAAATAGAATATTGTCCTTCATGTACAGTACTTAATTGATCTCCGGTTCCTTGATATGCTTGCTGAAAAGTTGCATAATATTCAAAAATCAAATTAGGATCCGTAGAAATTAAAATATTAACATCTGTAAAAGAATACGGCTCGGTTCCGTCACTTTTTATATCGCAAATATTAATCTCATAATCAACTGGAGTATTTACAACTGGACCTGCCGTCATATTTATTGAGATTGGGCCCAATACTTCTGAACAATCATTAATATTAAGCCTAACCCAAAGCTGTGTAGCTGCTGTAATATTTGCTTGAGTAACCGCATTAATATTATTTTGAGCATCACTTTGAGAAAGATAATATATAATTTGACCTGTAAATCCTGGACTCAAAATCTGAGAATTAAAAAGACTAAGATTATAATTATTTTCTATACCATCAGCATTCAGGTCACAAATTTGAGCCACATTGGTAAGAAGTGCATCAGAAATAAATTTAAATTCAAGTGTTGAAGTTCTGAAACAATCTGCATCTGAAGGATTCTGAACTCTTACATAAAATATAGAATTAGCAGAAATAATCTGATTAAAAGGTAAACTATTAGCTCCCGATTCCGCATCCAAAAGTGATGCATGAAAACTAAAGCTGAGATTGGAAGGATTTTGTGGAGTCAGTTTAGAAACATAATCCATAAGATTCACATTCTGTGGATTTCCCGAAGACGTACAAAAATAGTGTACAAAACTTTTAGCCAAAGGAAAATCAGGAGCAAAAGTAATTGGAATATCATCAGAAAGTTCAAGAATTTTTGAACCACAAACAGGATACAATACTTTTACTTTATATGTAGTATTTTCATTAGGACAAACCTGTATAGTACGAGTAGTTCCTATGATTGTATTTTCGCTATTCAACCACTGAAATTGAGGTATAATTTCATTTCCGGAAGGAGAAAATTTCCATGCTTCATTATTTGTACTCCAGATTCCTGTATTTCTTCCCGGTGGTGAGTATCCTAAAGTTCCGGCATCATTCATAATACCAATCAATGCCTCTTTGAATTTTGCGGTAGGACAAGGAAGAGGTTTATTTTCTATAAAAACTTCAATAATATTAGTTCCCTCATTCAGAACGATCTGTGAAGTGGAAGTTTCATTTGCACATCCTACATGTCTGCCTTTATAGAAATTTACTACAAATTTTCTACATGGTGCAGTTCCGATCACCGAATAATAAATCTCAGAATCATCATTTGATGAAAAAACCAAATCATGCAAAGCACCAAATACAGAATTCCCTGGAAGCAACGGACTTGGATTACTTGCTTGAATATTAGGATAACTCACATTACCCAATTGCAGAGAATCAAATGTAATGAGACCATTAGAACCAATAATAACTTCATCATAAGAATTTCCAAAAAAACAAAAAGTGAAAGGCAGTTCTACTTTTTTAGGAAAAAGATCATCAAAATTAGCATTGAGAGAAGTTCCCTGATTGAATGGAATATACGGTTGATATGTTTCGGAAGTTACATTATAGGTATTGGTAGAAAATATTTTGGTATAATTTACTGTCAGATTTAGACAATTTTGATTATTGAGCAACGGATAGTTACAATCAATATAAGGATTCTCATTTCCTAAATTATCTGTAGCCGTTGCCGAAAAAAAGCATGTCTGCGCACCAGCTAACGAAAAAAGCGCAGATATAGTGAACCATAATATTAAAATAAAATTCTTCACATTACTTCAATATCTCTTGATATAAAGTTATGAAGAAGTTTTGAATTTTTAAAAAAAAATCAAAAATATTTTTATATTAAAATTTAAATAGCTTTAAATACCCATTATTATTATGATTTTATAAATTATATTTAATTAATTTAATCAATATCCTATTCTCATTTTGCAAATATTTCAGTTTATTTACCATATCTTGAATTACCTGCAAACCCGGCAAATTAACATCTAAGTCATAATGCCAACTTACAAAACGTTCAAAATCGGAAAGATCTTCATAAAAAAGATACTTCATGTCATTTTCTGTTTCCATTTTCAGAAGACCATATTCTTCAAGCTCATCAAAAAAATGAAGCTCAATATTATATAGTTGTGCTAGTTTTTCCAGTGAAATCCTCTCCTTCATTATCAGGAATTTTTAAGTTGTTCAAAAAGCTGCTTTTGCTTTTCAGAAAGATCTGTCGGAATTTTCACTTCATACACTACAAACAAATCTCCAAATTGCCCTTCCTTTTTATATACAGGAAAACCTTTTCCCTTCAGTCGTACCGTTGTTCCGTTTTGTGTTTCCGGTTTTACTTTCAGTTTTACATCTCCATCCAGAGTTTTTATATGAACTTCACCTCCTAAAACCGAAGTATACAAATCAATAGGAATTTTGGTTCTCAAATCGTCACCAATCCTTTCAAACTGCGGATCTGGTATAATACTAAATGTAATAAACAAGTCTCCATTTGGACCACTATTAAAACCCGGATTTCCATGTCCTTTCAATTTGATTTGCTGTCCGTCATAAACACCTGCCGGAACAGTAATTCGTACTTTTTTTCCATTGATCTCAAAAGTTTGCTGATGTGTTGTTGCTGCATCTTTTAATTTCAGATTCAATTCAGCATGAATATCCTGACCTTTAAATTTTCCTGAAGTACTTCCTCGTGAACTTCTACCAAACATGCTTTGGAAAAAATCTGAAAAATCTTCACCTTGTCCAAAACTATAGCTTCCGCCAAAATCTTCTACTCCAGAATTTCCACTCTGTTTCCGTTTTTGTTGAGCTTTTTCATATTCTTCACTATGTTTCCAATGCTCTCCATATTTATCATACTTTGTACGATTTTCAGGATTGCTCAACACTTCATTCGCTTCATTAATGTCTTTAAATTTTTTTTCCGCTTCTTTATCTCCAGGGTTCACATCCGGATGATATTTGCGAGCTAATTTCCGATACGCCTTTTTGATATCATCCTGAGATGCAGATTTATCAATTCCCAGAATTTTATAATAATCTAAATAGGCCATAAACATCAATGTTTGCAAAATAAAATTAGTAAATTCTGCAAAGCAAAAAATCAATGCTACTCATATAAATTCCGAAAAATGTTACAAATTTTCCACCTCTTTTTTGAGCAATAAATTGATCAAATTAAAAAAATAGAGCATAAAAAAAATAAAATGAATCCGCTATCTTTGATGAAACTTGAATTATGAATATCATCCTAAAAAATTATTCCGGGATTATCCTATTACTTTTAGGAGTTTTTATAGGAAGTATCATTGGAATATTCTTCCCGCAAATTGTTCCTTATCTAAAACCTCTTGGAGATATTTTCCTGAATCTACTTTTTGTAAGTGTAGTTCCGTTGGTCTATTTTGCAGTTGCCAATTCCATTGCTGCTGTGGAACAACAAAATAAATTCGGGAAAATCATTACTTCCATGATTATAACATTTCTTTTGTTTATTATAATTGCTGCCGTTTTCACTATTTTTGTTGTTTACATATTTCCTACGGAAGCATTATCTTCCAATTCTTCAGAATCCATTGAAACAAATACTACAAAAAATTGGGGCGACACAATTGTAAGTTTTTTTACGGTTGGAGAATTTACGCAGCTATTTTCCCGTCAGAATATGTTAGCATTATTGATTTTTGCCTTTCTCACCGGAACAGCAGCAAGAAAAACTGGTGAAAAAGGAAAAATTTTCAGAGATTTTCTTTCTTCCGGTTATGAAGTAATGAAAGAAATTTTATTGATCGTAATGAAAGTTGCACCAATTGGTTTGGGTGCTTATTTTGCTTTTCAGGTAGCTACAGTCGGACCACAACTTTTCGGGTTTTATGCAAAACCTTTGGGTTTGTATTATGCAGCCGGAACTTTTTACTTTTTTGTATTTTTTTCGTTGTATGCTTTTGCAGCTTTTGGAAAGAAAGGAATTTCGCTTTTCTGGAAAAATAATATTTATCCTTCCTTAACAGCGATTAGTACTTGCAGCAGCTTTGCAACCATGCCTGCAAATCTGGAAGCAGCTTCTAAAATTGGAATTCCGGATTCTGTCGCTAATATTGTGATCCCAATCGGAAGTACACTTCACAAAATGGGTTCTTCCATGTCTTCTATTATTAAAATTTATGTAGCATTTTTAATTATCGGAAGGGATTTTTTTGAACCAACTAATCTTTTGCTCGCATTAGGAATTACGATTTTTGTAAGTATTGTAGCAGGTGGAATTCCAAACGGAGGTTATATTGGAGAAATGCTGATGATTTCCGTTTATCATCTTCCTCAGGAAGCTATTCCCGCTGTAATAATAATCGGAACCTTGGTAGATCCTTTAGCCACTTTACTAAATGCAACCGGAGATATAGTCTCAGCCATGTTTGTCACTAGAATTTCTGGGGAAAAATTTGTAGAAAATTGAATTAATTTTCAAATGGATATTTTATAAAGAACACACCAAAAAGGTGCGTTCTTACCTATTTTTATTGATGGTGATAATATCTTGCTCCAATAGAAACAGGATTTTCACTTTCAATAGATTTTAAACCGAATCCTTTATAATTTGGATTGATAGAAGAAGTCAATTGCTTACGATGAAGCTTTTCGTAAGTATCAAAATCAATTGCTGTTCTATTTTTCAGGTTCTCAAAAAGATTCCATTTGGAGACAACATTCTTCCATTCATCAGAAACTTTCCCTACAAAAACTTTAGATTTTGAACCACTTCCGTAACTCAAAAATCCTATTTTCTGACCATTTAAATCTTCATCATTATTATAACTCACCTGTAAAGCCGAAAGCAAAGCCATAAAAACTGAAGCAGTGTACATATTTCCAATTTCGGAAGATGCACGCTGTGAAGGTTCTATTTTTTCATTGATAAACTGGATATAGTTCTCAGATTTAGCCACTGCCTTTTGTTCCTCAGAATTGGAATACGGAAGATTATTTTCCAGACTAAAAATCTCGGTAAAAACTCTTTTTCCATGAAAAGCGTAAGGTAAATGGAAAATTAAATATCTCCAATTTTCATACGGTTTTTCTGTATTTGTTTGATCTTTATAATGCTGGTAGGCTTCACGAATTCTATCCTGATAACATTGGTTGGAATATTGCCCATCAAAAACAGGTTCATCTGTAAAAATTTCAATTTTATCCGGCATCAATTCAGTTGCCGAAGACAAATCTTTTTTAAGTGCATTTCTTCTCGGTTTGAAAAAATCAAAAACGCTTTCTGTAGCTACACCAAAAGTATTTTCAATCTCAACAAGTTTGGGATTATCTGAAACTAAAACAGCAACAGCACCACCACCTTGTGTATATTCTCCGGAAGAAGCCAATTCATATTTTGCATAATCGGAGGCAATTACAACGGCTTTTTTACCAGGATTTGCTTTCACGAAATCCAGACAATTTTGCAAAGCATCTACAGCTCCTACACAAGCAAACGTCATATCCACCACATCGCAATTTTTGAAAACACGTTCCCCGAATTCTTTTTCCAGAACTTTTTCCACCATTTGCATTGCATACGTTCCGGTTGGTTTTGCTGCATCCAAAGCGCTTTCAGTACCCAGATAAATCCGGGAAATTTCTTTGGGATTGATACTATAATCTTTGATTAATTTTAATAAAGCTTCTGCAGCAAAAGTAGCAGCATCTTCGTGAACATCAGGAAAAGCCATTTTATGAAGTCCTAATCCTTTTTCCAATTTTGCAGGTTCAATTCCTCTTTTTTCTGCTAAATCTTTGATTTCCAAATACAACGAAGGCACATAATAACTTGCTGCTTCTATTCCAAAACTCATATCATAAAAATTAAGATGCGAAGTTAAAAATTATAAATCATAACGCCGAATATTTCAATTACTATTATTAAATTGCGTCACTTTCATGTATACATTAACCAAAAATATTATCCGAAAAATTCTGCCTCAAAAATTTCTTTTTGAAAACGAAATGTTTTTCAGAAAAGCTCTTTATCCATTTTATAAAGGCAAAAATTGTGAATGTAATATCTGCAATTCCAAACTTAAAAATTTTGAAAAATTAGAAAACGGAAATTTGCTTTGTACTATATGTGGAAGTTTACCCAGATCCAGAAGACTTTACAAACTTCTGAATGAAATCTATCTGAAACCCGGTTTTTTAGTTTTGGATTTTTCACCTTCCAGAGCTCTTTTCCGAAAATTAAAAAAGAGAAAAGACATACATTATTTTCCAACTGATTATGAAAATGAGTTTCTGGCCGATTACCATTTCGACATTACAAAAATTGATGCAGGATCTGAAAAATTTGACCTTATCTTATGTTATCATGTTTTGGAACATATTGAAAACGATTCGGCTGCAATAGATGAATTGTATCGTGTTCTAAAAAAAGAAGGAACGGCTATAATTCAAACTCCTTTCAAAGACGGAAATATTTATGAAAATTTCGATATTACAACTTCTGAAGAACGATTAAAACATTTTGGGCAGGAAGATCATGTAAGAATCTATTCGGCGGAAGGTTTAGCAGAACGATTAAGAAAAAAAGGGTTTTCAACAGAAATTAAAATTTTTGGAAAAGATGAATATTTTGGATTTTCGGAAAATGAAAAAATAATTGTTTGTACGAAATAATTTCTAATTTATTGCAAATAAAGAACGCGCCTTGATGGCGCGTTCCTACATAGAATTCTTTTTGTAATTATTTATAGGCATCAATGACTTTATTCAATGCGTCTACTTGTTGATTGATTGTACCACTATTCGGATTGGATTTCAATACCTGCATTTTTTTAGCAAGTCCGTCTTTCAGCATTTGAACAATCATCATTTTTGCTTGCGGATTGTCCCCGATTTGTCCTTTTACCTGAGTAAGAATTTTAGCTAATTTTTCTGTAGCTGCCAGATTATCAGAATTCATGATCCAATTGTATCCTTCTTCTGCAAAACTTCCTAATTCCGGATTCTGGAATTTAATAAACGGATAAAACGCAACTACCGAAGCAATTGCCGGCATTTGTTTTTCAGCTTTATTTTTTACAATAATCGGAAGCAATGCAGACAATAAATCTTCCGAAGCGTTTGTAAGATCCACCGTATCAATAAGTGGAGCAACTTTAGAAGGATCAAGAGATGCGATTCCGGAAAGTGACGCTGCTTTTACAGAATTGGAAACCGCTGTCATTCCCTTTTCATAAATACTCATGTATTTTGCATTTTTAGTTTTCACTAATGCTGAAATTGCTGCTGCCTGAACAAGAGTTTTCGGATCGGTAGAAGCCAATTTTTCAACATCCGCTAAAGCTAATTTAGAAATATTTGGTTGTGACAGATCTAATCCACTCAATGCTTTTTCACGAATTCTGAAAGAAGAATCCTTCAAAGCTGCCAGTAAAGTTTTTACAGAGGTTTCGCTTTTCGCAGCATTTTCAATTGCATTTTCCACAGCTTTGTATCTTCCATAAAAATCTTTAGTAGAAGTATATTGCATTAAATATTGCTCCGGAGTTTTGGTTTCGGTAATATCTGCAAGGATAATTCCGTCCGGATTTAACGTGATAAGATCCGGATTTTTAGAAACCGAGAATGTTACATTATTTTTAGCTTTTGCGTCGATCCAAATTTTCTGACGAACAGGTTTTCCATTGTCGTAGACATCAATTGTCAAAGGAAACTGAAACAAAGGAGTCTGTGTCTGATTAACCGAAATGGTCACTTCTTTTTTTATCGGTTCATAATTGTATGTATATGAAATTTTCGGATTTCCGTTGCTGTAATACCATTGATTAAAAAACCAATTCAGATCTTTACCCGAAACTTTTTCTAAAGAAAGCCTTAATTGATGCGCTTCTCCGTTTTGATATTCATTTGTTTTGAGATAATCATTCAATCCGGCAAAAAATGCATCATCGCCAAGATAATTTCTCAACATATGAAGAATTCCGCCACCTTTATTGTAACTTACCAAATCAAACATATCTTCTCTGGATTGATAGTCAAATCTTGCTAAATTTTTATTAAAATCATTCGGACCATGGATATACTGATCCAAATCTGACATCAGATGATAATCTGCTTCATCTTTTCCGTATTTATTTTCGATCCAAAGATATTCGGAATAATTTGCAAATGATTCATTCACAGTAAGATTACTCCAACTTTCTGCCGTAACCAAATCTCCAAACCATTGATGGAACAATTCATGCGCAACTACATATTCCCATTTATTTTCATCGATCAAATCTCCCGGTTTTTGCTGTGCAGATTCTCCGTGAAGTGTTGCAGTAGTATTTTCCATAGCTCCCGAAACGTAGTCTCTTCCAACAATTTGGTCGTATTTTGCCCATGGATAGTCATAATTCAATTTTTTAGAAAAGAACTCCATCATTTCCGGTGTATTTCCGAAAATCTGTTTTGCATACGGTTCATATTCTTTTTCTACATAATATTCTACAGGAATAGTTCTCCATTTGTCTTTTACAATTGCAAAATCTCCAACTCCCATGAAAAACAAGTAGGTAGCGTGTCGCTTTTCCATTACCCAATGATCCGTTCTAAGTCCGTTTCCTTCATTTTTCTGATCTTTCAGAATTCCGTTGGAAAGCGTAACGTATTTATCAGGAACTGTCATGTAAATTTCCTGAGTCGTTTTTTGGTTGGGTTTGTCAATAGTTGGAAACCAGCAAGATGAAGATTCCGTTTCGCCTTGTGTCCAGATTTGGGTTGGCTTATTCGGATCTTTTCCTTGCGCATTGATAAAATACAAACCTTTTGCATCATTAATAGCAGCACTTCCTTGTTGTTTTACTTCATTTGGACGAGCTGTATATTTGATGTAAACGGTATAATCCTGATTTTTCTGATAGGTTTTATCCAAAGTAATTTTCAGAATATCATCTTTATACTCGTATTTTAAAGGTTTTTTTGAGCCATTATTGTCCAAGGCAACTTCATGGATCAGCATTCCTTTTGCATCGAGAACCAATTCATTTGTAGAATAGAAAAACGGACTTGCAGTAAGCCATTCTTCCCCATTCATCTGTTCTTTCTGATAATCGAAATTTACTTTTAGCTTGGTATGTTTCAGCTCTGTAGTTTTGGTATGTGTTGCTCTGTATAAAGGAGTTTGACCTGATGTTTCGGTTTGCGCGAAAATAGAATTCGGATTAAAAATAGCACCTAAAAAAAGTGCAGCTATAAGTATTTTTTTCATAATAAATTTAATCTGTTACTTGATTAATAAAGGTAGTGGAATTATTTATTTTTTTCGAAATAAAATAAGCGACAACAAGGTTCGGAATCCAACAAAGCCAAGCTACTATAAGATAAGCTTTGCCAAAATCGTGAAAAATATTCATTAAAACAGGAAGATATATTCGCAGTGTAACAGCAGAAAAACAAGCAGCATAACTATAAATCATCCATTTCTGATGCCTATTTATTTTTCCGTTTTTGATTGAAATAAAAGCTAAAATTGTAGTACAAAACCAAATAATTGCTAAAAACAGGAAACCTAAAGATGTTAAAATTCCTCCGTTTGCAACAAAAGCAATTCCGAATCCTGCCAATGAACTCAAAATAGCAGAAGTAACATATATTTTTCCAATATTTCGATGCAATTTTGTATTATATATTCTCCATTTATTTACAAATTGTGGCCAACCTGTAAGTAATGCAATTCCGCCAAAAATAATGTGAATGTAAAAACCTACATTCCAAAAAATATTAGTAAGTATGGTGATATCCTTGCTTTGCAAAAGTCCAAAGTCACGGTCAACAAAAAAATACATTAAAGGATATAAACCAATAATAACACAAAGAATCGCAAAAAGAATAAATCCTATTTTCTTTACCATATCTTTTGATAGGTATAATTGTGGAATATTTTGTTACAAAAAAAGTGGGAAAACCCACTTTTATATCGCAACTGGAGCTTTAATTCCCGGATGTGGATCATAATTTTCCAAAGTAAAATCCTCAAAATCAAAATCAAAAATATTTTTGATTTCTGGATTCAGTTTCATTGTTGGAAGTGATTTTGGTTCTCGGGAAAGTTGCTTTTTTACCTGTTCAAAATGATTATTATAAATATGAACATCCCCAAAAGTATGTACATACTCTCCCACTTCCAAATCACAAACTTGTGCTACCATCATCAATAAAAGCGCATAACTCGCAATATTAAACGGAACTCCAAGAAAAACATCGGCACTTCTCTGATACAATTGCAAAGATAATTTTCCATCTGCCACATAAAACTGAAACAATGCATGACAAGGAGCTAAAGCCATATCCGGAATTTCTGCAACATTCCAAGCTGAAACGATCAATCTTCTGGAATCGGGATTTTTTTTGATCTGATCGATAACTTCCGAAATCTGATCGACCACTTTATTATCCGCACCTTTCCAGCTTCTCCATTGCGCTCCGTAAACCGGACCAAGATCTCCATTTTCATCTGCCCATTCGTCCCAAATACTTACACCATTATCGTTTAAATATTTGATATTGGTGTCGCCTTTTAGAAACCAAAGCAATTCGTAAATAATGGATTTTAGGTGAACTTTTTTGGTGGTGACCATAGGAAAACCTTTTGAAAGATCATACCTCAACTGATATCCAAAAACACTTCGTGTTCCGGTTCCGGTTCTGTCGGTTTTGTCTGTTCCGTTGTCGAGAATATGTTGTAAAAGGTCTAGGTAGTTTTGCATAAGCCGTTCAAAATTCAAGGTTCAAAGTTAAAAAAATCAAAGTTAAGGGTTCTTTTTAATCTACTAAAAAGCTATCAATAAAAACCAAAATTTGTTTTACAAAATACGGAAAAATTCACCAGATATTTTTGATGTTTTGCAAAATGTTATTCACAGAGAAGGATTCATTTTTCTTCTTTCCATTCATAGCTTTTGCCAAAGGTGATTCGGGAGAAATACAGATTATTTTTTGATTTTCAGGACTGATTTCACCCAAAGAAACCGAGATATAAAACAAACCTTTTTCCGTTTCTACAATTGCTCCTTTTTCTGCTTTTTCCGAAATTTTCGTGGAAATAGTTGTCAGAAAATCCCTTTGTTTCAGAACTTCATTCAACTGTAATTGGAGATTATTAATTTCCTGCTGAAGCATTTCTCTTCCTGTTTCATATTTGTCTCCCATTGAGCTTTTAGTATCATTATTAGAGGCTCTTGTTTCGGAAATGAGTTTTTCCAGATTTTCAGCTTTCTTGGAAAGTTTTAATTTTACAAGAGAAAGTAATTGCTGCTTGTTCATTTATTAGAGTTTATACTAGTTGTTCTCAAAGTACATTTGGAACGTTTTTTTGATGCAGCCCGACTTGAGCGGAAATCCTTTTGCTTTTTTGTTTTGGCTCTTCGACTCCGCTCAGAGTGACAAGCGTTGGCAAAAAGCAAAAGATTGGGAGCGGAAGGCGGAAAAGCTGCCCTAAAAAATATAAATTATTTATTCAAACGTAATTTTCACATTTGGCGTTTTTCCTTTTATAGATTTTAGTTTTCCACTAATCGCTTTATTATATGTATCTTCCCAATAGATCAAATGAGTATTTCCGATATAAGCAATCTGATTGTATTTAGAAGGATCAAAAACATTATCTCCACGAAATAAAATATTTATATTTCCTATGCGTTTGAGTTTTCCATAAGTCAATCTATCTTCGTATTCGGAATCAAAATATTCAAAAGATATGTTTCCTAATGATTTAATTTTTCCAAATTTGACCTTATTAAAACTCTCGTCATTAAAATAATCAATACTAATATTTCCTATTGTCTTTAGTTTTTTGATTTTTCCCAGATCAAAGTGATTATCTTCCCAATATGTCAATTTAGTGTCTCCAATTTGCTTTAGTTTTCCATAGCTTGCGTCATCATAAAAATCTTCATAATACTGAAAATCTCCTTCTAATTGATCCAAATATATTCCCAATAGATCTCCTTTTTCAGAAATTTTAAAATTAACATTATCTATTTTTATAACATATTCAGTCACTAAACCTGTTGTGGTTAATCGAGCCGTTAACTGAAAATTTTGGGACTGAAAAAGGCAAAAAATAAAAAAAGCCAGAATAAAATAAATTTTCTTCATTATTTTAAAACAAAGTAGGTTGTTGATCTGCAAGTTTAGGAATATGAATATTGGTTTCCCATTCTTCATTCATTTTTTTGATGAAATGGGAGGAAAGCAACGGTGATGCTTTTTCAATATTTTGATGTACAAAGAAATACAGATTTTGCAAACCTTCCTTTTTCCATTTGGTGAGACGTTCCAGCCAATCGTCCAATCGTGCATAATCGCTTTCTGCATTAGCTCCCACATAACGAATAAAAGCGTTTGGAGTGGTCAATCTCATGTGAAGCATATCTCTTCTTCCGGCAGTATCTACAATGATATTAGTGATATTGTTTTTTTCAAAAAGCTCACACGTTTTATTGAAAATTTCTTCATCGGAAAACCATTCGTTATTACGAAGTTCAATGGCAAGCGGAACTTCTTTTGGCCATTCATTTACAAATTTTTCGAGTCTTTCGTAATCTTTCGGTTTGAAATTATCATGCAATTGCAGGAAAACCATTCCCAGTTTTTTATCAAAATTAAGAACTGCGGTCGCAAATTGTGTCACCACATCCGTTACATTTAAAAGCCTGCGAAAATGCGAAACGGTATTGGTAATTTTTGGAAAAAATTTAAAATTTTCAGGTGTTTTTTCCGTCCATGTTATTACTTGTTCCGGAGTTGGCATTCCGTAAAAAGTGGCATTCAGCTCAATAGAATTGAATTGTGTTGCGTAATAGAACAGTTCATCTTTAGTACCTTTCGGATAAAAACCTTTGAGATCGGTTTTGTTCCATTTTGCACAACCGATGGAAATATTTTCCAAACCTTTTTTGTTTTGTTTTAGAATTTCTAAAGTTCTTGAATGATCTTGTGGAAGGGTAAAATCTATTTTTGAAGGGTCTTCGACTTGTCCGAATTTCATAAGATTTTGGTTTTAAAATTCAAAAAATAAAGGTAGCTAAATTTCTTACTATGATTGAAAGATTTTTTACAAAAATCCGCCAAAGTTTTTCTTTGGCGGATTCCTTATATTCTATATGTAAAATGGTATTCTTTTCTTAGTTTCTTGCTGTAATCCACCAAACAGAGCCGGTAGATTGCACGGTAATACATCTCCCTCCATTCGTTGTTCCTGTTCCGAAGGAAGAAAAACTTCCACCGGAATCTTGTAAATCATTAGCTGCAGAGGTATTTATAGTTCTTCCGGCAGAATCTCCGCAAAGTACCAAAACTCTTCCCAGATTTGAGCTATTTGCTTTAGGCAAAGTAATATTCCCATTTAAGATAATGGTATAATCGTCTGCATTTACAGTAGTATTGCCGGTTCTTATTTGAGTAGCAACAGAACCATTTACCGTTAATGTTGCAGTTGGAGACAATGTATTTATTGCCACTTGTTTAGAATCGTTAAGAAACATCAGAGGATAACCTCCCGCAGTAGAGCTTCCGGATAGTAATAACCCGGAATTTCCGTTAGAATTTGTCCATACACGTCCTAATTCGCTTCCGGTGCTTTTTGTAAATATGAGATCTCCTGCGTCATTGGGAAGAGTTGGGCTTGCTACAATACTCACATCACTTGCTCCAATACTATCATCTCCTCCTACCTGAAACTTTGTGGAAGGATTTTTAGCACCTATTCCTATTTTTCCGTTATATCCATAGATCCAGTTGCCAATATTCAACTGATTGGAGGCAGTAACAGAAATATTAGGCGAAGTATTAGATCCTATGAAAATATTATTATCTCCTGAAGCCTGATTAGATCCTCCTGCTCCGGAACCGGCTCCTAAGAAAACGTTATTATTTCCTGTTGCCAAAGTATTTCCTGCATTATCTCCCAAAAAAACATTCCTGGTACCTGGACCTACAAAAAGCCCCCCAGAATTACTTCCTATAGCCACATTATTGTTTCCGTTGTCATTAAAATAGAATGCTCCATACCCTACTGCTATATTTTCGTTACCTGTTGTATTACTATAAAGTGCATCAGTCCCAAGAGCAGTATTATTATTTCCCGTTGTATTTTCATACATTCCGCCCATAGCTACATTAGACGTACCTATAGTGTTCTTAGAAAAATAATCTGTTGCTAATACTATATTATTCCCTCCTGAAGTATTGCTTTCACCTACATTACGACCAATAAATATATTAGAAGATCCTCCTGCTGATCCACCACTAGTACCATTTGCTCCAGCTCCCGCATCATTGGTAACGTGATTACCATTTCCTACATTACGCAAATCTGGATCTAAAGGAAACCATATTGTTCCATCATAATAATAGTAACCAACCTTGTCCATTCTTGCAGCATTGCCTGTTTGTGTACCTGTAGTAATATTATTCACATAAATAAGTGTAGAAACAGGTATAGAAGTCATACTCTGAGCTCTTTCTCTGTCTACTCTCGGAACTAAAACTCCATCTACATTGGTACTAGTACCCGTTGAATTTTTAGCTACTACTTCTAATGTAGAAGAGGGACTTGATGTATTTATCCCTACTTGCGCATTGAGTTTGTAAAAAATAGCCGAAACTAATACAAACACTGGTAAAATTTGTTTTTTCATCTTCTGATAATTATTTTATTAACAATATTCTGTTTTTTAAATTTTTATCGCCTTTATAATAAATTTATATTTTCATAAAGTATACATTTCAAAACTCATTAACAATACAACAATTTAATAGTCAATGAGTTAAAATATAATTTTTTAAGAAAAAAACTTATTTTTTGCTTAAGCGACCCGCAAATATATGAACTTAAATTAATTTTTATATATTTTTTTTCCTACACTAAAAATTAAAGCATGATAGGTTTTGCAAAAATATTTGCATAAAAAAAGACCATCTTAATAAGACAGTCTCTTTTACATTTATTATGATTATGAAAAGCTTTTATTGTACAGGTGTTGATACAATACTTACTACATCACTTGGATCTATACCATAAGTTATTGTAAATCCTGATGTAGGTACCGTTGCAGCTAATGAGCCTACAGCATTACCTACTAATTGTACCGAATATGTTCCTGCGGGTAATTTTATATATAGATTAGGTGTCACTGCAAAATTACCTGACATTACTGTTGTCGCACTACTACCTGTAGAGTTTGAATATGTATGTGATGAGTATCCATATTCTTTAGCACTACTCAATCCCGCGGCAGCAGGGAATGTAACAAATTTCCAATCTGCATAGATTAATCTAATCCTTCCATCAGTAATAGGACCAGTATTGGTTGAGTTAGTAATACTAAAAGTTACAGCCGCTCGGAAGTCCACATAACTTGGTCTGTCTAAAGTAAAATTGTAGGTTGCCAATGTGGTTAATGCAGCACTACCGTTCGGTACGGTAACTACATTTGATGCTAGAAAGTCTGCACCATCTGCACCCGCAATAATTTTTTTGTCACTTGGTGTAGTTTCTCTATACCATTTTGTACCATCGTTGTAATATTTTCCAGGGAAAACAGGGTTTGTAGCATCTGTTGTATTAGTAGCAGTATTATAAACTTCCATACCTGCAACATGAGCAGAAAGCGGAGACGCAAGAACTGTTGAAGTAAGTGCTACTCGCGGCAATAATAAACCTTTAGTAGTTGAATTAAGTTCTAATACAGAATTAGTGTTTGGAGCTGCTGTTCCTACTCCTACTGCATTATTGGCTGCATCTACGGAAAAAGTAGTACCATCTACTGAGAATCCGTTAGTAGCTGTAGAAGTAAATGCTAATGTATTTGCTCCCTGTGTTACCGTTCTATTTGCTGTTAATGTACCATCCGCAGTGTAGATATTAGGAACTGTTACTGCTGTACCTGATACTCCATTTACAGTAGTTGAAACCGTGTTCCCAGATACAGTATTTCCTATAGAATTTACAATTGGTACAGTCGCTCCTGTTACACCATTCACTGTGGTTGATAAGTTGTTAGCAGAAGATGTGTTGCTTACTGTTGTTGCTGCGTTCACAGTATTTAAAGTCCCCCCACTTAAGGAAAGCCCGGAACCAAGAGTTAAATCTGTTAATTGTCCCGTTGCAGAATTTACACCCAATACAGTTGTAGCAGTTCCTGTTCTTGATGATACTCTCGCAGTTCCTGTAACATCTAAAGTAGAAGCAGGCGCATTATTATTACCAAGTCCAACATTACCATTGCCTAAAACTACCACTGCATTATTTGTTGCCGAACTTGTACCATTACCCACAATAAATAAGGAATTATTTACAGGTGTGTTATAGGTTCCTACTACAGCTGCATTGGTCATATTAGCATTGATGGTATTATTGGATCCTGTTACAAAAGAATTGCTGGAACTCACTGAGTTGCTCGTACCAAATTCCGTCAGGTTATTAACGACACCTGAAACAGTATTTGATGAACCACCCACTACGATACCTACTGGATTATTAAGACCCGTTAATGTATTAGTATTTCCTGAAACAAAATTACCACCATTAAGACTTCCAGAAGCAGATGTGATAGTATTAGTATAACCTGATACAAATGAGTTTGTGAAATTAGTAATATTATTTAATCTACCAATTACAAGAGTATTCTGAGAGTTTGTGCCTAAAGTATTTGAAGTACCCATTATACCGGTAACACTAGAAGAACTGGTGTTGGTATTACCAAACAAATAATTAAAGTTTTGAGTTGCAGTATTTCCTGCTCCCCAAACAAAGCTGCCAATACTCCCACTGGGAACCGTGTTTGCAGCTGGAAGTACTCCAGCATCAACCGTACCTGCACCACCATAAAAACTACCTTTTTGATTAAAAATAGCTCTTGAAATACCGTTGACACCAATAGTCAAGTTTTGAGCATCTGTAGTCCCAATAAAATTGGATGTACCTACAGCGGATGGTACTGTAGCTGTTGGTGTGGTACCTGCATTGCCCCTGAGCTTCCAACCTGCAAAATCATCTAAAAGTTTCACCCATTGTCCTTGTGCTGTACTCCAATAATAGTAGCCGTCAACCATAGTATTGAAAGGATTGTTTACTAAATCCGTAACCTGAAATACAGTTAAACCATTAGCAGGATTTGGGACGGTAGTTGTATCGGTAAGAGATTGTAGATCCACACGAGGGATTAATATACCCTTATCTGTACTTGTAACATCCAATGCTGCAGAAGCATCAGGATTAGTTGTATTAATCCCTACTTGTGCGATTGCGAAAAAAGGAAAAAGTAAAATTAAGGAGTAAAATTTTGATTTCATAGTGTTATTTTTAGCAAATATAATAATAACTTTTTATTATTAAAAAAAAAAAGCAAATAATTTAATTAACATACAAGTAAAACTATTATATTAAAAATTTTAACATTTTTGATAATTATTAATATATATAAAAACACTTGAAATTAATTTTTCGAACATTTTTAAAATTAATTTTAATAGATATAGACATCCATAACAATATCCCTAAAAAAACTGTTCACTCCTCCTCCTGCTCCTACCATTACAAATTCTATAGTATGAGTTCCCGGATCCAATGTTCCGGACCAGGTACTCATATTAGAATAACGATACACATCGTTTGCTCTATTTCTGGTTGCATAAAGTCTATGCAATTGGTCTGTCCCGTTTATCCTTAAATAATTTTCTCCACTGGTATCAAGATCTGCTCCGTTGGTATTACATTCAGGATTAAAAGAAGCTACAACAAGAATCTGCTGTCTTCCCAGAAGAGTAAAATTTGTAGTAAGTGTCCTTGTATTTGCAGCAGCTATATTTCCTTGATTACCCATACTATTTCTAATTACCCTACTACTATTTCCTCTCCACATATTAATAGATCCATCATAAAAATAAATACTATTATCCGTAGAATTAAAAATCATCAATCCATCTTCTGCGGATGTTAAAGTAGGTGTCAAAGTATTCATCTCAGCAGTGGTAAGTCTTGGAAGTAAAAAACCCTGAGTTGTACTTGTGACATCCAAAATTGCTGAAGTATCAGGATTACTTGTTCCAACTCCTACATTTCCATTAGAAGCCACCACTACATCATTTAATTGTTGTGCAGCACTTGGAACTCCAACCGCAGGATTATCCCCACCTCCATCTACATGAAAAAAAGCTTGTGGATTGCCTGTATTTATACCAATTTGAGACAATAATGTAACAGGAAAAAATAAAACCACAACATATAGAGTTATAAAAATTTTCATTTTATGAGTATTTTTTATTAATTAATAGTAACATCAACCCTAATATTTTCAGCATTAAGCACTATACCAGCAGCAGAGCTATTTCTTATGAGTATGTCTATTTTATACGTTCCTGGGTTTAAAGTTGTTGTCCAAGAAGCATGAGCATTATAAGAATATCTGTTAACATTTCTATTACTGGTTGCTGAACGCTGACTGGTACTAAAACCGGAAGCATCATCATTCAAACTAAGATAATAATCCGAAGAAGCAAGAACCCCATTACCAGTACCAGTAGCCGTTCTCGGATTAAAAGATGCCGTAACAAACAAACGTTGTCGAGCACTCAGCGTAACTGTGGTAACAGTAAATCTTTGTGTAACACCACTATTAATAGTATTAGTACCCGATAAATTCAAGCTAAAATTTCTGGAAGCCTGCCCGACACCAGACCAAAATGTACCATCATAGAAATAAGTACATTTATCATCTGTATTGTATATCATAAGACCTTTCACCGGTGAAGAAATGGCATTCATCTGAGCGGTTGTAACACGTGGAAACAAAATCCCTTTATTTGTAGTGACCAATTCCATTTTGGCTTTAGTATTAGGAGCTGTAGTACCCACTCCTACATTACCAACTGATGTTACAATAAAATCATTATTACCATTACCATCTTGCCCATTATCAATATGAAAAATTCCTTGCGGAGATGACGTTCCTAATCCTATCTGAGCTTTAAAATGTACCATCATTAACAGAAAAAAGAATATGTATAAACTTTTCATTTTTTACAATTTATTAGTTAGCAACAACATCCAATCTTCGATTAGAAACAGAAGCGTTAAGCCCACCACCAGACCTTGCAATCCTCAATACAATAGTATGAGAACCTGCACTCAGAGTTCCATTCCAAGAAATATCTGAAGAATACCGATATCTGAAGGTATTATGATTTCTTGTCTCATAATTTTTTGAACTTTGAGCAACCCCATCAATGATGAATTGATAAGTTCCTGTTAATACACCTTCACTCGTAGTTGCCGAAGCAACAAGATCAAACACACCTATTGCCAATACATTTTTCTTTGAAGTTAATGTAAAATTAAGCGTGAGATCAACAAAATTAGTACCTGTAATAGTAACAGCCGTAGCAGATTCGGTAAAAAAAACACGGGTAGCTCTACTTACCCATTCTGTCCCGTTATAATAGAATGGAGCTTTTTCCGTAGTGTTATAAATATACAAACCTTCTACAGGAGTTATACTATTCATCTGACTTGTAGTAAGACGAGGTGGTAAAAAACCTTGTGTAGAAGAAACCATTTCCACCTTCGCCGCAGAAACAGGTACACTGGTTCCTATACCTAAACTTCCGGTATTAGTTACCACCACATCATTAGCTTGCTGTGCCGAAATTGGCGCTCCTGAATCCGGATTATCACCAGCTCCATCAACATGCAATATCTGTTGAGGATTAGATGTTCTTATACCTACCTGAGCATTAAAATTTAGAAATATAAAAACAATGGCCAATGAAAAACACTTTAATAATTTTCTTTCCATACATTACCTGTTTTAAATTTTTAACAAAACAAATATATGGATTTAAAATTAAAAAATAATCATTTATATTACGTTTTTATTGAATAAAATTTAAATATAATGCCTTTTTAATTTTATAAATAAAAATACACTTATTCGCAAAAAAAATCATAGAGTTTTTCTCTATGATTTTACATATTTCAACCGAAAATTTTAATTTTTCTTAATTTATTTTTTTAATAAATTCAATTTTAGATAGTTTCGTTTATGCTTCACAAGAAGAGCAAGTCACAAAATTCACCATCAATTCTTTGGAAACTGAAGAACTTCTCTGATAATACAAAGTTTTTACTCCCTTTTTCCATGCTTCAATGTATAGATAATTCACATCTTTTACCGGCATTGTTGATGGGATCTGCAAATTCAGAGACTGAGCCTGATCGATGTATTGCTGTCTTTGTGCCGCCTGAGAAATAATTTCCATCGGAGAAATTTCCCTGAAAGTTTTAAATACCGCTTTTTCTTCATCCGTCAATTCTTTGATATGTTGAACAGAACCATGATTCAACATGATGGTTCTCCAAGTTTCTTCATTATCCAAACCTTTTTCCTGAAGAAGTTTTGCCAGATATTTATTCTTACGCATGAAATTTCCTTTTGCCAAACCTGCTTTGTAATAATTGGAAGCAAAAGGCTCAATTCCTGGAGAAGTTTGTCCCAAAATTGCCGAACTGGAAGTAGTAGGAGCAATAGCCATTACAGTAGTATTCCTCATTCCGTAACCTTTCAGCATTTCCGGTTCTCCATAAATATTAGCCAATTCTCTGGAAGCAGCTTCTGCTTGTTCTTTGATATGACGGAACGCTCTCGCATTGAATTGCGTTGCCTGAAAACTCTCAAACGGAATCATATTTTTTTGCAAATACGAATGGTAGCCCAAAACTCCCAAACCTAAAGCTCTATGTCTCATTGCAAAATTTCTGGCTCCTTGCAGATAATAATTCCCTTCTGTTTTTTCTATAAATTCTGAAAGAACTGCATCCAAGAAATAGATGGCTAATTTTACTGCGTTGGTATCTTTCCATTCATCGTACAATTCCAAATTCATGGAAGAAAGACAACAAATGAACGATTCATCATTGGTAGAAGGCAGCATAATTTCAGAACAAAGATTACTTGCATTAATCGGCAATCCCTGATCCTTATACACCTGTGGTTTGTTTCGATTCACATTATCGGTAAAGAAAATATATGGAAGACCTTTTTGTTGGCGGCTTTCCAGAACTCTTGCCCAAATTTTACGCTTCTCCATATCTCCGTCAATCATATCCTGCATCCAATAATCCGGAACGCAAACTCCTGTAAACAAATTCTGAATCGGGCTACCAATATCTTTAATGGATAAAAATTCTTCAATATCTCCGTGATCGATATCCAAATATGCCGCAAAAGCACCTCTACGAACACCACCTTGCGAAACCACATCCATAGAAGTATCAAACAATTTCATGAAAGAAACCGCTCCGGAAGATTTTCCATTGTCTGTAACTGCAGTTCCTCTGTGACGCAATTCTCCGAAATATCCGGAAGTTCCACCACCAATTTTCGTCTGCATAATTACTTCTCCCATTTTGTGGGTAATTCCTTCAATACTATCCGGAATATGGACGTTGAAACACGAAATTGGCAATCCTCTTTGTGTTCCCATATTCGCCCAAACCGGAGAAGAAAAACTGATCCAGCCTTTGGTAATCATTTCTTTGAAAGCTGGTTGCAATTCCGGTTTGTACAATCTTTTTGCTGCGGCAGTAGTAATTCTGTCGATTGCACCTTCCACAGTTTCTCCTTTTAGCAAATAGCCTCTGTTCAGCATTTGCTCGGACTCTTCATTCAGCCACCAGATATCTAATTTTTCTTCCATAGTTTCTATATTGTAAAATGTACCAAGTACAGTGTAATTATGATTTTAAGTACAAAAAATTGCACTTAATTTTGGTTATTCGTTTTTTTTTAAATACTTCAAAATGTTCAGTTCCTTTTTCAAGATTTGTCAATCTGAGAAGAAATGAGAAGTTTTTACATTTTTTGATTTAGATTCTTCATTCCGTTTCACTCCATTCTGAACGACAAACCTCTAATACTAATCTCATTTGACGCTCGCTTCGCTCGCGTTTTATCTTTCTTTATTAGATTGAGATAATACAGAGGCAGCTAAATCTTTTGTTTCTTCACTATATTTATTACTCTTTAAAACTTTAGAAGCCAATGTTTCCATTTCACTTCCAGTTTGATTTCCTTTATCTGCTTGTGACAAAGCGGATCCCGCTAATTTTTTAGCAATTTCAGAACTTTTAGAATTCTTTAAAACTTTAGATGCTAATTGTGCAATTTCTGATGATGTTTTTTTTGTGTTTTTTGACATTCTATTAATTTTTATGCTTTTTAAAATAAATCATTTGCAGTAATACTCTTATCGTGTTTTGTATAATCTACCGGACGTTTTGCAAAGAAATCATCCAAAGAATTGGCGAAAACTTCTTCTTCAAACCATACCATTGGTCGGTATTGTTCCGGAGAAACATTGTAACGTGTTTTCATATTGATCTTCTTCAAACTGTCATCAACACGGTATTTCATAAAATTCAGTAAATCTTCTTTTGAGAAATTATCCAATTCTCCCATTTCAAAGATCCAATCCAAGATTTCGCCTTCCAATGCAACCGACTGATCAACCAAAGTATAAATATCTTCAATATCAGAATCCGTCAATAATTCCGGTTGCTCTTCACGAATTTTGTTGATAAGGTAAATTCCTGCATTGGCATGAATTTGCTCATCAACAGAAGTCCATGCAATAATGTTGGAAACATTTTTCATAAATCCTTTAAATCTTGTAAAGGAAAGAATGATGGCAAATTGTGAAAACAACGAAACATTCTCAATCAAAATACTGAACAACAACAAAGACGAAACATATTCTTTCGGAGTTGCAGAATTGGCATGTTTCAATACATTGGAAAGAAAATCAATTCTTTTTCTAACCGCAGGAATTTCTACAACGTGCTGAAATTCTTCATTATATCCCAAAACTTCCAATAAACGGGAATACGCTTCGGAATGACGGAACTCGCATTCTGCAAATGTTGCACCCAATCCGTTAAATTCCGGCTTTGGAAGATGATTATACAGATTTCCCCAAAATGTTTTCACGGAAACTTCAATCTGAGCAATCGCCAAAAGCGCATGCTTCACCGCATTTTTTTCATGTGGCTGTAATTGCGAATGAAAATCCTGAACATCTGCCGTAAAATCTACTTCGGAATGTACCCAAAAAGATTTGTTAATAGCTTCTACAAATTGTAGAATTTCAGGATATTCAAATGGTTTATAGCTTACTCTTTTATCGAAAATTCCCATAGTATTAGATTTCTGCTTTTGATTTAATTTTACTTAATGTGGATAAATGTTAGAAAAACAGCAACTAACTGATTTTAAACACAATTTACAGATTTTTTATCCATAAATTTTTGTATAAACTGTTTTAGCTGACGAAGAACAAAATTAAAAAATGACCATTGAATGTGAAAGCCTGAAATATTAAATCTTTGTGTCATAGACCTAAAAGTTTTCCACATTCACACAGAAGCTCCATAAACAAATGCTTTTAGAAAATTTCGATAAAAAACGATGGATTTTCATAAAACAACCCTTAAACAATTGAGCTAAATATATTAATAGCAAACAATTTACTGATTAAACAACTGCAAAAATTATTCCTGTTATCATCATTGTAACAATTGAAAGAAAAAAAATACTTATTATTAAAACAGAAATCTGCTGCTTAATGTTATTAATTGAGAATCTTCATAAATCATACGATACCGGAAAAAGCAAACTTCATGTATTGAAAGGTATTAATCTAAAAATCTCCAAAGGAGAGTTTGTTTCCATTATGGGAAGTTCCGGTTCCGGAAAATCTACACTTCTAAATATTATCGGTATTCTGGACGAAAAAGACAGCGGTATTTATGAATTGGACGGAATCCATATTGAACATCTTAATGAAGTGAAAGCAGCGGAATATCGTTCTAAATTTTTAGGATTTGTGTTTCAGTCTTTCAATTTGATTGGTTATAAATCTGCTTTGGACAATGTGGCGCTTCCACTCTATTATCAGAATGTTTCCAGAAAAGAAAGAAATGAAAAAGCAATGGAATATCTGGAAAAAGTAGGTCTTGCAAATTGGGCAAACCATCTTCCGAATGAACTTTCCGGAGGACAAAAACAAAGAGTAGCCATTGCAAGAGCGTTAATTACCAATCCAAAAGTAATCCTTGCCGATGAACCAACCGGAGCTTTGGATAGCAAAACAACACACGATATTATGAAACTTCTTCAGCAAATCAATGACGAAGGAAAAACCATTATCGTAGTAACGCACGAACCGGATGTTGCAGCACAAACCAAAAGAAACGTAATTTTGAAAGACGGAATCATTGAAAGTGATGAATTTATTGAGCAATTGGTTTTAAAATAGTCGAAAGTCAGAAGACCGATGACCAAAGAATTAAAAATATTTATGATAAAAACTTCCGACATCCAACTTCGGGCTTCGGATCAAAAAAATAAAATATGTTTGACTTAGACAGATGGCAGGAAATATTTAGTTCCATTCGCAGTAATGTATTGCGGACGGTACTTTCTGGCTTTACGGTTGCGCTTGGTCTTTACATATTCATTGTGCTTTTCGGAATTGGAAATGGCTTACAAAACGCATTTACAGAAGGTTTTGCACGTGATGCTCAGAATTTGATTTCCATTTTTACAGGAAAAACTACCATTGCTTATGATGGTTTGCAATCCGACAGAACAGTGACGATGAACAATGAAGATTATGATGCGTTGGTAAATGATGATAAAGAAAAAGTAGAACACGCTACACCAAGATATACCGCCAATTGGGTTGTAAAATATGGCAAAGAAAGCGGAAACTACCAAATCAACGGAGCCGATACTGATGAAAAATTTATTGAAAACCGCAAAATTCTGGAAGGCAGATATCTTACTCCAAATGATTTGGAAAGAAAACAAAATGTTGCCGTAATAGGCAGAATGGTTCAGAGAGACTTAATTAAAGACGGAAGTCCGGTTGGAAAAGATCTGGATATAAACGGTACAATATTTAAAGTAGTAGGTGTATTTCAGGACGATGGTGGCGATTGGGACGAGAGACACATTACGGTTCCCATCTCTACACTACAACAAATGAAAAAAAGTGCAGATACAATTTCTACTATTTACATTGCATATAGCCCGAATCTTTCTCCAGATGAAGCCATTAAATATGGTGAAAAATTAGAAGATCAGCTAAAAGCTCGAAAAAAAGTTTCTCCGGATGATGAAAACGGAGTACGCGTTTGGAACAATGCCAAAAATATGGGAGAGACATTCCAGTTTTTATTTGTAATTACGGCAATAGTTGGATTCATCGGAATGGGAACTTTATTGGCCGGAATAATCGGGATCAGCAATATCATGGTGTACATTGTGAAAGAACGAACAATGGAAATTGGTATTCGGAAAGCAATCGGAGCCAAACCAAGAAGTATTGTTGGATTAATCATTCAGGAAAGTGTTGTGATTACTGTAATTTCAGGAATAATAGGTGTTGCTTTAGGAGTTTTAACCTTGAATATGATCGGAAATAATCTTGAAGAATTTTTCATAAAAGATCCTGCTGTTGGTTGGGGATTAATTATTGTAGCTTTCTTTTGTCTTGTTTTTGCAGGTCTGATCGCCGGATTTGTTCCTGCTTATCGAGCATCAAAAATCAAACCTATTGAAGCATTGAGAACAGAATAAAAGAATTTTGAAATTTGAAAATTTAGTGGAATATATCTGCAATTAAAACACTAAAATTTTAAAAAATAAATACTATAAAGTGAATATTTTATTTAAAAAAGATACATGGCAGGAAATTTATTACTCTCTCAAGAATAATAAATTACGGACATTTCTTACTATGATTGGTGTAGGTTGGGGAATGTTTTTGTATGTTGCATTATTGGGAGCTGCTAAAGGAATGGAAAATGGTTTTGATAAAATATTTTCAGGATTTGCTACCAATTCTATCTTTCTTTGGGGGCAAAATACAACTATACCATTTGACGGATTTCCGAAAGGAAGACAAATGGAGCTTCATCTTGCAGATATTCCTTTTTTAGTAAAGAAAATTCCTGAAATCGATTATATTTCTCCACAAAACTCACGTGGAAATTTCGGAAGTCCCGGAGAACAAATGTCCCGAAACGGAAAATCCGCAACTTATACACTGAACGGAGATTATCCTATCGGAAACAAAATTTCAGAAAAAAAACTCATTTTCGGAAGATATCTGAACGATCCCGATATTTCTGAAAATAAAAATGTAGCAGTGATAGGAGAAGAAGTTTATAAAAACTTTTTCGATTCCAAAAAAAATGAAAATCCCATTGGAAAATCCATCAATATAAAAGGCTTATTTTTTAATGTCATTGGTGTTTTTCGAGTAAAAAAAGGAGGCGGAATGGAAAACGATCAAACCGTTTTTATTCCACTTTCCACATACACAAAAATGTATAATGATGGAGACAGGGTTGGTTTTTTTGCTATTGTAAGTAAGCCTAATGCAGATCTTAGCATTGTAGAAAATAATGTAAAAAATGAATTGAAATCCAAATATCACGCTTCACCTGAAGATACTAATGCATTTGGCTCTTTCAATCTCGGAAAAGAGTTTGCAAAATTCACAGGATTTTTAAACGGAATGCAGCTTCTTACCATAATTGTAGGAACTTTGACCATTTTAGCCGGAGTTATTGCGATCTCCAATATTTTATTAATCACCGTAAAAGAAAGAACAAAAGAAATCGGAATCAGAAGAGCTTTAGGAGCAAAACCTTCCGAAGTAAGAAATCAGATCCTTTTGGAAAGTGTGGTTATTACACTAACTTCAGGATTAATAGGTTTCATGTCGGGAATTTTTCTGTTAATGATCATCAATGCATTGACACAAAATCAGGATTCATTTCCTTTTTACAATCCAACCGTGAATTATGGAAACGTTTTCGGAGCAATGGCAATTATGGTGATATTAGGTTTGGTAATCGGATTAATTCCTGCACAAAGAGCCGTGAAAATCCGTCCGATAGAAGCGTTAAGAAGTGAATAAAATTTATAGCAATATCATCACTATTTAAAAAAAATAAAACTATAAAAAATATGAAAAAGAAGTTCACCCTGAAAAAAGCATTTTATATTCTATTTGGACTCTTGGCAGCAGTTGCATTAATCTCAGTAATCGGATATCTTGTAAAATCCAATTCGAAAGAAAACGAAGCCTTTCTTACCAGAAAACCTATTATTCAGAATATGGATGATAAGGTAATGGCTACAGGAAAAATCATTCCTCGTGAAGAAATCGAAATCAAGCCCAATTTGTCCGGAATTATTGAAAAAATTTTGGTAAATGAAGGAGATAAAGTTTCTGCGGGACAGCTCATTGCTACTTTAAAGATTGTTCCAAATCTTTCTGATGTGAACGGAGCTCAACAACAGGTGAATTCAGCCAATATTGGAGTAAGCAATGCTAAAACCAATCTATCCAATCAACAGCAGCAATTTGCAATGCAGCAAAAATTATACAATCAAGGGGTGATCTCAAAACAAGAATTTTTAACAGCTCAACAACAATTATATTCTGCCCAACAAAATGTAAAAAATGCCAATCAACAATTGGTAACCGCACAAAAAAGTTTACAAATTGCAAGAACAGGTGTTACTCCCGAACTTCAAAGTATGGCCACAACACAGATCCGTGCAAAAGCCGCAGGAACCGTTCTGGAAGTTCCTGTAAAAGTGGGAAGTCAGGTAATTGAAGCCAACTCATTCAATGCAGGAACTACCATTGCTTCTATTGCCGATTTGAATTCCCTCATATTTGAAGGTGAAATAGACGAAGCTCAAGCCGGAAAACTAAAAGAAGGCATGAATATGAATATCATTATTGGTGCTCTTCAAAACAAAACTTTTTCAGGAAAAGTGACAATGATCGCTCCGAAAGGAAAAGATGAAAACGGAACCATCAAATTTCCTATTGAAGGAGATGTTTTCAATCCAAATAATGAATACATCAGAGCCGGATTTTCTGCAAACGGAGAAATTGTCTTAAGCTCACAGAAAAATGCATTGCTTCTTGATGAATCTCTTATTCAATATGAAAAAGTAAACGGAAAAGACAAACCTTTCGTAGAAGTAAAACAAGCTAACGGCACTTTCAAAAAAACGTATGTAACACTCGGAGCAAGTGATGGAATTAACGTACAGATAAAATCCGGAATCGATAAAAATGCAGAAGTAAAAGTCTGGAATCCTTCCGATAAAGATAAAGAAGAACTGAAAGAAAAACAGAAAAAATAGGTTTTGATTTAAATCGAAAAAAAAATTTTATCAATAGTAATAATAAAACTATAGTTTTAAATTAAAAAAAAATCTCCGGAGAAATAAATACATCTTCGGAGATTTTTTTTATTTGAGAAATCTCAAAACTTATTTGATTTTTTTACTCTTTAGACTTATATTAAAAAAAATATTTTACTTTTTCTCTTTCAATTTTTGGTTTTCCGCTTTTAGAAGTTCGATTTGCTCTTTGAGTATATTGATGTAATCTTGAAGATTTTCTATTACAGAATTGGGAATATTGAAGAATTGATTATAATAGTTTCCCGAATTATCATTAAAGGTAGAATTATCATTATGAACTATTCTTACATCTTTTTCTTCTTTTAAATCTTCCACAGGTACTTCTAATGCAGCAGCAATTTTTTCCCATTCTTCATCCTGTATTTTTACCTCTCCGCGTTCTTTTCGGGAGTAGTTGGAGGGATCTGTTGATAGTATTTTAGCCATTTGTTTTTGGGATATACCTTTTTGTTTTCTATGGGTTTGTAATTTTTGCTGAATCATTAGTGTACTTTATTTATACAAATTTGCATATTATGTACCGAATCTGCAATAAAATCATCAATTAATTTGTCATATCGTTTTGGTTTGAAATATTAAAGATTTAAATATCAGTAATTTAAAATATTCAATTAATTAAAATCATACAAAACATGAAAAATGCACAAAAAATGCATATTTCATGCAATAAAATTGCAAAAAAATTGCAAGTTTTTTCGTTTTATTATTGATATTTTATTTTTAGATTTGGGCTTCAAATTTATTTTTTCTGTATGTGTACAGTACAGAAATGTAAATATAAACGCTGATCAGCAAAAAACCCATGTCAGGGATTGTATGGCAAAATTTATTATTAATTTTAAAATTTTTATTATGAAAACAATGAATTTAAAATCAATTCAAGAATGTTTGTCTCGCAATGAAATGAAAAGTATTAAAGCAGGAGCTGTGGAAGATAGATGCAAGAAGATTGGAGTATCATGTAGTTCAGGAGGACAATGTTGCTCTGGCTCATGTGGAGGAGGAGAAAACCCTGTTTGTTGTCAAAGCAAACCTAGTTAGACCTAAAAATTCATGTAAACAATACTACAATTGTAATATTGTTTACATTTTTAACAATATTATTTCTCGAAGGAAAAATAAAACTAATAAAGAATATGATAGTTTAATAAATAAGAATAATGAAACATTATAAAATATTCATTCTAACCATTTTTTTGATGCCGTTTTTATTGATCTCACAAACAAAAAAAAACATATATGAGATAGATGGACATATAAATTTAGATAGCGGACAAATTTATTTAGTACACTATGATAATTCTGAAAAACGCATTGTAGATAGTTCAAAAATAACAAATAACACATTTTATTTCAAGGGAAATATAAATGGCTACAGTAAGCGTTTTTATATAAAACTAAATCCTAAAGAAAAGCAAAATGCCGATAGTCTAAATGCGGTTCAAATTGAAGCTGATCCTTCTAAAATTAAACTTTCTTTAACATTAGGTAATTTTTCCAATTATAAAATTGCAAATTGCCAATCATGCGATGAACTTAAAAAGTTTGAAAATAAAATAAAACTTGCTGATTATAATATTCTGTTTGATCAGCTACAAAAAACAGCAGATACATTGCACAAAATAAAACTCGAAAAAGAATTACAAAAATATGAAGCCAATTTTCTTAGAGAAAAAATAAAGTATATAAAATCATATCCAAATTCTAATATTAGTTCATATTTATTATTTAGCATTCAAGATGAATTTTCAATAAATCAACTAAATAAATACCGAGATTTATATGTACATCTATCTGAAGTACAAAAGAATAGTTATTATGGAAAACTGGTTAAGCAAATAGTTGATGATAATAAAAATATTGTTGATACTATTGGTACAAAAGGATATGATTTTGTATCAACAGATAAATCGGGTAATAAAATATCGTTAAAAGATTTGACGGCAAATTCATATATCTTGTTGGATATGTGGGCAAGTTGGTGTATTCCTTGTAGAGAGGAGATACCATTTTTAAATAGCTTATTAAATACTTATCATGCTAAAGGTTTCAATATTGTAGGTGTTTCCGACGATTATAATAGTAATGCTTGGGAAAAAGCAATTGAAAAGGATAAGACTCAAGATTGGATACATATTGATTTTAACTCAAAATTAATTGATGGTAAAACGTATGATCGAAATATAATTACATCCGAATATGGCGTAAACAGTTTCCCTACGTCAATACTTATTGATAAATCGGGAATTATAATTGGTAGATACGATGCAGATACAAAAGAAGAATTAGAGAAGAAACTAAAATCAATTTTTAAATAAAATGAGGAAACTAAAATGTATTTCAAATGAATATCAAATTTGGGAAGTAAATAAATTTTGGACTAAAGATATATGCAATTTTGTTGTAAAAGAATTTGAAGAAAAATATAATACTGAAAGTTTCTATAGCGAAGAAAAAATAGATAATGATGATGCTCTTTTAAAAAACCTTGCTGAAAGAAATAGTAAAAGATTAAATCTTGAAAGTATAGAATTATCGGATTTAATTTGGAATAATTTAGATTTTTCAGTTTTAAAAATTGAAGGATATTTACCAATAGGTATAAATAAATCATTTAGACTTTATAAATATTTTGTAAACGATGAATTTATAGAACATATTGATATGAGTACAATTATATCAGATAATGTTAGGACTTTTTATTCTATATTAATTTATCTCAATGATACTTTTACAGGAGGTAATACAAAGTTTAAGGATTTTGAAATAAAACCAAAATTAGGCAATTTAGTAACTTTTCCTCATAACCAACTTCATTCAGGCGAAAAAATTATATCCGGTATAAAATATATTCTTAGAGGAGATGTGATATTCAAAAAAAACTTCTAAAATTTAAAATTTATGACTAAAAAAGATGATTTAAGTGCTGTTTTTCAGTATTTGAAAAAACTACATATTTCTATTGATGAAGCTGAATTTGAATATCAGTTTTCTTCACATCCTGATTACCCTAGTTTATTGGCAGTAAGTGATACTTTGCGCTTTTTTAAGATCAATAACATGGCCTTCAAAATTAGCAACGAACAAATACAAGAGTTGCCTGCTAAGTTTATTGCTTTACTTAAAAATGAAGAAAGTGGAGATCAATTATCTTTTGTACAAAAAACAACTTCTGCATTAGAAATTGATAATAAGAATGAAACTTTGGAGAATTTTAAAAAAAAATTTCAAGACATTGTTTTGTTAGCAGAAAAAGAAGAAAGTTTTAAAGAAATAAAATCAAAAAATTATTTTTTAAAATATTCTTTATTAGCAATTTCTGTCACATTTATATTTTTTACGGTCTTTAGCTACTCCCTCTCTTTTGGATATGACTTGGGTATGATTTCCTTGCTTTTGATCACAACTTTGATAGGTCTTTATTTTTCTATCGAAACTTTTCGTCAAATATTGGGTTTAAGAGAAGGTTTTGCATCCAAATTTTGTAATATAAGCCCTGAAACAAATTGCGAAAATATACTGACTTCCAAAAAATGGAAACTTTTTGAGAAAGTAAATTTAAGTGATATAAGCATTGTATTTTTCGCTTCACAAACTATATTAATTGTTGCTTTTATATTACTCAATCAATTTTCTAACTTATTGTTTTTTTCATCTTTTTTCTTGCTTCCAGTCATGCCTATTAGTTTTTTATCTATTTACTATCAATGGAAAGTAGAAAAAAATTGGTGTCCGTTGTGTTTAGCGATTATTGGGGTTTTGTATGCAGAAATATTTTTAGTTTACGGTAATTTATTTTATAATAATAGACTAGTTGAAGCACAAAAATTTCTATATTTAAAAGGATGGTTATCGGAAGGACAGAGAGGTTTATATCTCTTATTCATTTCTATTTTTTTACTTTTTACATTCTTTTGGATTTCAATAAAGCCTATACTTCTTAAAAACAAAGAATTAAAAGAACAAAATGCGAAAAATTTACGCTTCAAAAGGAATTATAAACTTTTTAAATCTCAATTGTTAGAAAGTGAAAAAATAGAATTTCCCATCAATGAATATTCTATAATTTTAGGAAATAAAGAAGCTAGCACCACTATTCAAATTATTACAAGTCCATTTTGTGGACATTGTAAAGAAGCGCACAAAATTTTACATTCTATACACTCACAGTATCATCAAAATAGTAAAATCCAAATAATTTTCAACACAAACAAAAATGATATAAACCTTAATCTATATAGAAGCCTACATACTATCTACCTTGAAAAAGGAGAAAATGAATTTGAAAAAGAAATAAAATTATTATTTGAAAACAAAACCTATATTCAAAATTTTATAAAAAAATATAAATCAACTGAACATGAATTAGGAATTGATGAAATCTTACAAATTCAAACTGAATTTTGTGATAAACATGATTTTAATTTTACCCCTAATATTTTTATAAATGGTTTTCAATATCCTGAATTATATGAACGTCAGGAATTAGATTTTTTTATTTCTGAAATAATAGAAGAAGAAGAATTTAAGCGTTCCACTACATCTGCACCAACTGTAGAATTTATGTGAAAATCCTAACAATGAATTATTCAAACCTCTAAAATGTGGCTATAATCATTATACCGTAGAATGAGAAGAATGGAGCAAAAATTCTCTGAAAAAAGGGCGTTCAATATTATAAAATGATATTAAATAACATCTAGTCTACACTCCATTCTTTATAAAACTCATCTAAAAATTTTAGCATAAAATCGTGTCTTTCCGACGCGATTTTTTTTGCTGTTTCCGTATTCATCATATCTTTCAAAAGAAGCAGTTTTTCGTAGAAATGATTGATGGTTGTTCCGTTAGATTTTTTGTATTCCTCTTTGGTCATATTCAATTTTGGCTGAATTTCAGGATCATACATCAGATTATTTTTAAAACCTCCAAAATTAAAAGTTCTTGCAATTCCGATTGCCCCAATTGCATCCAACCGATCCGCATCCTGAACAATCTGTAATTCTATAGGAGCTTTTTTCGGAGCTTCTCCCCTATTTTTAAAAGAAATATTCTGAATAATAAAAAGAACTTTTTGAATGGTATCTTCGTCTATGTTTTGGCTTTCTAAAAATTCCCGGGAAATTTTCAGAGCAAGATTTTCATCACCATTATGAAATTTAGGATCTGCAATATCATGCAGTAAAGCCGCAAGTTCTACAACCAAAATTTCACAATCTTCATTTTCTGCAATTTTGTTTGAAAGTTTCCAAACTCTTTCAACATGAAACCAATCATGACCAGCTTCTGCTCCTTTCAATTTTTGTTTTACGAAATCTATTGTGTTATAAATAACATTTTGCATACAATCCTAATTGTAGTTAAAAATTTTGCTTCTTATCTTTAAAATAAAGCATGAGGAATTATTTTGAACTTTTATTAAAATTCAAAAATATGAAATACTAAATTTAAATTCTAAGATTTACAAAAAATCAATCTTGATACCCCAGTAGTTTTCTGATCTGATAGAAAAATCGTTCAATAAGTCTTAGATCCTGTGTTACAATTTCAGCATTTCCTTTGAGTTCTTTATCAAAAGAAAGTGTTTTGTTATAAGAAGTTTTAAGACCATTCGGAAGAATAATATCAACATAATAATTTCCATTTTCATCAGGAGAAAGAGATATATTCTGTACCTTCCCTTCCACAATTCCGTATTCCTGATAGCGGTAATTGTCCAGTTTGATCAAGACTTTTTCATCTTTTGTAATTTTCCCAGAATTAACAGCCGGAACAGACATTCTTCCCACTAAAAACTCTTTATTTTGAGGCAAAATCGTTAAAATAGCATCTCCGGTTTTCACGAATTGATTTTCTCCGAAAAACTGTTGAAAGCTGGCCACACCATCTGTAGAAGATACAACTAAAAAATTTTGTTCCCATTCTCTAAGCGATTTCCGTAATTGTTCAAACAACTGAAGAGTTTGCGAAGAATAGGTAATTTTATCTTTTTCTGTATTGATGGAAGCTCCGCTTTTTGTTTTATTAAGATTAGAAATACCTTCTTGCATTTGAGACAAGGAAATGTTGATATTTTCCAAATTTTGTTGAGCTTGAAGAAATTTTATTTTTTCATTTTCCAGCTCCATTGCTGCAATGACACCCTGATTGTACAAATCCTGAGAACGTTGATAATTTTTCCGGCTCAGTTCATATTTTGCAGATTCAAGATTTTTTTGTTGCTGCAAAGTGGCAATTCTGCTTCTATATTCGGATAAACTTTGATTGGCTGCCAGATTTTCCGGAGCGTAAGGTTGCAATCTTGTAAAAAGTTTTTCATCCTGAAAAGCTTTGGCAAAATTGTTATAATCTCCTTGAAGTTCTCCCAATCGAAAACCTGAAGTTTCATTTATTGGAAAAGAAAACAATTGATTTGGGGCAATAGAATCTACCAATGCTTTAAGTTTGAGAACATCCTGATAATTTGCCGTAGATTGCAAAACCATCAAAACATCATTTTCCTTTACTTCCTGATGATCTTTTATCAATATTTTTTCAATTTTAGAATTGATTCTTGCCTGCAATTTTTCCGGTGGATTTTGAGAAGTTACAATTATTGGAGCAGGAATAAATTCCGGATATTTGATAAAATAACTCATCAACAAAACCATTAGTAAAATTCCAAGAATAACGGAATTTCCCCATCGGATCATCCAATGAGGGGGTTGCGTAAGAATATCCTGAACACTTTCAGAACGCAATTCTATATTGTCTAATATATCTTTTTCCATTGGAATTAGTAATTAGTATTTAGTAATTAGAGTTTACTTTAATTTCTGATTATTTTCTTTCAAAGTTTTTGTTATTGAAACTAATAGTTTCAGTAATTCTGTAGCGTCTTTTGAAATGGATAAAAATTCTTCTTTTGATAAATAAAAGGCTTCATGTAAAAGGTCGAGCCAATATAATGTTTCATTGGTTTCTTTTAATGCAATATAAAGTTTATTCAAAAAATCTTTGTCACTTTGTGCAAATTTGCTTTCTGCAATTAACGCTCCTATTGCTGTCCCACTTCTTAAAAGTTGCTTAGATAGTACAAACTCTTTTTTATCATCAACTAAAAATTTATAACAATGAATAATACGTATTGCAAATGTTTTAGATTTAACATGAAGTACATTATCTTTCATTATAATTAGTATTTAGCATTTAGAAATTAGGAGTTAGGAATTACGAAAAAGTTAGAAGCTAAAATTACTAATTTCTAACTCCTAATTTCTAATTAATTCCCCAGTTCCAATTGATTTTTTACCAATCGATAATATTCGCCTCTCAAATCTACCAGTTCTGCATGATTGCCTTCTTCTACTACTTTTCCCTTGTCCAAAACTATGATTTTATCAGCATGTTTTACGGTCGATAACCGGTGTGCAATAACAATGGCTGTTTTTCCATGAAAAAATTGCTCCAAATTTTCCATAATAATTTTTTCATTATTAGCATCTAAAGCAGAAGTAGCTTCATCAAAAAAGATGTATTCCGGAGATTTGTAAACTGCTCTTGCAATGAACAATCGTTGTTTTTGACCACCACTTACACCTACTCCTTCGTTTCCGATTTTGGTGTTATAACTCAATGGCAATCCTTCTACAAAATCTTTGATATTGGCAATTTCCACTGCTTTTCTCAGTTTCTGTTTATCAATATAATCTTCACCTACTGCAATGTTATTGGCAATGGTATCGTTGAAAACATATCCTTCCTGCATCACAACACCACAATGATCCCTCCAAAATCTTGGTGAAATATTTTTCAAATTCGTGTTGCCAATTCTTAGTTCACCTTCATTGGGCTCATAAAATTTCATTAATAATTTTAGAAGTGTGGTTTTTCCGCTTCCGCTGGCTCCTACAATAGCTGTAGTTTTTTTGTATGGAATGGTAAGATTTAAATTTTCAAAAACAAACGAATCCGAACCAATATATCGGAAAGAAAGATTATGAATTTCTATATCTTGGTTAGGAATTTCGGAAACATATTGTTCGTCTTTATTTTCTTCATCTTCTTTGTCGTGAATTTCGCCCAATCGTTCCAAAGAAATTTTTGCGTCCTGAGTTTGTTTGATGAAATCAATTAATTGCAACAACGGACTATTTAGCTGACCGATAATGTATTGCACAGAAAGCATCATTCCTAAAGTCAGATTTCCACTGAGAACCAATTTTGCCGAAAGAAAACTTACCAAAATGTCCTTTATCTGATTGATGAAATTTCCGCCAACCGATTGCCATTGCTCCAAAGAAAGGGATTTTATTCTGAGTTTAAATAATTTCACTTGCAAAAATTCCCAGTCCCAACGTTTTTGCTTTTCAGCGTTGTGCATTTTGATTTCCTGCATTCCGTTGATAAGCTCAATCACTTTGCTTTGTTCCTGAGAAACTTGCGAAAATCTTTTATAATCAAGCTCTTTTCTTTTGTTAAGAAAAAAAGTGATCCAGCCAATATACAAACCAGCTCCAACTAAATACACCAAAAATAAGCGGTAATCATAAAACAACAATACAATACTGAAAATAATAAGATTGACCAGCGAAAATAACGTATTGAGCGAAGAATTGGTAAGAAGCTGCTCAATTCTGTGATGATCGTTGATTCTCTGCATAATATCTCCCGTCATTCTGGTATCAAAAAAACTGATTGGAAGTTTCATCAGCTTAATAAAAAAATCGGAAATAATAGAAATGTTGATCCTTGTGGAAAGATGGAGCAAAATCCAGCTTCGGATCACTTCAATGCCTGTCCTTCCAAGAAATAGCATAATTTGAGCAAGAAGAACGAGATAAATAAAATTTAAATCCTGATTCTGAATCCCTACATCTACAATACTTTGAGTGAGAAAAGGGAGGATCAAAGACAATAAACTTCCTGCCAATAATCCGATTGCCAACTGAAAAACCAAAGATTTATATTTTAATAAATATTTGGAAAGAAAGGAAAAACTGGCTTTGCTTTCTGCTTCGTCAAATTCATTTTTGAAAAAAGCAGGTGTAGTTTCTAATAATAATGCAACTCCTTCTTCAGTATTGGAATCGGCATTTTCACCAATCCAGAATTTGATAAATTCTTCTCTGGTGTACGTTATCAAACCATAACTGGGATCTGAAACATATACTTTTCCCGTTTTATCAATTTTGTAAACAACTACAAAATGAACTTTATTCCAATGTACGATGCAAGGCAGCGGAACTTCTTCCACCAAAGTATTAAAATCAATCTGAACACCAAGAGAACGAAATCCCAAATTTTCCGCAGCATCACTCAATCCCAATAAGCTGCTTCCTTCTCTGGTAGTCTCGGAAAGATTTCTTATTTGCTGTAACGGAATTGTTTTTCCATAATATTTTGAGACAATACGAAGACAGGTGGGACCACAGTCTTTGGCATCAGGTTGTTTGTAGAACGGGAAATTTTTCAAAATAAATATTATTTATTTTTTTTCTGATATTCTAACTGTTGAATTATATTATCAACCATCCAATATTTGATTTGATAGGGATAATCTTCATATAATGCATTAGCTTCGTTTATCGTATAATTTTGAGACAAGTATTCTTTTGATTTTTTTAATATTTCTAGTGCAAAATCATATTTTTTGAGATTGCATAAGGATTTAGCTTTATAGTATAAAGCATCCGCGAAATTGGGATATAATTTTAGACTTTTATCAAAGCATTCAATCGATTTATCATAGTTTTCCTTTTCATAAAATATAATTCCCAAATAAAATAACTCAATTGGATTAGGTTCTATTTGGTCTTTAAATAAATTAATAGATTTGTTTAAACATTCTTCAGCTTCATCATATTGGGTTAATTGAAGCAAAGATAAGGCTTTATAAAAATAAAAAGAATGATCCATTATAACTCCTTTCTCATAATGTTTAATTAATACATCAAATTCATTGTTAGCTTCAGTATAGTTTTTTTGAAAAATACATTTAATAAAAGCATGATAAGAATGATATGTATCGTATTCATCATCATACTCCAAGGCATTATTAAGAGCAGCAAAACCTACCTCATATTGCTTTTTCTTAAAATAAGGCATTGCTTTTTGTTGCCACAGAAAAGCATCTTTTGGCAATAAGACTAAAGCAGAATCAATATATTTTTGGTATTTGGGATGAAAGTATGAATAAGTATATGCTCCTTCAGTTAAATATTTTTTGTAAATATCTTCCTTTGTTTGACTAAAGATAGTGACACTTAAAACAAAAAAGCAGAAATCAATTATTTTGAAACTCATAATTTTTTATAAATGCATTTTCATTAATAAATATATCTAACGAAAATAGATAATTTTGCTTTTTAAAGCTTAATTCTTTAAACAGACCATCACATAAACTATCAAAATATAAATTGGTATTTTTAAAAATTTCAAAGTATTCAGATCCTTTCTTACTAAAGACCTTTATTTTTGAAAAGTTACTGATATCATATGATAGTTTTCCCAAATAAAACCCCATTCTTCCTATTAATTCAAGGTTTTCTCTTTGAGATAAGTTTTTTGAATTTAAAAAATAATTATTCAAAGTATGCAATATTGTATTTAAAGTAAACATGCTATGCATAGCTCCATATATATCTCGGTTTTCCCAAGAATGACCCGTTAAATCTTTTAAAGGTGTTTTATAATCACATATAAAAAAATCTGCAGGATTTGGGCTTAATAAATAAAAAATAGTATGACCACTTTGATGAGCTATTTCATCCATAAAGTAAATTTCGCTTACCATCTGTTCATATACATTAATAAAAGTAGTTCCAAAATAATTCATTGAAGCAAAAGATGGTATTTTGGGAATATCAAAAATGGAAATTTCTTTTGTTGTCTGATTTATTAAGTCAGCAAAATTTGGTGAATGTAAGGCAATTTTTTGCCAGGCTCCATCTAAATATTCTCTATTTCGCTGAACAACACTTTTAAAATCAAACTCCAAAGTATTTTCATTATAAATATTTAAAATTGATGGGACAGTAGAGCATATTTTTATGTTTGAATTTGATAAATATTGTTCAGGATTTAAATGTAAAATTTCTCCATTTTCATAATAAAGATTCCCTTTTTCAAATATTACTGAGCTACCATTGAAGTCATCAATAAAACCAAAATTAGGAATATTAAGACTTTTTTTACTATCTAACAATACATCTATCTTTAGTTGTTGATCTTTATATAAATATTCTTTTAATAGATACTGATATGGTGCTTTTTTATCTCCGTGAAAATATAAAAAAAATAAAGATGGTTCTAAATACAGACTATCATAATTGAACTTATCAAAAATTTCGTTATCATATTCATAAAGCAAAACTTTCATTGAGTCCGAAAATTGTTCTAATCCGTTTTCAATTTTTTCCGGAGAAATATTAAATATCTCATCATTCATAATATCAAATTTGCATTCTTAAGTATGTGTTTAAGCAATATTAAATAGAAATAAATAGCCGTATGAATAATACGGCTATCCATCTTTTATCCAATGGTAATTGTAGTAGGTTTACTAGGAGCAGGCAATTTTCCTGAGTAGATTGTTGCGCCATCTGAACCACATCCAACAGGATGGCAAAATTCGCTTACTAGTCCACCCTTTAAAACCTCTAGATTTGAAATAACATTTTGGGATAATTTCCCTTTTTTCAAATCGGATAAATTCATTTTTTTCATAATAAAAAAATTTAATTGTTAAACACAAGCAAACTTATAGGATATGTGTTTCCAAAAAAATAACATGAAAAAGGTATTTTTTAGTTTATCATTTTAAAAACTATTTAATTTAACTGTGAAAATTTAATCAAAATAGAGAACAAAATTAGATTTTTGTTAAATTACATTGACCTTAATCTTCATTAAATTCATTGACAAAATATTTTAAATCTTCAATTGTATATTCATTCGGCAATAATTTTTGTTGAAACTTATCTTTAGTACATTTAATGTAAATTATCTTCTCAAAGCTAATGTATTTCATCCAAAATAATATCCCAAAGTTTTTTATTGTAGCTTCGAAAATAATTAATGTGTCCTATTTTTCCGGCTTCCGATTCTGAGGCTTTTACTTTTCGGATTTCAGGCTTCAAATTAGGGTATGTTTCTTTAAGAAGAGCATCAATCCCTTTGGAAGTAACCCATGAATCATCTTCTATCTGCAAAACAAAAACTTTTTGGGTAAGCTCTTTAGAAAAATCGGGCGTTTTTTCCAGTAGTTTGTTGGTGGATTTTCTGTTCATAATCAAAACTCGCCAGTCAAATGCACTTCCACTTGGAAGGCTTTCTCCCAATCCAAATCTGTGCGCAGGAAAATATCCAAAAAGCTTTGTAGAAAGAGGTTGTACAATTCCAAAACCTAAACAAGCTTCCACCTTTGTTTTAATTCTCAGATTTCCAAAATATGCTTTTTGAGTAGCTATAAAAATAAATTCTTCAAACATTTTGGAGTCTTCGTTCATCCCTAAGATCAATGCGCCTACAGAATGTCCAAGAACATATTTTTTAAAATTTGGAAACTTCTTTTTGATAAATTCGGTTATTGCCTTATAATCGTGAGTCCCCCAAATCCTCATACTGGATTGGAAACCTCTCATTCTCTCAGGTTTGGACTCTCCGATTCCGCGATAATCATATGTGATAACAGTAAAACCATTTTCTGCCAAAAATGTTGAAAATGAAAAATACATTTGTTGCTTCACTCCTGTTGCAGAATTGATAAGTACTAATTTTTCATTAGAAATTTTCGGTTCAAAAATTTTTGCAGAGAGCAAATATTGATCGGCAGTACTTATTTTAATTTCCCTCATAATTTGTAAAATTAACTAAAAAAGTTGGCTCTTAGATTATAAAAAGAATGGACTGAATAGTAAAAAATAAAATTCCAAATCAAAAAGAATTATTCTGAAATATTTACAATTATCTATTATTTTTGCATCCAATGGCAAAAAAAAATACTCATAAAAAAGCAACTGCAAAAATCCATCAAAAGCGCAGGAAAAATTATCTTTTGCGTAGGTATATTCTTTTGGGGATTCTTGCATTAGCGTTATTAGGAACCGGATTTTATCTGAAAAATAAAATCGCTTTTTACTATGCCATGTATTTTAAAAAATTTGAGCATAAAAAACTGAGCAATACAGAATTTGAGGCTAAAAGAATCAATCGTATCATCAGTGAAAATACGGATAAAACTTTTGGTATAGACATTTCACACTATCAGAGAAGAGAAGATATACAGTGGGATAGTTTGAGTGTTGCGAATGGTTCAATTCCTATAGAATTTGTGGTTTTGCGTGCAACTATGGGAAATCGAAGTGCCGATAAACATTTTGACGAGTTTTGGGGAAAAGCAAAAGAAAATGATTTAATTCGTGGTGCTTATCATTTTTACAGAGCCGATGAAGATCCGGTAATTCAAGCCAATAATTATTTGGAAAACGTGAAATTAGAAAGTGGAGACTTCCCTCCCATTCTGGACATTGAAAAAATCCCCAGAAGAAAAACAAAAGAAAAATTGATTGAAGACCTAAAAGTATGGTGCAAAATTGTAGAAGAAAAATACGGTGAAAAACCTATAATTTATACTTATTATCACTATTACAAAGATTATCTGAAAGACGATTTTAGCAATTACACGCTTTGGCTGGCCAATTACAATGATGTTCCCGCTCCTACTCCTGATGAAAATTGGCATTTTTGGCAATTCACGGAAAATGGAATTGTATACGGAATTAACACAAAAGTGGACGTTGATATTTACAATGGAGGAAGTTGGTCTTTAAAAAGACTAACTATTGATTAAATTTTGATATTCCTGTTCAGATAAGAGGAATAATCTGAAATTTCAGCTTCATAATCCTGATCCATAAAAGATGAAGATAAAATAAAATCTGCCGTTGCAGAATTATTGGCAATAGGAACATTCCAAACTACACAAAGCCGTTGAAAAGCCTTTACATCACTATCATGAGGTTGAGCTTCCATCGGATCCCAAAAGAAAATAACAATATCTATCTGGTGCGTTGCAATCATAGCTCCCAATTGTTGATCTCCGCCTAAAGGTCCGCTCAAAACTTTAGAAACCTCTACATTCAATTCCTGTTCAATTAGTTTTCCCGTTGTTCCGGTAGCAATCAGCTTGTGTTTTGAAAGAATGGATTTATGCTTTTTCACCCAAGCAATAAGTTCGTCTTTCTTATGGTCATGAGCGACCAGAGCAATCATTTTATCCGCCGGAATAATTCTTTTTGAATTCATAATAAGATTTTGAATCGTACACAAAAGTACAAATTATGAAATTGAAATTTTATCTTTAATTGAAACTGTAACTCTCAATCATTAAGATCTTTGATTTACAAAATCTGCAAAATTTTCATTACATTTATCGACTGTTTTTAAAAAAATTTATCTACATGAAAAAAATTTTGTTCTTTTTAATAATTGTTAATTTTTGTTTTACAAAAGTATATTCGCAAACCAGCGACAAATATTCAAAAATTAAAATTTATTATTCATCATCGGCAGAACTCCAGAAAATTATTGAAATTGCGGAATTGGATCATTTCAACGGAAAGAAAAATAAATTTGTGGAAGCAATAGTTTCAGCAGATATTTTGAATAAACTAAATAATTCAGGTTTGCAATACAAGGTTTTGGATCCTGATGTAATAGAAACTTTCCATAAAAAATATGAGGAAGAATTAAAAAATCCTTCAAACAAAAACTACACGTTGGCTTGTAATTCTATTACCGATCCTGTAAATTACAGAACAGGAAGTATGGCCGGATTCCTGAATTATGATCAGGTTTTTGAAGATCTTGCCAAAATGAATACTCTTTATCCTAATCTTATTACGCCAAAAGCACCGATTAGTACTTTTAAAACAGTCGAAAACAGAGATATTTTTTTAGTAAAACTAAGCAACAACCAAATAACCACACCAAAAAATAAACTTCTTTTCACAGCAGTACATCACGCTCGTGAACCCGGATCTGTACAGCAACTGATTTATTTTATGTGGTATCTTTTGGAAAACTATGCTACCAATCCTGAAATAAAAACAATCCTTGACAAAACCGAATTATACATTGTTCCTATCGTAAATCCTGATGGATATGCTTACAATTGCAATGCTGATCCTTCCGGTGGTGGAATGTGGAGAAAAAACAGACGGAATAACGGTGATGGTTCTTATGGTGTGGACAATAATAGAAATTACGGTTATAATTGGGGAACTACAGGAACTTCTACCTCGCCAGATTCTAACACTTATTGTGGAACAGCTCCTTTTTCCGAAGTGGAAAATCAGGCTATTAAATGGCTTTGCGAACAAAATCAATTCATAGGAGCTATTAATAATCATACATATTCCGGATTGTTATTATTTCCTTTCGGATATGATTATGATGCTTTTACTCCAGATCATGAATTGTTTACAAACTTGGGAAATGAAATGGTAAAAAATAATGGATACACCAATCAAATTTCATCCCTTTTATATCTTACTTCCGGAGGTTCAGATGACTGGATGTATGTAGCAACACCTCAAAAATCTAAAATATTAGCGTATACACCCGAAAATGGTTATAGTTTTTGGGATACACCTTCACAAGTGAGCATTACCAATAAAGGTATGCTTCATGCTAATCTTACTTTTCTAAAATCCATTTACAATTATTATACTATTGAAGACAATAGCAATATCAATATATCCGGTCAGGATTTCACTTTGCAATTTTCTGCAAAAAAAATAGGAATTGGAAGCGGTACAGCTACGGCAACTTTATCAAGTAATACTTCTGGTGTTGATATCACCAATGCTACTGTTACTATTCCTGATACAGCACAAGGTTCTTCAGTAAATATTAGTTTTTCCGGTCATCTTAATGAATTACCGATCAATGGAAATTTCATTTCTTTCAGCTTGAAAATTGACAATGGAGATTTTGTGCAAACCATTCCAATCTCTAAAGTTTTTGGAAGCTCAAGAGTACTTCTTAACGATGAAGGAAATAATATGAATAATTGGGACAAAACAGGAAGTTGGAATACTACCACAAGTAATTTTGTTTCCTCTCCAAGCTGTATTACGGATAGTCCGAGCGGAAATTATCCGGATAATTCGCAAACAAAAATCACTTCTAAAAATACATTTAACCTTAACAATGTAAAATATGCCTGGATTGGTTTTAAAGCCAAATGGAATACTGAAAATGGCTATGATTATATGGTTTTTGAAGTTTCCGAAAACGGAGGTACTACTTGGACACAACAATGTGGAGAATATACCGGTCTTGGTTCGGATAGTCAGACAATAAACAAACCGCTTTATGATGGAGCTTCATCCGGTTGGAAATATGAAAAAATATCATTAAGCAGTTATATTGGTAAAAATATTAAAATCCGATTCCGATTGATTTCCGATTCAGGTGTGAATGAAGACGGAGTTTATCTGGATGATATAAAACTGGAAGTTATAGATCCTGTTATAATGAGTACGAATGAAACCGATAGCAAAAAATTTCAAATCTATCCAAACCCTGTAAAGTCTATACTTTCCATAGTTTCAAAAAATATAAAAAATGAATTCACCATTTATGCTTTGGACGGAAAACTTCTCAAAAAAGGTAAAATTAAAGATGCAGCTATTGATGTCTCTTTTCTGAATCCTGGAGAATATCTTCTAAAAGTAGATGATGAAAAACCTATAAAATTCATAAAAAAATAATAGATGAAGCGGTTCTTATGAATCGCTTTTTTCTTAATACAGATTACCCTATTTTTGCCGCATGAATTATATTACAGCTGAAAACCTCACCAAATCATATGGAATAAAAGTTTTATTTGAAAATATTTCTTTCAATATCAATGAAGGCGATAAAATTGCCATTGTTGCCAAAAATGGAAGCGGAAAATCTACCCTTCTAAAAATTCTGATGGGAAAAGAAATTGCAGACAGTGGAAATGTAATCATTAACAAAGACATTCAGGTGGTATTGTTTGATCAGGAAATTGATTTTGATCCGAATCTTACTATCGACCAATTTATGATGACTTTAGATTCCGAACCTATTTTGGCTCTTAAAAATTATCATAAATCGCTTCATTCTACAGACTCCGCTTTCATAGAAAAAGCATTATCCGAAATGGAAGTCCATAAAGCATGGGATTTGGAAAACGAAATGAAGCAAATTCTCTCCCAGCTGAAAATCACTGATCTTGAAGCAAAAATGGGAACACTTTCCGGTGGACAAATTAAACGTGTTGCTTTAGCAAAATTACTGACCGAAACCAGAGCGGAACATCGTCACACACTTTTAATTATGGACGAGCCCACCAATCATCTTGATGTAGAAATGGTAGAATGGTTGGAAAATTATTTGAGTAAAGCTAAAATCACCTTGTTATTGGTTACGCACGACCGATATTTTCTTGATAGTGTTTGTGATATCATTTGGGAAATGGAAGATAAAAATCTCTACCTTCACAATGGTTCTTATGCAACATATCTCGAAAACAAGATGATTCGTGAGGAAAATCTCAATGCAACCATTGATAAAGCCAACAATCTTTACAGAAAAGAACTCGAATGGATGCGGAGACAGCCGAAAGCAAGAACTACAAAATCGAAATCCAGAATAGATGCTTTCTACGAAACCGAAAAAGTTGCCAAAACTGATACCCGAAAGCAAGGCTTAGAGTTGGATTTTGAAATGAAACGTCTTGGTAAAAAAATTCTTGAACTTAAAAATATTGACAAACGATTTGGAGATAAAGTTTTACTGAAAGATTTCAGTTATCAGTTTCAGCGTGGCGAAAAAGTAGGAATTATAGGGAAAAACGGAGTCGGAAAATCTACTCTTTTAAACATTATTCAAGGATTTGAAAAGGCTGACAAAGGTGAGATCGAAACCGGAGAAACCATTCATTTCGGATATTTTTCGCAAAAAGGATTACAATATAAAGAAGATGAAAGAGTGATTGATTTCATCAAAGAAGTTGCAGAATATTATCCTTTAGCCAATGGAAAAAGCCTTTCTGCATCTCAGTTTTTGAGATTATTTTTATTTGATGACCAAACCCAGTACTCTCCTATTTCCAAACTTTCCGGTGGCGAAAAAAGAAGACTGCATTTAATGTACATTTTATATCAAAATCCTAATTTTTTAATTTTTGATGAACCAACCAATGATTTAGATCTACCGACTTTAACGGTTCTCGAAAATTTCCTTCAGCAATTCCAAGGTTCACTGATTATCGTTTCCCACGACCGATATTTTATGGATAGGATTGTAGATCACGTCTTGGCTTTTGAAGGAGAGGGAAAAATAAAAGATTTTGTTGGCAATTTTTCAGAATATCGGGAAAGTAGAAAATCAAATGTGGGAAATCAGAAGTCAGAAGAAAGGGAAAAAATCAAAGATGAAAGAATAGAACCGACAAGTATCACACAACAACCATCAACAAAAAAAAGGCTTTCCTTCAAAGAACAGCGAGAATTAGAACAAATAGAAAAAGAAATGCCCGAACTGGAACAACAACGGGATAAAATTCTCAATCAGCTGAATAACGAAACCGATTACGAAAAAATCTCCAAACTCTCCGCCAAATTGGAAAGTATCTCCGGAAAATTAGAAAATCTCGAAATGCGCTGGCTGGAACTTCAGGAAATTTTAGGAAATTAATTCCCATTTTTGTAATTCTTATTTTTTTATATTTGTTCACTATCAATCAAAATTTATGAGCATACACATTAAGGCAGAAAAAGGAGAAATTGCCAATATCGTTTTACAGCCGGGAGATCCGCTTCGTGCAAAATATATTGCAGAAAATTTTCTTGAAGACGCACAATTGGTAAGCAATACCAGAAATGTTTTCTATTTTACAGGAAAATTCAAAGGAAAAACAATTTCCGTTGGAGCAAGCGGAATGGGCGCTCCAAGTATCGGGATTTATTCCTATGAGCTTTATACGGAATACGATGTAGATACTATTATCAGAATCGGTACTTGTGGTGCATATTCCACAGATTTAAAACTTTTTGATGTTCTGAATGTAGAAAATGCAGCCAGCGAAAGCACTTTTGCAAAATTTGCTTGGGGAATTGAAGAAGAAATTATTCCGAATCAGGGAATTGTTTTTAATACCATTACTAAAGCTGCTGAAAATCTTTCTATTCCCATAAAAACCACCAATATCCACACCAGTGATATTTTTTACAGAAAAGATCCGAATACTCCTGCTATCGCTACCAAATATAATTGTCTTGCGGTAGAAATGGAAGCCTTTGCACTTTTTGCCAATGCCAAACATTTAGGAAAAAATGCAGCTACAATTCTCACTGTTTCCGATATTATCCCAACACACGAGCAAATTTCTGCCGATGAAAGGGAGAAAGCACTAAAACCGATGATTGAACTGGCATTAGAAACTGCATTAATGATTTAATTATTTTTAAAAATATTTCTAAACTATTGAGGGATAACAAGTTTTGTTATCTCTTTTTATTTTTTTAGTCAATACTAATACCATAACTGACAAAAATCACAATATTTATTTTTAATAATTCTAAATAAATTTTTGATTTTTAAGAATGAATATTTATTTTTGCATCATTATTTTAATTCATTCTAAATAAATAGAATTATGCAGAAGCAAATAATGTGCGCTGGCTTACTGATAATTTCAGGAAGTTCTTTTTCACAAATGCAGTACAAACCTGAAAATGATACAATAAAAATTCAAGAAATAGAAGATGTTAATCTCCATAAAACGGGAAATCCAAATACAGCCAAACTTTTCACCATAAAATCTAAACTTTCGCCTATGGAAACTCCACAAGCTGTTGCGGTGGTAACACACGAGGTGATAGAACAGCAACAAGCGCAACAGCTTTCTGATGTGGTGAGAAATGTAAATGGAGTTTATCTTACTTCATCCAGAGGAAGTTCTCAAGATAATTTTGGAGCAAGAGGCTATACTTTTGGCAATGAAAATATTTTTAAAAACGGAAATAGAATAAATTCCGGCATTTTCCCAGAAGTTTCCGGACTGGAACGTGTAGAAGTATTAAAAGGTAGTGCCGCCATTCTCTACGGAAATGTATCTCCTGGTGGTATTGTAAATATGGTTACCAAAAAACCATTATTCGCATTTGGTGGAAATCTAGCACTTAACTATGGCAGTTGGAATAATATAAAACCTACAATAGATATTCACGGGGCTTTGTCTAAAAATTCAGCGTTTAGAGTAAATGGAAGTTATGAGTACAAAGATAGTTTTAGAGATGTGGTAAATTCTCAGAAACAATATTTTAACCCCAGTTTTTTATTTAATATTTCGGATAAAACCCAAATTATTGTGGAAGCAGATTATCTGAAACATCATTATACACCAGATTGGGGTTTAGGAGGTATTATGGATCAACAAACTGGAATTTCCAACTTCAACACAGGACTTTCTAGAAATGCTTTTATTGGTGCAGATTGGCAGTACATTACCTCGCAAATGGCAACTACAACGGTTACAGTAAATCATCAACTAAGCACCAATTGGCAGCTTAGTTCCGTAGCTTCTTATCAGAATTTTACTAGAGATTATTATTCCACAGAGAGAATCCAATGGCTGGTAAACACCACTAACATTCCGGAAAGAAGTTATTATCAATCTCTTAACAGAACCTATAATGAGCAAAATTACACTGTTTTCCAAGCGAACTTGAATGGCGAATTTACCACAGGAAAAATAAAACATAAATTGCTAACAGGTATAGATGCAGATTATAGTAAAGCAGATGCTTATACTTTTACAACACCAGATGGAAAAAAGAATTTTCCTTTTAATAATGCAACTCTTACTTACCTAGATCGCCCAGAAACTTGGACAACAGTAGAAAAAATAGAGGCTGTAAAAAGAGAGGTAACCAGCATTCCTACACAAAGATTTGGTGCTTTTGTTCAAAATTTAATGAGCTTCGGAAAGATAAAAGTATTAGCCGGAATTCGTTTTAATTATCTTGAAACTAAAGAAAGAACTGTAAAAAATTTCATCGAAAGTACAGAAACAAAACAAAGCACCAATCAGTTAGTAGAAAGAGGTTTTTCACCAAGACTAGGGTTTATCTATGAAATAAATGATAAAATGATGGCTTTTGCCAGTTATGCCAATTCTTTTACTCCCAACAATACAGGAAACAATACCGATATTTATGGAAATCCATTAGAATCTTCGATAATCGATCAATATGAAATAGGATTAAAAACTAATATTATAAAAAACACTTTGTCGCTTAATTTTACTGCTTACCAAATTGATAATAATAACTTAGTTTCTACAGCAATCCTTGATAAAGATGGAAATCCAAATAACAACAGCAATTTAAAATTCCTCAGCGGAAAATCCAGAAGTAGAGGTGCAGAATTAGACATTACAGGAAATCCTAATGCTAATCTATCCATTATAGGAGGCGTATCTTATAACCACGCAGAATATGTAAAAACACCAGATACCATAGGTAGTTTTGTAGAAGGAGAAAGAATTACCAGAACACCTTCTGTAACAGCCAATGTTTCTGCATTTTATACTTTACCCAAATATGTAAAAGGACTAAAACTTGGCGTAACTGCCTTCTATACAGGAAATAGATTAGCGGGCTGGAATAACACCAAATATCCACCGGCAAATCAACAAAACAGACTTGTAGAATTGGAAGGGTTTACCACAGTAGATGTCTCTTTAGGTTATCAGTTCAAAAAAATTTCTATAATGGGTAAAATAGGAAATGTGTTTGACGAAGTAAATTACAATGTTCACGAAAATTATTCTGTGAATCCAATTGCACCAAGAAATTATTATTTTACACTAACATATAAATTGTAGTCGCACCAATTAAATTTTATATTTGTGAAAAAAAGTGGAATTCTGAGTTTCCACTTTTTTATATTAAAATGCAAACTATGGATACAATAAAAAATACAAGAAGTTTTATGCGGGTTGTTCACCGCTATTTAGGTTATTTTATGGCAGGAATAATGGCAGTTTATGCAATCAGTGGCGTTTTGCTGATCTATCGAGATACCGGTTTCCTAAAAAAAGAAAAACATATTGAAAAAATAATCGATAAAAATATTTCCGAAAAAGATTTAGGAAGAGAATTGAAAATCCGTGAACTGAAAATTGACAAAACAGAAAACGGGATTTACTACTTTAAGCAGGGAACTTATAACTCTGTAACGGGCGAAGCAAAATATACCAAAAAAGAACTTCCGTTTGTTTTAGACAAGATGACAAAGCTGCATAAATCTGAATCAAAAGATGCACTTTCACCATTAAATACTTTTTTCGGGATTTCTTTATTTTTCTTTGTAGTTTCTAGTTTCTGGATGTTCAATCCCAAAACCAAGGTTTTTAAAAGAGGAATGATTTTTACAGCAATAGGATTAGTAATGGCACTTATTTTAATTTTCCTATAAGCTTATTTAATTTTTTATTACTCTGTCCTTCAATTATTTGAAGGATTTTTTATTTAAAATTTAATTTTTTATTTTGATATCATAAGTGTACTTATTATATTTGCGCTTATAAAATTAAACATTATGTGGACAAAAACGTATTCAACTACTACAAAAGAAGTGAGCAAAGAACAAATCTGGAAATTGACAACCGACATCAATAACTGGAAAAACTGGGATGAAAGCGTAGAACATTCCGAACTTTTAAGCGATTTTAAACAAGGGAATTTTTTCATTCTTAAGCCAAAAGGAGGACCTAAAGTAAAAATCAAACTTTTGGAAATAATACCAAATCGAAAATTTGTAGACTTAACAAAATTTCCGTTAGCAAAAATGTACGGAGAACATGCTTACGAAGAAACAAAAGACGGACTGAAAATTACAGTTACCATGACTGTAAAAGGTTTACTATCTTCTCTTTGGGTGAAATTGGTTGCCAAAAATATTGTAGAAAATTTACCTCAGGATGTAGCCAATCAGATTGCACATGCAAAACAAATCGCACTTTGAATTTAAGAAGGTTTTCAATATTTTTGAATTTTAATGATCTTAAATTACAAACATTATGAAATCTGAAAATAATACTTTCTCGGTGGAAGATGCTAATGACAGTTCAGGTTTTTTATTGTGGCAGGTAACCAATCTTTGGCAAAGGGAAATAAAAAAAGCATTGCAAGAGTATGATTTGACTCATTCTCAATTTGTTTTATTAGCCAGTATTCATTGGCTTACCCTTCATAAAATGGATGTTACGCAAATTTTGCTTTCCAACCATACAAAGATTGATCCCATGACAACTTCTACTGTTTTAAAAACGCTACAGAAAAAAAATATGATCGCAAGAATAGAACATGAAACCGATACCAGAGCAAAAAAAGTAGAACTTACCAAAAAAGGATTAGAAGTAGTAAAAGAGGCTGTAATTGCTGTAGAAAATTTTGATAAAGATTTTTTTTCAACTCTTGGTGAAAGACAAAATCATTTTAATAAAGATCTTCAAACTTTGCTAAACAAAAAATAAGAAAAAGTCTCTCAAAAAACGAGAGACTTTTTCAATCAACTAAACTATACGAAAAATTTATTTATTAGGTTGTGGTGTATATCTTAGATAGGGTTTTATTTCCGTCACGCCTTTAGGAAAAATTTTTCTTGCATCTTCGGTAGAAATTGTTGGCGGTACTATTACATCATCACCATCTTCCCAGTTTACAGGAGTGGCAATCTGGTGATTGGTAACCAATTGCAAAGAATCTAAAACTCTCAGAATTTCATTAAAATTTCTTCCTGTTGAAGCTGGATAAGTAATAATGAGCCTTACTTTTTTATCAGGATCAATAATCAGTAATGAGCGAACAGTTGCTGTTGCAGAAGCATTGGGATGTATAAAATCATACAATTCCGAAACTTTTCGGTCTTTGTCTGCGACTATTGGAAATTGCACATCAGTAATTTGAGTTTCATTAATATCTTTCACCCAATTTCTATGATCATTAGCATCATCCACACTTAAAGCAATAACTTTAGTATCTCTTTTATCAAATTCCGATTTCAATTTAGAGGTCATTCCCAATTCTGTGGTACAAACCGGAGTATAATCAGCGGGATGGGAAAACAGAATTCCCCAAGAATTTCCTAAATACTCATAAAAATCTAAATCTCCTACAGACGAATCTGCTTGAAAATTGGGTGCAGTATCTCCTAATTTGATTGACATACCATTTTGCTTTTTTAAATTATTAGTCTACAAATTTAGTAGACTTATTTTAATTGGCAAAGTTTTTTCTTTAATTTTTTATGAATTTTTATAAATTGCATCATGGAAAATGGAGGAATAAAGTATATCGATCTGGTTTGGAAGACCATTTATCATTGGTACGAAAAGTTTGCAGAATATACACCCAATCTGATAGTCGGAGTTTTAATATTTCTTTTCTTTCTGATTACCAGTTCTTATCTAAGCAAACTTGCCGTAAAATTTTTTCATAAAATATTTCCCAAGAGACAAGAAACCATTGTTTCTTTTGTAGGGTTTTTCAGATTTCTGATCCTACTGTTAGGGACATTTATTGCTCTTGAAGTAATGGGATTGAGTGGATTTTTATGGAAATTCATCGGAAGTTTGGGAGTTGCAGGTGTTATTGCCGGAGTTGCTTTGAAAGATCTAGTTTCGAGTATATTTTCCGGAATGCTGGTAAGTGTTGATAAATCTTTTCAGGTAGGAGATTATGTAACAATAGGAAATCATTCCGGAACGGTTCAGGAAATTGGACTTCTAACTACAAAAATCACAAATGATGAAGGTAAAAAAGTCTATATTCCGAACCAGTTGATTTTCAGTTCTCCATTTATAAATGTAACAGCAGCAGAACAACGAAGAATTATTCTTAATTATGAAATTCCAGCTGATGAAGATGTTTCCCGAGCACGAGATGTAGTTCTAAATGCTATAAAATCATTGGAACATGTAGACAAAGTGGATTCTGTGGAAGTGAATTTCACAGCTATTAATCAGGGAAATTTTAATATGCAGGTAAAATTCTGGATGGAAGTGGGTGCAAATATTTCCAAAGTAAAAAGTGACGCATTACTTTGCATTAAAAAAAATTTAGATAAAGAAAATATTCAATTGGTTTCTCCAACAAGCATCAGTATTACTAATCATGATGTTTCTACAAATCATGAAGATAAAAATTGATTTTTTGGTTTCGGCGGCTTCGCCGCCGAAACCAAAAAAATATATCATTTATTCTCACTTTTCAAGGAATCTTTTTCCATCGTCGGAGAAACAGGTTCTTCCAAAACCGGAGGTGGTGCAACTATTCCCATCGTTACACTTTTTGGAGGTTCAATTGGTTCAATGTCATTTAATTTAGCAGAATTTTTATTTCTTATCACCGCTGAATCTATTCGAGATGGAGGCAAAGCTTCTCCCATTTCAATATCATTCATACTATCTTTTGTGCACGTTTTAGTGGAATCCTTGATTTTTTCAACTTTTCCAACTACTTCTTTTTTGCAACCTGTCAAAAACAAGAATCCGATTGCCAAAGAAAATACAAAACCATTCGACTGCTTTGTGGAAATAAAATGATAAAAATTGGAAGCCTTTTTTTGAAACCAGTTCAGATTTGATTCTACATGTTCTCCATTGAATCTTCCACAAATTCTTTGATGAGAGTTTTCCTGAAGGGTTAGCTTTATTTCAGGTAAAGATTTTTGAGTAAAATCCATTACCACTTTATTACAAACTGCACAATGACGACCTTTTTCTTCCGGTGTCATTTCATTCCAATTTTCATGACATGGTTTAGGTATTCTTATTTTCTCCATCAAATACTTTTTTTCTTTAAAATGAAAATATTACGCCAAAAAATAAAAACCGTTCAAAAAATTGAACGGTTTTTAATCTATTTTTTCAACAAATAAGTCTAAGCCAAAACTTCTTTTACTTTATTCGCTGCTTCTTCTAATGTAATTGCGGAATGTACGTTCAATCCGGATTCATCAATAATTTTCTTTGCTTCCACAGCATTAGTTCCCTGCAATCTTACAATAATCGGAACAGGAATACTTCCCATTGCTTTATAAGCATCTACAACACCTTGAGCTACTCTGTCGCATCGTACAATTCCACCAAAAATATTGATCAAAATTGCTTTTACATTAGGATCTCTCAAAATAATTCCGAAAGCGGTTTGTACTCTTTGTGCATCTGCTGTTCCACCCACATCAAGGAAATTTGCAGGATTTCCTCCGGATAATTTAATGATGTCCATTGTTGCCATTGCAAGACCAGCTCCATTTACCATACAAGCAACATTCCCATCTAATTTTACGAAATTAAGACCCGCTTCACCTGCTTCTACATCCATCGGATCTTCTTCTCTTTTATCTCTCAATTCTGCTAAATCTTTGTGACGGAACAAGGAATTATCATCCAAAGTAACCTTTGCATCAACAGCGATAATTTTGTTGTCTGAAGTTTTAAGAACAGGATTAATTTCGAAAAGTGAAGCATCAATTCCTGTATATGCATTATAAAGATTTGTGATGAATTTTGTAAATTCTTTGAAAGCATTACCTTCAAGACCTAAGTTGAAAGCTATTTTTCTTGCCTGAAAACCTTGCAATCCTAAAGCCGGATCAATCGTTTCTTTATGAATCAAATGAGGAGTAACTTCTGCAACGTGCTCAATATCCATTCCTCCTTCTGTGGAATATACTACTGTATTTTTTCCTTGTGCTCTGTCTAAAAGAATAGAAACATAAAATTCTTTAGTTTCGGATTCACCTGGATAATATACATCTTCGGCTACCAAAACAGAATTCACCAATTTCCCTTCTGCGGAAGTTTGTGGAGTTACTAAACGCATTCCTATAATATTTTGTGCGTTTTCTTTTAGTTTATCCATATTTGGAGAGAATTTTACACCTCCTCCTTTTCCACGTCCACCTGCATGAACCTGAGCTTTCACCACCCAACCTTGCGTTCCGGTTTCGGCGGTTAGCTTTTCAGCTGCAGCTACAGCTTCGTCTACATTATTGGCTACAATACCGCGTTGCGTAGCAACACCGTATTTTGATAAAATCTCTTTAGACTGATACTCGTGAAGATTCATATTTTTAGTATTATTTTATTTTGAATTTTTAAAATTTGACAAATTTACTAAAAAGACATGGAAGTTTAAATTACAAATTTGAAAATGAATAAAAACATTAAAATTTAGTTTTAGTAAAGTAAAAAATAAGCATCCCCCAACTGATAATCATAAACAATCCGCCAAGTGGAGTAATGGGACCAAGAAACTTTAAATTTACTCCCCAATATTCCTGAAAACTCAGAAAATAAATGCTTACTGAAAACAATAACGTTCCGAAAATCATCAAAAGAGAAATCCACTTTTCTGAACCTGTTTCAAATTTCAGAATGTAGCCTACAATTAGTAGAAAAAATGCGGCGTACATTTGATAACGAACTCCGGTTTCAAAACTTTCCAACCGTTCTACTGATAATATTTTTTTGAAAGCATGAGCTCCAAAAGCTCCAAGAATTACGGATAATAAACCGTAAACTGCGCCGATTATTAATGTTAAGTTTTTCATCTTCAATAATTATTTAGATCGCAATTTTTCCAGCTCCGAAATCACTTCATGATGACTCACGGTTTTATCTTTAAAGTAGTTTACAAAATAGTGCTTTTCTTCTTCTGTTGCACCAAACTGATTCAGAATATTGAATAAATGCATTTTCATGTGACCTTTCTGAATTCCTGTTGTAACCAAAGAACGTAGCGCCGCAAAATTTTGAGCCAAACCGGAAACAGCCAAAATACTCATTAATTCTTGTGCAGAAGGTTTTCCTAAAAGTGCAAGAGAAAATTTTACCAAAGGATGAAGATTTGTGAGACCACCAACTACACCAACGGAAATCGGCAAATCGATCCAAAATCTGAAAATTCCGTTGTCGGTTGTACAATGCGTAAGAGAAGAATATCTCCCGTTTCTGGAAGCATACGCATGAGCACACGCTTCGGTTGCACGAAAATCGTTTCCAGTTGCAATCACAACAGCATCTACTCCATTCATAATTCCTTTGTTGTGGGTAGTTGCACGGAAAGGTTCAATTTCAGCAATGGTAACTGCTTGCTTAAATTTCCAAGCAAATTCTTCAGGCGAAACACCACTGTCGTCTTTTAGATCTTCTATTTTACAGGAAACTTCAGCTCTTACAATACAATCCGGAGTAAAATTTGATAAAATATTCATCACAATTTGCAGAGAATCTTTCTCTTCCTGAGTAAATTCTTCATCGTTTGCTACTTCTTCTCTCAGTGTTTTTCCAAACTGTTCGAGACAGGAATTGATGAAATTAGCTCCCATTGAATCTACCGTATCAAAACTTGCTTTTAGCTGGTAATAATTTTCCATTTCAGCAGTTTTGTCGATCAATCGAATATTCAGAATTCCACCACCACGTTTCCGCATATTGGCTGTAATTTCTTCCGTAGCTTCAAACAACTTTTTCTTTAATTTAAAATTGAAAAAATGCTGAAGTTTGTGAGATTCTACATTGAAAATAAAATGGGTGTGTCCTAATTTTTTAGTATTTATAATTGTCGTTTTAAAACCACCTTTATCCAGCCAGAATTTTGCAGATTTTGAAGCTGCAGCCACCACAGAACTTTCTTCTACAGCCATCGGAAGTGCAAATAATTTTCCGTCAATCAAAAAATTGGGGGCAATTCCGTAAGGCATATAAAAATTGGAAATCGTATTTTCTGAAAATTCTTCGTGCAGTTTCTGAAGATCGGCATCATTATTCCAATATTGCTGTAAAATTTGTTCGTAGCTACGATCGTTGCTCAAATATTCCTTAATAAGCCAGTCTATTTTTCGTTGTTTTGATAGTTTAGAAAAACCTTCAATCGGTTGATGATTCATTATTTTTTCTTTAGAAATCCAAAGGTACAAATTGACGGTAAGAATAAAAAAACAAATAAAAAAATTTGGACAATTAAAATATTAGTCTACCTTTGTAGTAGACTAATAGAAATGTAACTAAAATAAGTGCATCTTGATAAAAAGTATTACTATGAGAATAACACGTAATTGTTACAAAATGCAAACAAATAATCTGGGGTAATTTTGATATACAAACATATATTTATGAATTAGCCCCTACTTTTAGTTGGGGTTTTTCTTGAGACTTTAATTAAAATTAATAAAAAAATGGAGTTAAATTATTTAGCATTAATAATACCTATATTCTTTATATTCTGTGGCTTGGAATACTATTACAGCCTTAAAAAAGACAAGAAAATTTTTCACTTTGGAGAAAGTTTAAGCAACATTAATGTTGGTATTTTTGAGCGGGTATGCGATTTGTTCACCACTTCTCTTTTTTATTTCTTTTTTGATTGGCTTTACAAGAATTTTGCATTATTTTCTATAAAAAATTCGGTATTGAACTGGATATTACTACTTCTTATTACCGATTTGCTATGGTACTGGTACCATCGTTTAGGACATAAAATTAATATATTGTGGGCAGCACATATTGTACACCATCAAAGTGTAGATTTTAACTTTACTACTGCCGCAAGAATTACCGTATTTCAGGCGGGTTTCAGGTCTTTATTTTGGTCATTTATTCCTATTATTGGTTTTCCTCCGGAGATGATTACCGTTATATTGCTGATTCACGGAGCTTATCCATTTTTTATACATACACAAGCAGTGGACAAATTAGGTATATTGGAAAAAATATTTGTAACTCCATCTCATCATCGGGTGCATCATAGCAGCAATAAAAAATATCTGGACAAAAATTTTGGAGATATATTTATTATTTGGGACAAAATATTTGGGACGTTTGCAGAAGAAGAAAACAAGGAAGATATAAAGTACGGCATTATGCACCCACTGAATAGTTACAGCTTTTTGTGGCAGCATTTTCATTATTTTTTAGAAATAACACTCGCTTTCCGCAGAGCGAAAGGTTTTAAAAATAAATGGGAAGCCATATTCGGGTCTCCCAAAGTGATAAAACCGAATATAAGAAAAACACTTGAAAGCAAATTAAATATACAGGAATCCAAAATTGCATTATCGGACAAACTTATTTCCTATATAAGGATTAATTTTATAATGATCACATGTTCTGAATTTTTTTATTTGTTATTCGAGAAACAGCAATCTATTTATCAGCTTATAATAGGAGGATTATTTATATTTTTTAATGTTATCTTAATCGGAGCAATGCTAGAACAGCGCAAATGGATTTTTCATTTGGAATTTATCCGTCTTGCGATTGTATTTGCCTACGTGAACTCCTTTTTTCCGTATGATTTTATCACTTTTGGCTTCATTACTTCTATGATAATTCTCGTTCTATTTTATCATACTATTCATAAAAACTACGTCAATTATCTATTCATAAATAATCAGGAAAATTAAATATCAATCAAAAATTATATAAAATCAGTTGATTTAATGTATATTCATTTCATGAAATAAGTTTTATAATTTTTCATTAGTATCAATTAAAAAAATCTAATTCATGTAATGAAAAACATAGTAACTCTATTCTCTTTACTAATAATTTTAGGTTGCAATAATGACAAAGTTTTGTCAAATAGTACAAATATCAAGTTTATTGATTCAAAAAATTTCGTTCAAATTAATAAAGATAAAAACTCCATCAAAGAACGATTTTCACCACCAAAATCCTATAAATGGATAACTGAAAAACCCGATTCTTTCGGACATTTTATTGAAAATTTCAAGTTGAAACCTTATGGAAGTCCGATTTTAAAATATGACGGAACCGAGATCGCTACACAAAATCTTCACGAAGCCGTTTTCGATATTGATACCGGAAAAAAAGATTTGCAACAATGTGCCGATGCAGTAATTCGTCTAAGAGCCGAATATTTCTATAAAGCTAAAAAATTCGATGATATAAAATTCCATTTTACTAGCGGAGATTTGCTGAAATGGAACGATTATAAAAACGGAACAAGAGCTTTTGTAAATGGCAACTCCGTAAATTTCAGAAAAACAGCCGATTTTGATGATTCTTATCAAAATTTTAGAAATTATCTGGATTTGATCTTCAACTATGCCGGAACTATTTCTCTAAATAAGGAAACATTTCCCGTGAATAAAAATGAAGATTTAAAAACTGGTGACATCCTCATCACTCCGGGAAGTCCGGGACATGTGATTTTTATTGCAGGAGTTTCCAAAAATCCGGAAGGAAAGAAACTTTATCTTTTGGGTGAAGGTTATACTCCGGCTCAATCCATCCATATTCTATCCAATCCATTCAATTCCGAAATTTCTCCTTGGTATGAATTGGATGCAAATTCTCCTGAAACAAAAACTGCACGATATATTTTCAATCCTACAAATTTTAGAAGTTTTTGATTTTTTCACCACAAAAAGTTAGATGCTTCGACTTCGCTCAGCATGACAACCCTAATACTGATAACATAATTTTACACGATGTCACGCTGAGCGAAGTCGAAGCGTTTATAATTTTAAAATAAAAAAACAGAAAAATTTCAGAATTTCTATTTAATTTTCCAATTGTGTCCCGAGAAATTCCCATTCCTGCAAAGCGAGATCCAATTCTTCTTTTTTGGAATTATAGATTTCAAGAGTTTCTTCGGAAGGATTTCCCTTTGTAAAATCAGCTTCAAATTTTTCAATTTCAGCTTCAAGAGTGGAAATCTTCTCTTCCACTTTCTTTATTTTATTCTGAATATTTTTTTGCTCTTTACTTAGAATCGTTGATGATGGTTGGTTTATGGTTGTCGGTTTTTCTTCTTTTGTAGCAATTAGCGGAGTCGAAATATCTTCTTGGTGCAGCTTTGCCTTTTCCATAGAAACTTCACGAAGACTTTCTTTTTGGCGATATTCCAAATATTCATCAATATTTCCAAGAAATTCTTTCATAGTTCCGTTTCGAAATTCAAAAATCTTGTCGGAAAGTCCCTGCAAAAATTCACGGTCGTGAGAAATCAGAATTAAAGTTCCTTCAAATTTCTGCAACGCCAATTTAATAATTTCTTTCGACTGAATATCAAGGTGGTTCGTTGGTTCGTCCATAATCAAAGTGTTGAACGGACGAAGCAATAATTTACACAAAGCCAAACGGTTTCTTTCACCTCCGGAAAGCACTTTCGTTTTTTTCTGAACATCTTCACCTGAAAATAAAAAACTTCCCAGCAAATCGCGAACTCTTGGTCTGGTTTCTTCCGTTGCAGCATCTTCTGCTTCCTGCAAAACGGTTTTATCCGGCGTCAAAACCTCTTCCTGATTTTGTGCAAAATATCCGATATTCACATTATGTCCAAGATTCCACGTTCCGGAATAATCCTTGATTTCGCCCGCTAAAATTTTTGCCAAAGTCGTTTTTCCCTGCCCGTTTTGTCCAAGCAAAGCAATCCGATCTCCTCTTTCCACGAAAAAATCCACATTATCAAAAACTTTTTTCGAACCATAACTTTTTCCTAAATTCTCAGCTTCGAAAATAACCTTTCCGGGAACAACCGATTGCACAAAACGAATATTGAATTTAGAAACATCTTCACTTTCCACTTCAATCCTTTCGATTTTTTCAAGTTTTTTAATCAAAGACTGGGCAAAAGACGCTTTTGTTGCACTTGCACGGAATTTATTGATGTTATCTTCCATCTGTTTGATTTCCGCATCCTGATTTTTCTTGGCCTGAATCAATTTTTCCTTTCGGTCTTTACGAAGTTCTAAATATTTGGAATAATTGGCTTTATAATCATCAACTTTCTTATTATTAATATCAAAAGTTCTGTTGCAAACCGATGTCATAAATTGTTTATCGTGGCTTACAAGTACAATTCCGCCAGGATAATCTTTCAGGAAATTTTCCAGCCAGATGATACTTTCCATATCCAAATGGTTGGTAGGCTCATCCAGAAGCATCAGATCATTTTTCTGTAAAAGAAGTTTGGCAAGTTCAATTCTCATTCTCCAACCTCCGGAAAATTCATCCGTAATTTTTTGGAAATCATCCGCTTTGAATCCTAATCCGAGCAACACTTTTTCCATATCGCCCTCCAGATTATATGCATCATGATGTTGAAGAATATCGTTCAAGTCCGTCATTCGTTGAATCAAATTGCTGTAAGAATCGCTTTCATAGTCGGTTCTGGTTGCAAGTTGTTCATTAATATCATCAAGTTCTGTTTTCCATTGGTTGATTTGCTCAAAAGCCTGCATTGTTTCGTTCCAAACCGTTCTTCCTTTTACAAATTCCAAATCTTGTCTTAGAAATCCGATCGTGATATTTCCTTCCGGAACTACATTTCCTTCATAAAAATTAATATCTCCGGAAAGCATTTTAAGAAGTGTGGATTTTCCTGCTCCGTTTTTACCAACGAGACCAACTTTATCGTCTCTTTTTATCGTAAAATTCACATCACGAAAAAGATAATTTCCCGCATGATGCAAACCTAAACCCTGAACTGATAACATATTTATAACAATTGTTTAAAAATAAAAAAACCGCTTTTGGTAAAAGCGGTTTGTAGACTCACAGGGATTCGAACCCCAACTAAATGAACCAAAATCACTTGTGCTACCGTTACACCATGAGTCTGTCCTTTTAAGTGGTGCAAATTTAATACATTTTTTGAAAGTCACAATTATTTTTTCAAAAAAAATTTAAAAATTCTTTTAAAACATGACATTTGAAAGGTGTTTGAAATGTTTAATTGCTTAATTTTGAAAGAATAAAGTCATTAAAATTCCGGTAAAAATTTATCTAATTCTATGCAGACATCTCCCCGATTTAAAAACTCCGAACATTTCATTAATTTTTGGAAAAATGGAAATGGAAAACAACTGATAGATTGGAGCGGAGCTGAAGTTTCTTTTAACAATTTCGAAAAATTCGCACCTTTATACCATCAGATCGATGAGATCGGAGATGAAGTGGTGAAGGAAATTTATTTTAAACAATCATTTCCCGAAGCTACAAAAGAAATTGAAAAGTATATCAAAAATGGAGTTTTCAAGAATGATGAAATTCCGGAAAGTGTAAAAAAACTTTTTCTTCAGACTCAAAAAATTCCTGATTGGCTCAACTGGAATCTTCTGGAAAAAGGTGCTGAACTTTGCAGAAAAGCAAATCTAAATTCATTGGTTATTTTACGAGATTATACTTTAATGGGCGGTTACGATTATGCCTATCTCAATAAACCTCTGATTTTCACAGGTGCTTTAAAGAAAGGAGCTGTAAAACGATTGGCCGATACTCTGGATTTTTGGGTAAATGTAACGAGAAAAAATGCTTTACAACCTCATCAAAAAGGCTATGAATCATGCATCAAAACACGATTGATCCATTCTTATTCTCGATTGATAATTTTGAAAAAAAGTGAAAACTGGGACACGGAAAAATGGGGACTTCCCATTAATACTTGGGATATGGCAGCAACTTATCTCGGTTTTTCACTGGTTTTTCTTCATGGGTTGAAAAAACTGAAAATTGAAATTTCGGAGGAAGAAGAAGCCGGACATTTTCATCTGTGGAAATACATTGGACATCTTATCGGAATTCCCGCCGAATATCTTCCCGACAATAAAAAGCAGGCAACCGAATATTTCTATCTTTGGACAAGTATTCAACCGCCTTCAGATAAAGATTCCGCTTTATTAGCAAAATCTCTTTTGGACGAAAATCTGGAATCTACCATTTTGAAATATCAGTTTCAAAGGAAAAATCTTCGCTACCTGCATATTTGCATGAATTGGTTTTTACTGGATAAAGAAGTAAATGAAAGATTACAAATTCCTTCTGTATCTTTTAACCTGTTATTTTCAAAATTTTTACAAACGCAAAACATAGTGTTTCAAACATTTCATAGCCGGGAAAAACAAATTGAAAAAGGAGGAAAAGCACAGGAAAAAGTACTGGAAGATTATCTGCGGACTTCACCAAGAAATGTTCATCATTAAATATCCGAATTTGGATGTTTCATTCTTGTTTGAGAAATTATTTCCGTATTTTTGGAAAAATTTAATTACAAGAAATGAGTAACGAAGATAAAAAGAAAGCACTTTCATTAGTGCTTGAAAAACTGGATAAAACCTACGGAAAAGGAACAGTGATGACTTTAGGAGATGCATCTGTGGATGATTCTGTTGAAGTTATTCCTTCCGGTTCTCTTGGTCTTGATCTGGCACTTGGAGTTGGCGGTTATCCGAAAGGAAGAATTATAGAAATTTACGGCCCTGAATCTTCAGGAAAAACTACCCTTACATTACATGCAATTGCAGAAGCTCAGAAACAAGGTGGAATTGCAGCCTTTATAGATGCAGAACACGCATTCGATAGACATTATGCTGCAAAATTGGGAATCAATCTGGATGATCTAATAATTTCTCAACCGGACAATGGAGAACAAGCTCTTGAAATTGCAGACAATCTAATCCGTTCCGGAGCTATTGATATTGTAGTAATAGACTCTGTTGCTGCTCTTACTCCGAAAGCTGAAATTGAAGGAGAAATGGGAGATTCCAAAATGGGGCTTCACGCAAGATTGATGTCTCAGGCTTTGAGAAAATTAACAGCAACCATTTCCAGAACAAAATGTACCGTAATTTTCATTAATCAATTAAGAGAAAAAATCGGTGTAATGTTCGGAAATCCTGAAACTACGACTGGTGGAAACGCTCTTAAATTCTATGCTTCTGTAAGAATTGACATCAGAAAAGCAAGCGCACCAATCAAACAAGGTGATGAAGCAGTAGGAAGCAGAGTGAAAGTAAAAATTGTAAAAAATAAAGTAGCACCTCCTTTCAAGCAAGCAGAATTCGATATTATGTATGGAGAAGGTGTTTCCAAAACCGGAGAAATTCTGGATACGGCTGTAGAAATGGGAATTGTGAAGAAAAGCGGTTCTTGGTTCAGTTATGAAGATACAAAACTTGGACAAGGACGTGATGCTGTGAAAGATGTACTGAAAGATAATCCTGAATTAGCCGAAGAACTGGAACTAAAAGTGAAAGAAGAGATTAAAAATAAACATTAATTCTTTATTAAGTAATTGATTATTATTTAAATATTTACAGTAACTTAGATAGATAATATGAGACAGCTTCTTAGCTGTCTTTTTTGTATATTTTTAAACAAAACTTAAATGAATTGCTTATACAAAATATTACTTTTCTCTCTATTTATCATAATCGTTTCTTGCAGCAAAAACAAAGAAATCAATCCTGATTTTGTAATTTATTCTGCTAATTCTGAAAAGGAAAAAGTGGAACTCTTTTGGAAAAATGAAAAAAATCACCCTTTAAAAAGTATTCAGAATCTAAAAGCGTATGTCAGTACCAAAAATCAGAATTTAAAATTTGCCATGAACGGAGGAATGTTTGTTGAGAATAATGTACCTAAAGGATTATACATAGAAAATTTTAAAACTTTAAAACCAATTGATACTTTGAGCGGTGAAGGAAATTTTTACCTAAAACCTAATGGCATTTTTTATATTACAAAATTTAATGAGTATGGAATTGTTTCCACCGAAAATTATAAACAAAATTCAAATATAAAATTTGCAACACAATCCGAACCGATACTTATTAGTAAAGGAAAAATCAATTCCATTTTTCAACAAAATTCAAACAATCTAAATATTAGAAACGGAGTCGGAATATTAAAAAATGGCAATCCCGTTTTTGTAATGTCTAAGAAAGAAATTAACTTTTATAATTTCGCTTTAATATTTAAAAAATTGGGATGTGAAAATGCTTTATATCTTGATGGTTTTGTCTCAAGATCCTATTTTCCGGAAGAAAAATGGATTCAGGAAGACGGAAATTTTGGAGTAATGATAGGTATTATTACAACAAAAAAATAATTTTTTTTCTGCAAATAATGTCAAAATGTCACTTTTAGTCAAACGGTATTTTTTTTGAAAAATCGTTTTCAGAAAATACTAAAATTACATACTATGACTAAAGGAAATATCAACGTATCGGTGGAAAATATTTTCCCACTTATCAAAAAATTTCTTTACAGCGATCACGAAATATTCTTAAGAGAACTCATTTCAAATGCAACTGATGCTACTTTAAAACTGAAACATCTGACAAGCATTGGGGAAGCCAAAGTAGAATACGGAAATCCTAAGATCGAAGTAAAAGTAGACAAAGAAAATAAAACTCTCACCATCATCGACCAAGGAATTGGGATGACAGCAGAAGAAGTGGAAAAATACATCAATCAGGTGGCTTTTTCCGGAGCCGAAGAATTTTTGGAAAAATATAAAGATTCGGCAAAAGACGCAGGAATTATTGGGCATTTCGGACTTGGTTTTTATTCTGCTTTCATGGTGGCAGAAAAGGTTGAAATTTTAACAAAAACCTATAAAGAAGAGCCCGCTGTTCGTTGGATCTGCGACGGAAGTCCGGAATTTTCTCTTGAAGAAACAACCGATAAAACGGAAAGAGGGACAGAAATTATCCTTCACATTGCAGAAGATTCTGTAGAATTTTTAGAGGAAGGAAAAATCCGTGAACTCTTGTTAAAATATAACAAATTCATGCCTGTTCCTATTAAATTTGGAACAAAAACTCACACATTACCTTTACCTGAAGATGCTCCTGAAGATGCAATTGCAGAAACTGAAGAAGTAGACAACATCATCAACAATCCAACTCCGGCTTGGACAATTGCTCCAAGTGAACTGACGAATGAAGATTATATGAAATTCTACCACGAATTGTATCCGATGCAGTTTGAGGAACCTTTATTTAATATTCATTTGAATGTTGATTATCCGTTCAATTTGACAGGGATTTTATTCTTCCCAAAACTGAATAATAGTTTAAATATTGAAAAAGATAAAATTCAACTCTATCAAAATCAGGTATTTGTTACCGATGAAGTAAAAGGTATCGTTCCTGATTTCTTAATGCTTCTTCGTGGCGTGATTGATTCTCCGGATATTCCGCTCAATGTTTCTCGTTCTTATTTACAAGCGGACGGAGCGGTGAAGAAAATTTCTTCTTACATCACAAAAAAAGTTGCCGACAAAATGTCTTCTCTCATCAATGAAAACCGTGAAGATTATGAGAAAAAATGGAACGACATTAAAGTGGTAATTGAATACGGAATTGTAACGGAAGAAAAATTTGCGGAAAAAGCAGATAAATTCACATTGTATCCAACTACCGACGGGAAATATTTCCTTTGGAATGAATTGGAAGATAAAATTAAACTAAACCAAACGGATAAAGATGGAAATTTAGTTGTTCTTTACGCTTCAAATGATGATGAACAGCACAGTTATATTCAGTCTGCAAAAGATAAAGGATACGAAGTTCTGCTTTTAGATTCTCCGATTATTCCTCACGTTATCCAGAAACTGGAATCTTCAAAAGATAAAGTTTCTTTTGTAAGAGTAGATGCAGATCATATCAATAATTTGATAAAAAAGGACGAACCTGTAATTTCTAAATTAAATGAAGCGGAAAAAGAATCGTTAAAGAAAAATGTGGAAGAAGCTATTAACGATACAAAATTTACTGTTCAGCTTGAAGATTTAGACAGTAATGATGCTCCGTTTACGATTACTCAGCCTGAATTTATGCGTCGTATGAAAGATATGCAAGCTACAGGTGGCGGCGGAATGTTTGGAATGGGCGGTTTCCCTGAAATGTATAATTTGGTAGTGAATTCTAACAGTGAGTTTGCCAACCAAATTTTAAAATCAGAAAGCGCTGAAGAAAAAGAAAGTCTGATTAAATACGCTTTGGATTTGGCTAAACTTTCTCAGAATTTATTGAAAGGAAAAGATTTAACGGACTTTATCCAAAGAAGTTATCAAAATTTGAATAAATAATATCATTATTTTGTATTGAATTTCGGCGGAGCTTTGCTCCGCCGAAATTTTTTTAGGGTTTCGGGGCGACTTTGTCGCCCCGAAACTTTTTGAATATTGCCTCATAGAAAAGGCTTCGACTACGCTCAGCCTGACACAGTATATTCTACACATAAATATTATATGTCAAATAATTTTTGAAAATATTATAAAATCGTTTGCTCCGTAGGAGCAATATCTGTTTAGTTTATCAACAATTATTTATCAACTACAATTCCTCTAAAGGATTCCAAAATAATTTTTTGAAGTTTTTAATTCTGAAATTTTCTACAACAATTCCCTCCGCTTCTAATCTTGATTGAAATTCCGGAACCGATAAAGTTCCCGAACTTGAAATGACACGATGCGCAGGAACATCTTTCGGACATCCTCCCATTGCTTTGCCAACGTGACGGGAATGATTTGGGAAACCTACTGCTTTTGCAATGGCTCCGTAACTTGTTACTCTTCCTTCAGGAACCAATTTTGTGATTTCCCAGACTTGTTGTTTAAAAATTTCGTCCATCTTTCAAAGATAGAATTTTATTTTTTGCGCTCCAACTGCGTGAGGGATAGTAGCGAAAATCCTTTTTCGGAAGGGTTTTGCATGGGAAAAAGATTGTAGCGAATAGCCCGACCCGAGCTTTGGACTAAGCGATGGAAAGGGACACGCCCAAATAAAAATCGCCCCAAAAATTTGAAGCGACTAATATTTATGTGACATTCTATTTCTAAGAATTTTCTAAAATATAAGAGAACATCAATGGTGCACAAATGGTGGCATCACTTTCAACGATAAATTTCGGTGTGGTGATGTCTAATTTACCCCAAGTAATTTTTTCATTCGGAACTGCTCCGGAATAGGAACCGTAAGAAGTGGTGGAATCTGAAATCTGACAGAAATACGACCAAAACGGAATGTCATGCATTTCCATATCCTGATACAACATCGGAACCACACAAATAGGGAAATCTCCTGCAATTCCGCCTCCAATTTGGAAAAATCCAACTCCTTTTCCTCCTGAATTTTTAGTGTACCAATCTGCTAAATACGTCATGTATTCGATTCCTGATTTCATTGTAGAAGGTTTCAATTCGCCTTTAATGCAGTAAGATGCGAAAATATTTCCCATCGTAGAATCTTCCCAACCTGGAACTACAATCGGAAGGTTTTTCTCTGCTGCTGCAATCATCCAAGAATTTTCTCTTGGAATTTCATAGTATTGTTCCAAAACTCCTGAAAGAATCATTTTGTACATATATTCGTGCGGAAAATATCGTTCTCCTTTTTCGTCTGCATCTTTCCAAATTTCATAGATATGTTTCTGCAGTCTTCTGAAAGCCTCTTCTTCCGGAATACAAGTATCGGTTACTCGGTTCAAGCCTTTTTCCAATAAATCCCATTCTTCCTGAGGTGTCAAATCTCTGTAATGCGGAACTCTTTCATAATGAGAATGTGCTACAAGATTCATTAAATCTTCCTCCAGATTTGCGCCTGTACAAGAGATAAAATCTACTTTTCCCTGACGGATCATTTCTGCAAGAATTTTTCCTAATTCTGCGGTAGACATTGCTCCTGCTAAAGTAATCATCATTTTTCCTCCGTCTTTCAGGTGAGCAACATAGCCTTTGGAAGCATCTACCAATGCAGCCGCATTAAAATGCAGGTAATATTTTTCTATAAATTCCGTAATCGGTTTATTCATTTTTTAGAATTTTTGCAAAGATAAAAATTAGTTGTTAGTTGATGGTTATCGGTTATCGTTTTTTAGAAATTATTTAAAAAATATTTTGATTTTTTAATTTTGAAAGCGTTTTCGCCCTTAAATTCTTCTGTTTTTTAATCGTTACATTTTGAATCTTCTGTTTTCCTTTTTCTCTGAAAGTTTCTTTTTAGTATCTAATCTTTTTTGTTTTTGTGCCCTCGAAGGTTTTGTGGCTACTCTTTTTTTAGGAACAATAAGAGCTTTATTTACGATTTCAAGAATTTTTTCGGTTGCTTTGTTTTTGTTCATTAATTGTGTTCTACTTTCAGAAACCGTCAAGAACAAAAAACCTTCTGTGTTTATTCTGTTTTTTAACTTATTTTGAATTAATAGTTTTTGATCCTCGCTAAAAAATTCAGAGTCCTCAACTTTCCAAAGAACCGTAACGGAAGTTTCAACCTTATTCACATTTTGTCCTCCTGCTCCACTGCTTCGGGAAGTTTTGTATGAAAGTTCTGACGCAAAATTTTTCATAAGTCTAAAGTTTGAATGATTTTTGATAATTCTAAACGATTCACTTTTCCGTTTGCTGTTCTTGGAATTTTCTCTATAAAAATAATTTCTTTGGGCTTATGAAATTTTTGTTGATAGTTGATGGTTGATAGTTGATGGCTAATTGTTTCACTTTCTTTGCCTTCAATAATTAAAACCAATTTCTGTCCTAATTTTTCATCGGGAATCCCTAAAAAGATTGCTTCGTTTGGAATGCTTTTTTTTACCAAACTTTCTAATTCTTCAGGAAAAATCTTTGCTCCACCAGAATTAATCACATTATCTATTCTTCCTAAAAATTTAAAATTTTTATTGCTCTTAATTTCAACAATATCATTGGTTTGCAAAATTTCAGGATTAAGTTTTGGTGCGTTTATTTTCAGGCAGTCTCTTTCGTCCTGATTGATTTCTATCCCATCAAAAACTTCAAAATATTCTTCAGAATTTGGGTAAATCTGCTTCAATGCAATGTGAGAAAGCGTCTCGGACATTCCGTAGGTTTCGTAAATTTTGGTTGTTGGTTGTTGGTTGTTGGTTAATGGTTTTTCTAATATTTCAAATATTTTCTTTTTTAAATTTTCTGAAACCGCAGCTCCGCCAATTATCAAATTTTTTATGAAATGAATTTTATCTAATGAATTTTCAACTTGCAAAGGTGTCATTGCACAAAAATCTGTTTCATTGTTCAAATCTTCCAAAGGTTGTAATGAAGGATTTTTTATGACTAATTTTAATTCTCTTTCAATGGAACGGACAATCATCATTTTGCCGGAAATGTATTCAACAGGAAGGCATAATAATGCAAAATCTCCTTTTTCCAATTGCAGAAAATCGCAAGTCATTTTTGCTGAATTCAGCATTTTTTGTTTTTCGATTTCAAAAATTTTAGGAGTTCCGGTAGAACCAGAAGTCTGAACTTTTACAGTTTTAGAACCAGAAAGAAATTCCTTTAAAAACAAAATGACTTTTTCCTCAAATTCGTTTTGCGGATTTAAGAATTCAAAATCAATATCTTGTGAAAAATCAATAATCATACTACACAGATTTTGTTCCTATGGAACAAGTGATTTTTTTACATTTTCTAATTACATCATTTTATCATTAAATTTATCTTAATAACATATCTGCTACACAGATATTGCTCCTACGGAGCAAACTAATTTTATGGTATTTTCAAAATTGCTACACAGATTTTGTTCCTATGGAACAAGTGATTTTTTTTTACATTTTTCTAATTACTATACAGATTTTTGTTCTTTCGGAAAATAAATATAACGAATTTCGCGTGAGGGCGAAAGCGGAAATCCTTTTTTTGGTTGCGGCGGCTTCGCCGCCGCAACCAAAAAAAGATTGTAGCTGTAGACCGACCCGAGCTTTGGACTAAGCGATGGAAAGGGACACGCCCAAATTTACATTCTGTTTACTACGCCAATTCCTAAAAGTTCGAAAGATCTTTTTATTGTCTTTGCCGTGAGATCTGATAACTTCAGACGGAAATTTTTCAGATCTTTATCTTCATTATTTAAAATCGGATTGTTCTGATAGAAAGAATTGTACGATTTTACCACTTCATACACGTAGTTGGCAACAATAGCCGGAGAAAGTGTTTCCGCAGCTTTTGCAACAATTTCTCTGTAATTGGAAAGCAACATAATAAGTTCTTTCTCCCCTGAATTGAGTTCAATATTTGCATCAAAATTTTCAATACTCCCTGCTTTTTCCAACAAAGATTGAATTCGAGCATAAGTATATTGAATAAACGGACCCGTATTTCCGTTAAAATCTATACTTTCCGCCGGATTGAAAAGCATTTTCTTTTTAGGGTCTACTTTCAGCATAAAATATTTTAAAGCTCCCAAACCTACCGTTTCGTAAGATTTTTCTTTATCTTCATCTGAAAGATTTTCTAATTTCCCAAGTTCCTGAGCTTTTTCTTTTGCCGTGATATACATTTCCTGCATCAAATCATCTGCATCTACAACCGTTCCTTCACGAGATTTCATTTTGCCTTCCGGAAGTTCAACCATTCCGTAAGAAAGATGATACAACTGATCTGCCCAATTATATCCTAATTTTTTCAAAATTTTAAACAAAACCTGAAAATGATAATCCTGCTCATTTCCAACTGTGTAGATTAATTTCTGAATATCGTTATCTTTAAAACGCTCAGTCGCAGTTCCTAAATCTTGGGTCATATAAACTGATGTTCCATCGGAACGAAGTAAAAGTTTTTGATCCAGTCCTTCGTCTGTTAAATCTACCCAAACCGAACCATCATTTTTTTGAAAAAATACTCCTTTTTCTAATCCTTCTTGTATAATATCTTTTCCTAAAATATATGTATTGCTTTCGTATTGAACTTGGTCAAAACTTACACCTAATCTTTTATATGTTTGTGCAAATCCTTGATAAACCCAAGAATTCATCATTTTCCAAAGCTCACGGACTTTTTCGTCATTGTTTTCCCAATCTAAAAGCATTTGCTGAGCTTCGCGAATTGAAGGAGCTTCTTTCTTTGCTTCTTCTTCGGAAACACCTTTTGCCTTTAGTTCTTCAATTTCTTTTTTGTAATTTTTATCAAATTCTACATAATAATTTCCAACAAGTTTGTCTCCTTTTAGTCCGGTTGATTCTGGTGTTTCACCACTTCCGAATTTTTCCCAAGCCAACATTGATTTACAAATATGAATTCCCCGATCGTTAATGATCTGAGTTTTTATGACATCATAACCGTTTTCCTTTAAAATCTGAGCAACCGAAAAACCCAAAAGATTGTTACGAATATGTCCCAAATGCAAAGGTTTGTTCGTATTAGGGGAAGAATATTCCACCATAACCGTTTGATTTTTTGATTCAATATTTCCAAACGATTGATATAATTCTTCAAAATTTTGGAATAAAAAGGAATTTTCTAATTTAAGATTTAGAAAACCCTTTACAATCTGAAAGTTTTCTACAAAATTTTCTTCAGAAATTACAGAACCTATTTCCATCCCAATAAGGTCAGGGCTTTTTTTAAGAATTTTTACCATTGGAAATAGTACTACTGTAAAATCCCCTTCGAAATCGGTTTTGTTTTCCTGAATTTCTAATGCTACATCATTTAGCTGATACAAATTCTGTATAATTTCCGTGATTTTATTTTTTATGATCTCTTTGATATTCATTTTAAGAATTTAGTATTGCAAATATAGGAAATTAAAAAACCGCTCGGATGAGCGGTTTGTATTTAAAAAATTTTATTTAATTATCCCACCATACAGGAGCATAGAAATCTCCTACAACCGTTGCATTTGCATTTAAAGTACGCTCTGATTTTGGAGTAATTAATCTAAGAGGAATTTTCTTTGATTGACTGTTTTGATTAGGTGTCAAAGTTGGAAAACCTGTTCTTCTCCAATCATTATAAGGTTCAATAGTAGTAAACAATGCAATATACTTCTGTGTAATAATATTTTGCAACGTAACTGTAGATGATGCTGTATTAGCAAATGCTGGATTATCCGCTCCAGTAACATCAACCAAAGAAGCACTTACAGCATCCTTAAGTGCTGCTTGTGCAGCGGAAGTATTTCCTAACCTAAATTGAGCTTCAGCCTCTATGAATTTTATTTCACTATAACTAAATATTACATTAGATGTTGATGATGACCCAGCAAAATAATCTCCAAAAGGAGAAGCATCTGTATCAGCATCTTCTGGAGCAGAACCTGAGTAACCTGAAGGATTATGGCTGTCTAAACCGGCAAAATATGTAAGCCTTGGATCATTATTATTCTTAAGAATATCTATGAAATATTTACCCATAGACATATAACCTGATCTTTGATTATTGAATCCAAACCAAAGATTTTGGTTGTTACCTCCATCAAAAGTTGCAACTAAGTTATCACTATTAGAAGTAAAAGAGTTTTGAAGATAATCTAGTGCTTTTTGAGCAGCTACTGTACTCCCATCTCTTTGTGTTAGTCTCAATGCATATCTCGCTTTTAATGCATAGGCGAGTTTGTTCCATTTTTCTATATCGCCTCCATAAAAAATATCATTAGAAGAAGGCAAATATTTATTAGCACTTTCTGGTTTAGCAAAATTTGTAATTGCCGTATCTAAATAAGATTGAATTTGAGAAATAACCTGTTGTTGGGTATCATATTTAGGATTTAGATTATTTACCCCTTGAAATGCTTGAGAGAATGGAACATCTCCCCAAACATCAGTAGCATACCCCATATTCATAGCCAATAATACTCTTGCAATACCATCATAGTATGGATTTTGAGCGCCAAATTGTGTTATAATTTGATTCAAGTTTACTCCTGCTTGATAGATGTTAGCCCAGTCAGTTTCAACATCTGTTTCTGTTAAAAAATAATTAGTATAATCTAATGATTGAAACTGATTTCCGTTGGTATGCTGAGTAAACAAACTTAAAGTCCTAGGAAGGTTACCTGTCGAATTGATAATTGTTCCAATTTCTCCTCCTGTTAATAAAGTAGTGGGTGTTGATAACTCTGTAGGACTATTGGGATTATCATTAAATGTATCCAACTCATGCTGACAGGAATTTAAACTTAGTAGAGTAATCGCTATTGTACTTGTTATATATATATATCTTTTCATAATTAAAAACCAAATTTAAATGTTAAATAATAGCTTCTGGTATTTGGGTTATTAAAATAATCAAAACCTTGGGTATTGGAAGCAGATCCTGCAAATGAATTCTCAGGATCAATTCCTTTATAATTAGTTATAAGGAATAGATTTCTTGCACTCAGGCTTAGCTCAGCATTTTTCACAAATGATAACCCCATCGATTGGGAGAGTAGTTTACTGAAATTGTAGTTTATGCTGACATCCCTTAACCTTAGCCAATTAATATCTTTTTCTACAGCAGTTTCATTAGCACTTCCCGAACCATCTCCTAAATAACTTACATAATATGTTTTATTGGAAATTGCTATATTGTTAGGTGTACCGTCTTCTAATACACCAGGAATTATGTAGGTTCCAGTTCTATTATCTGCAGAAGCCTGTGTCATTCCCAATCTATTTAGTCTTGCTAAAGTACCATTCCAAATGTCACCTCCTTTTCTGAAATCTAACAAGAAACTGAAAGACACATTCTTATATCTAAAATTGTTTCTAAAACCTCCTGTCCAATCAGGGTTAGGATCTCCAATTAATTGAGATTCAGGATTTAAAATTGGAAGACCGTCTGAACCAATAATTAAATTACCTGCACTATCTTTCTGGTATGCAGAACCATAAAAAACTCCCAAAGGTTGACCTAAAGATATGGTTGGGGTAAGATTACCGCTAAAGAAATCTGTACCCATAGCGGAATTATCTGGAACACCGTTTAAATCCGTTACTTTATTTCTATTAAGTGCCCAGTTTAGTGTAAAATCCCAACCAAAATTTTCATTTTTTAGAATATCATAACCAAGACTCACTTCTAGACCTCTATTTTCTACTGTAGGCCCGTTCGTGTAATAGCTTGAATACCCGGAAGAAGGTGCAATAGGAAGGCTTATCAACAAATCATAATTAGTAGATTTATAAGCACTAGCATTAAAATGAAGTCTTTTAAACATTTCTAACTCCAAACCAATTTCAAATTCCTTATTATGTTCAGGTTTTAAATTAGAATTTCTTAATATTGTAGAGAAACCATAGGCTCCTACGCTATTGTATGGAGAGGTCAGTTGCGGACCAAATGAGTCAGTAAAAAGAGGAGTTATATATGGTGTAAGAATGTTATAAGAGTCTGGAGCAGCATAGGTGCTTGCATATGAACCTCTAACTTTACCCAAATTTACCCAATCTGGCAGTCCTAATGTTTTATTAAATAACCAAGAAGCTGATAAAGATGGATAAAAATAGGAATTATTTTGTTCTGGCAAAGCTGAATTCCAATCGTTTCTTGCTGTTGCAGTCAGGTAAAGTTGATCATAAAAACCAAATTCTAAAGACCCAAAAACACCTCTTCTAATTTGCTTATAGTCAGCGTTTTGAGCCGTAAACGTAGAAAAATTGCTTAGATTATACTGATTAATTTCCAACATTGTTGATCCTATACTATACTGATCATTAAAAAAAGTAGAATTAATCTGACCTCCAATATTATAATTCAGATTGATATGATCTGTAATATCAACCATTCCATTGAAAATCAAATCAAAATTATATAAACTTTTAGTAAATGTATCTAGGATAACCTGTCCTGTTCCGTCTCCTGTTGTATTACCATTACTGGAAAATGAATAGTTTTGCTGTGCATGAGTAGTAAAAGTATCTACACCTGCTCTCACAATTGCATTCAGCCATTTACTATAATTATAATTAATATGTCCATTAAAAATCACACGATTAGTTTCATCTGTATATGGGTTATTATAAACTGTATAAAATGGATTATCATAAGGAGCAAAATAATTCTTATTATAACCTTGTGGTGTTTGATAATCTCTCACATCATAAGTAACAGGCATACGTAATAGCGAAAGCATTATACCTGACAGATTACTTCCTTTTTGAGCTCTAACACCTGTCGTATTGCTATATAATAAATCTGCACCAACTTTCAATTTTTCTGTAAGATTATATTCACTATTAACATTGAAAGAAGTCTTTTTAAGACTTGTATTAGGAACAATACCTGTTTGATCCAAATGACCAAAGGATGCCCTAAAATTGCCATTTTCTCCACCACCTGATAAGGCTAAATTATAGTTATTAGTAACCCCAGTTTGATAGAAATTTTTAACATTATCGTAAGCTTTTAATCCTGGCACATTAGAAATTAATGGCCCCCAACTTTGATTAGTACCATTAGTTAAAGCAAAACCATCACTCCCATATTGAGCTGGAGCTATATATGTAACTCCGTTAGTACCTGCTGCATATTTATCTTGTAAGTCTATCATGTTTCCTAACATATCAAAACCTATAGAAGTAGAAAAATCTATACCTATGCCTTTTCTTTTCTTTCCCTTTTTGGAAACGTAAATAATCACCCCGTTTCTTGCACCCTCACCATATAGTGCTGCTGCTGCTCCTCCTTTTAATACATTTACACTTTCAATATCGTCCGGATTAATATCTACTGCTCTATTGGAGTCGTCTACACCTCCAATATTAGTTCCTGATCCTGCATTATTATTGTATGAGTTATCTATAATCTGTCCATCCAATACAATTAGAGGCTGGCTGGTAAGTTCTATTGACTTTTGCCCTCTAATAATAATTCTACTTGATGCTCCAGGTGTTCCTGCTGTGCCTGTTACTTGAACACCAGCAACCTTTCCTGCTAATCCTTGTATTACATTTGATTCACCAGATTTTTGTAAATCTCCGCCACCTACTTGAGAAGTTGCATATCCCAAAGCTTTTTTCTCTCTCTTGATACCTAGTGCTGTTACCACAACACCTTCAATATCCTGTGTTTTAGTTGTATCCACCTGTGCATTTACTAAAGAAAATGACGAGGTAATTACAACAGCTAACACGCTTGTTGTTAATTTCTTCATATCAAATTAAATTTTTCATTACTACAAAATTGCAAAAGTTTATTAAATTAGCCAAACTTTTTGTTAAAAATTCTTAAAATATTTTTAATTTTGAATATCTTATAAATTCAAACGCGTATTTAAGTTAAATATTATGGGATTATTAAAAAAATGGTCAAAACATTATATAGAAGCCGGCTGCGATGAAGTAGGAAGAGGTTGCTTATGTGGTCCAGTTGTGGCAGCATCAGTTATTTTAGATGAAAATTTTGATCAAAATTTAGTTAATGATTCTAAAAAATTAAATTTCAAGACAAGACTTGATCTCGATTCTTATATAAAAGATCATGTAATTGACTTTAGCATCGCCGAATTACCTCCTTCTTTTATTGATACACATAATATTCTCAATGCAAGCATTCATGCCATGCATTTGGCATTGGATCAATTAAAAATCCGTCCCGAGCTTATTCTTGTGGATGGCAATAGATTTCATCCATACAATTTTATTCCTCATCAATGCATCATCCAAGGAGATCAAAAAATATTGAGCATTGCTGCAGCTTCCATATTAGCGAAAAATTATAGAGATCGTATAATGATACAACTTCATGAAGAGTTTCCTCATTATGGATGGAATAAAAATATGGGATATGCTACTAAAGAACATCGTGAAGCTTTAATTAAGTTCGGGCCTACTATCCATCACAGAAAGTCTTTTAGATTAGAGTATGACTAAAAAAAATAAAAGCGAGAAAAAATTCCCGCTTTTAATATTATTCAAATTTTACTTTTTCTTATTTCTCTGTTGTTCAGCCATTTTTTGTTGTTCCTGAGCTTTTTCCATCATTTCACGCATTCTTTTTTGGAATTTTCCTTCTTTTTTAGGCTGCGCTTTATTCGCCTGAATCTGAGCATGAATTTTATTTTCATCCAAAATCCAATATTTGATTACTAAAATTATAAGAATATTAATGGCGTTCGATACAAAATAATACCATGAAAGTCCGGAAGCAGAAGTATTAAGGAAGAAAAAGAAAGTAATCGGGAAAATATACATCATTACTTTCATATTTGGCATTCCCTCTTGTTGAGGTTGCTGAATATTCCCGGAAGTCATTATTGTATAGATTAAGATAACAGCAGTACAAGCCAAAGCAAAAATACTGATGTGATCCCATCCGAAAAACGGAATTTTGAATGGAATTTTAATCAAATCATCATAAGCTGTTAAATCTTTTGCAAACCAGAAACTTTTTCCACGAAGATCAATCATGTTTGGAAAGAATCGGAATAATGCATAAAAAATCGGAATTTGTACCAAAGCCGGTAAACAGCCCGCCATTTGATTTACTCCTGCCTTTCTGTAGATTTCCATTGTAGCCTGTTGCTTTTTCATAGCATCGGCATTTTTATATTTTTCGTTTACTTCGTCTATTTCCGGACGAATTACCTTCATCATTGCACTCAGCTTATGTTGTTTGTACATAATTGGCGAAAGGATAAGTTTCACGATAATGGTCATTAAGAAAATAACCCAACCTGCTGCTATTCCCCAAGAAGAAATCAAATTATACATCGGAATAAAAAACCAGCGGTTCATAGCTCCAATAAATGACCATCCGAAAGGTAGAATCTCATCAAAATTTTTATCATACGATTTTAAAAGAGGTAAATCCAATGGCATAAAATACCAAGTGAAATCCTGATTAATTTCATTTCCGGACATCTGAACCTGACCATCATAATTGAATTTTTTCAGATATTCTCCTTCATCTATATTTTCCTGATTTCCTTTGGATTGTGAAAATCCGGTTTTAGCTTCAATTACTGATGAAAAAAATTGTTGCTTTACTCCAATCCAGTTTAGTGTTTCCTTGCTTTCATCCAATTCCGTTCTTGCATCATAATCATAAGAAGAATAATTATCAAAAGCATAACTGAACTCCGAATGTGTCTGTTCCTGAGATCTTCCTTTTTCAAGATTTCTAACGTTATAATCCCAAATGAAATTTGCTTTAGCATCAGAAGTAACTTGAGAAAGTCCCTGAGTTTTAACTTTAAAATCTACAGCATATTTTGGAAGAAGCGTATACACAAATTGGATAACTGCTCCATTCAGATTATTGGTCATGGTAACAGTATTACCATTTACTGTAGGCGTAAAAACCAAATCTTTTGTATTAATTAGCTTTCCGGTTTTATCCCTGAACTGAAATCCGTATGTTGAATTATTTTTATTGATCAAATAAAGTGGTAAGTCTGCAACATCCGTCTTCTGATCGTATGCTTTATATTTCAAAATTTCTACTTTTGAAATCTGCCCTCCCAAACTGGAAAATTCAAGATTCAGATCTTCATTCTTTACATTTACTGTAGAAATAGATCCTGAAGTTAGCTGATTATTAAGATTTACAGCGTTTGTTGGCTTTGTTTGTTGAACTACCTGTTCTTTTTTAGGATTTTTGGCTAATTTTTCTGCTTCTTCTTTTTGTTGTTTGTTCTGAAAGTAGAACATAAAACCGACAAGAATTAATGAAAATACAAAAAAACTGATCAATTGGTTTTTGTCTAAACCGTTATTCTGTTGCATTTGGAATGATTTAAATGAAGTTCAAAATTCTCAAAATTTGTTCCTTACCAATTCTTAAAATTTTGAGGTGACAAAAATACAGATTTTTTTACAAAGCCTAACATTTTGTCTGTACAGGAAATTTAAACTTTGTCAAAGTTCTAAATCTTTGACAAAGTTTACTATTTATTACATCAATTTATTTCTTTGAACAGTTTTTTACAAAAGCAACAAACAAAGGATGTGGAGTTTCTACTGTACTTTTGTATTCAGGATGATATTGTACACCGATATAAAATGGATGGTCTTTCAGTTCAATCGTTTCTACAAGATTTGTATCAGGATTGAAGCCAGTCGGAATTAAACCATTTTTTTCAAATTCATTTTGATACTCAGAATTGAATTCATAACGATGACGGTGTCTTTCGGAAATATTTTTTGTTCCGTAAATATCTGCAAGTTTTGAATTTTGCTTTAATGAACATTTCCATGCTCCTAATCTCATGGTTCCGCCTTTATCTACAACATTTTTTTGATCAGCCATCAATGAAATTACAGGATCAGGTGTAGATGTATCAAATTCCATAGAATTGGCTTTTGAAAGATTAAGAACATTTCTTGCAAATTCTATCGTCATAATCTGCATTCCGAGGCAAATTCCCAAAAGTGGAATTTTATTTTCCCTTGCATATTTTGCAGCAAGAATTTTACCTTCTATTCCTCTATCTCCAAAACCTGGGGCAATCAACATTCCATCGATTCCTTTGAAAACTTCTTTTGTATTTCCCTCTTCAATATCTCCACTGTAAATCCAACGAATTTTCACTTCCGTTTCCAATTCTGCACCGGCATGGATAAAAGATTCGGCAATAGATTTATAAGAATCCTGAAGAGAAACATATTTACCTACTAACGCAATTTCTACCGATTTTTTTGGATTTTTATATCGTTTAAGGAAGTTTTTCCATTCTTTAAGATCGGCTTGTTTATCGGATTTTAAACCCAACTCTTTCAAAACCACCTCATCAAAATCCTGCTTCTGAAGATAAAGCGGAACTTCATAAATGGTATCCAAATCTTTACATTCAATTACATTTTCGAGATTCACATTACAAAATTGGGCAAGTTTTGCACGAAGGTCTTTTGGAATTTTATGTTCTGTTCTGCAAACCAAAACATCAGCCATAATTCCGCTTTCCATCAAAGAACGAACAGAGTGCTGAGAAGGTTTTGTTTTCAATTCTCCACTTGATGCTAAATAAGGAAGCAGTGTCAAATGAATGACCATCGAATTTTTTTCTCCCAATTCCCATTTCAGTTGGCGAACCGATTCTATATAAGGAAGCGATTCTATATCTCCCACTGTTCCACCAATTTCCGTAATAATAATATCGTAATTTTGTTTGGCAAGAATTTTAATTCTTCTTTTAATTTCATTAGTAATATGTGGAATTACCTGAACTGTTTTCCCAAGAAAATCTCCTTTTCTTTCTTTTTCGATTACTGTTTGGTAGATTTTTCCGGTGGTAACATTATTGTTTTGTGAAGTTGGGGAATCCAAAAATCTTTCATAATGTCCCAAATCAAGGTCAGTTTCCGCACCATCTTCCGTAACGTAGCATTCTCCATGCTCATAAGGATTCAAAGTTCCCGGATCAATATTAATATAAGGATCCAATTTCTGTATAGTAACATTGAAACCTCTGGATTTTAGAAGAAGTCCTAAAGAAGCAGAAACAATTCCTTTTCCTAAAGACGATGTTACACCCCCGGTTACAAAGATGTATTTAGTATTCTTTTTACTCATTAGATTAGGTTTGTGCAAAGTTAAAGGAAAAACTGATACCAGACAATTTTAGGTTTTTAGTATTTCTGTGTTTTTCTTCCTTTTTGTTTTTTCGCATTTCAGCTTTTTTGCCTTTTGCTTTTTTCATCATTTACACATTTTGTTTTTTTGCATTTCTGGCTTTTGCAAGCATCGGAATAGAAATCAGTCCCATTACAAGCATAATTACAATTTGCATGGTATGAGAAAGAAAGGCATAGCTTAAACCTACTTCAGCTCCTTCTTCGGCATTTTTCCCCATTGAAAGAAATAACGCCGAAATTCCCAATTTCAGTGCAAAATGAAATGCTCCGATTCCACCTGAAGCAGGAACCATCATTCCCAAAGTTCCTACAACGATAATGAAAAATCCATCTGCAAATGTAAAGTCTGAAGTTTCCGGAAGTGCAAAGCAAACCAAATATGCTGCAAAATAATAACAAACCCAGATCAACAAACTATAAAGAATGAATTTTCCATTTTGCTTCATTTTAAAAATGGAAGTAAGGCCGGAGAAAATTCCATCAATAAAATTAATAATTTTTGAAAGGAATGAGAATCTTTCAAATCGTTTTTTGAATGTAAAAAAGAGTATTAAAGAAACAATTCCTACCAGAAAGATAATTCCCAATAGAAATGGATTGAAATTAATATTTGATTTTTTATAAAAATTTGCGATTGCATTGTACTTAAATGCAAACGTAAGTCCTAAAAAAAGCAGCATACAAACCAAATCCACTATTCTTTCCAAAATAATCGTTCCGAAAGATTTATCTACCGGAACATTTTCTACTCCGTAAAGAGCCGTGGAACGAGCCACTTCTCCACTTCTGGGAATGGTAAGATTCATTAAATAACCGAAGGAAATTGTCCACAAAGAATTGGAATTTGAAATTTTATAACCTAATGGTTCCAGCAAAATATTCCACCGAATAGCACGAAACCAGTACGCTAAAAGTCCAAAAACCATTGCTGCAAAAATCCACCAATAATCAGCTTTTACTAAAGATTGTTTTATTTTTTCAAAATCCAAACCCTTCAAAGCCAACCACATAAACAATACAGCAAATGCTATAGAAATGAAAATTGTAAGAAATGTTTTTGCGAAATTTGTTTTTTTTTCTTGCATAAAGCTTTAGAAGAAAGTGGAATTTAGGTAAGCAAGTTCGTTTTTTCGTCAGGGAAAATAATTTTTGGCTGGAAATTTTTAGCTTCTTCCGGAGTCATCTGTGCGTATGAAATAATGATAATAATATCGCCTTTTTGTACTTTTCTGGCGGCAGGACCATTCAGACATATCTCACCAGATTTTCTTTTTCCTTTAATAACGTAAGTATCAAAACGTTCACCATTATTTACGTTTACAATATATACTCTCTCTCCTACAATAAGACCAGCCGCATCTATCAAATCTTCATCTACCGTAATACTACCTATATAATTAAGATCTGACTCGGTGACACGAACTCTATGTATCTTGGATTTAAAAACTTCTATAAGCATGTCGCAAATTTATAAAAAAGTAAATGATAATTCAGCAAATAATAAAATTAAGCCAATCAACAAAATTACTTATATATCAGAAAATCAGGCAAAAATATAACAAATCAATAAAAATAAATTCAATAAATCATTTTTTTCATTAGAATTCACAATTTCACAATTTAAATAAAAAAATCAAACAATTGTTTGAAAACTTTTATTAATGGGGAATTGGCATAATTTTAGTAACGAAAAATCCGTATTAAATCAAAAAAATCAAATTATCATATTTCTGTAATTTAACAGTAATTGATGAAACTTTGATGATTTATTTAAAAAAAATTTGCACAATATTAAATTTGTTTTATATTTGCTATAATTACGTAACTAACTTTTTTAAAATAATTACAATTATGAACAAGTCTGAATTAATCGACGCAATTGCAAAAGATGCAGGAATCACTAAAGTTGCTGCTAAAGCTGCATTGGAATCGTTCGTTTCGAACGTAACTTCTACATTAAAGAAAAAAGACGGTAAAGTATCTTTAGTAGGTTTCGGTACTTTTTCAGTAGCTGAAAGAGCTGCTAGACAAGGAATCAACCCTGCTACTAAAAAACCAATCAAAATTGCTGCTAAAAAAGTTGCTAAATTCAAAGCTGGTGCTGATTTAGCTACTGCAGTTTCTGGTGCTAAGAAAAAATAATCAAAACACATTAAAAATTAAAGCCTCATTTTCGGATGAGGCTTTTTTTATGGCGCTAAACGCGAAATTTTCCAACTAAAATCTTCCTGAAGTTCATACAAAATCCTATCATGCAAACGATTGGGTCTTCCCTGCCAAAATTCTATTTCATAAGGCTTTGCAATATATCCTCCCCAATATTCCGGTCTTGGAACTTCTTTACCTTCAAATTCTTTTTCTAAATTTTTTAATTTTTCTTCTAAAAACTCTCTATTAGGAATTGTTTCGCTTTGAGGAGAAACTACAGCACCAAGCTGACTTCCCTTTGGTCGGGAGTGAAAATATCCATCGCTAAGATTTTCCGGTACTTTTTCCAGTTCTGCTTTAATTGTAATCTGCCGTTCCATATTTGGCCAAAAAAAATGCAAACACGCTTTTTTATTACTTTCAATAGATCTACCCTTTTTACTATTATAGTTAGTATAAAATATGAAACCTTCCCATGTATAAGCCTTCAACAAAACCATCCTTGTTCTGGGACAACCATCATTTTCTACTGTAGACAGAGCCATTGCATTAGCTTCATAGATGTCTTGATTTTCTGAGGCTTCTAAAAACCAATTCCGAAACTGCTCCATTGGATTTCCTCTAATCTCGCTTTCCAAAAGCTGAGATTTCTCATAAACTTTCCTTTTATCATGAAGGTTTTCCATATAATTTTTTATATTTGAATATGAATTCTTCTTACAAAGGTAAAATATTAATTTCCACACCTGATATTTCTGGTGATATTTTTTCACGATCAGTGGTATTGATTATTGATCATAATGAAAATGGAGCATTCGGACTTAT